>JAEZCS010000047.1 GCA_023433445.1 Pseudomonadota bacterium | reverse complement strand
AGCTTCTGTCGGATGAGCAGCCAAGCCTTGAGACCATCTTCGCCGATTTGGCGCAGGAGACCGCGAGCGGTCTCATCGTGCCCGTGCTGTTCGGCTCCGCCGCCAATGGCTTTGGCATTCGCAGGTTGCTCAAGATGCTGCGCCACGACACGCCTTCACCGGACCAGACTGCCGAGCGGCTCGGGATCGACCTTCCGGCGGCGCAAGTTCTGAAGATTTCCCATGCCGCCACGGTCGGCCGTCTCGCCATTGCGCGACTGTTCGGCGGGAATCTGGCAGACGGCGCCGAGTTGCAGGATAGCGCGGGTCAGGCCTTGCGCGCGGGCGGCCTGTTCGCGCTTCAGGGCAGCGCCACCGCCAAGATATCCTCCGCTGATCCAGGCGCGGTGCTGGGCATTGCGAAAGTGGACACGGCCAAGGCAGGCGATCTGATAGGCATTGCGGCCAGGCCCCGTGGTGACGCTCTGCCCGCCGATCGCCCGGCCACCAACTGTGCCATCGCCATTGCCGCCAAGGATCACAAGGATGAGGTGCGCCTGTCCACCGCGCTCAATCGGCTGGCCGAGGAGGATCATGCCCTCCATTGGAGCCAGGACGAAGCATCGCGCGAAACGCTGCTGCATGGCGTGAGTGACGAGCATCTGAACGTTGTGCTGGCCCGCCTCAAACGCCGCTATGGCGTGTCCGTCGCGGTGCAGCAACCAACGATCGCCTACCGGGAATCGGTCCGCAAATCCGTGACGCAGCGCGGGCGGCATAAGAAGCAGTCCGGCGGGCATGGCCAGTTCGGCGATGTCGTGCTGGAGGTGCATCCGCTGGAACGCGGCGAAGGCATCCGCTTTGACGAACGGATTACAGGCGGAGCCATTCCCAAACAATGGATACCCGCCGTCGAAAAGGGCGTACAGGACGCCCTCGCAAAAGGTCCCCTCGGTTTCCCGGTGGTCGATGTCGCGGCTACGTTGGTGGATGGCTCATTCCATAGCGTCGATAGTTCCGAGCTAGCCTTTCGCACGGCTGGGCGTATCGCGATGAGCGAGGCACTGGCCGCCGCTTCCCCCTATCTGCTGGAGCCGATTGCGCATGTAACGATCATGACGCCCGGCTCGGCATCCTCCCGCATCACCTCCGCCGTCGCCAGTCGACGCGGCCAGATGTTGCGCATGACGAGCCGTGAAGGCTGGTCAGCCTGGGACGTGATAGAAGCGCTACTGCCAGAAGCAGGGCTGCAAGGCCTGGAAGCGGAGGTCCGATCCATGAGCCAGGGCATGGCTTCCTTCGAAACGCACTTCGATCATCTCGCAGAAGTCGCGCCCAAACTGGCCAGCAGCATCGTCCAGCGTGTCAAGGAACCCGCCTGATCAGGCAGGCAGATGCTGCCGTGCCCAGCTGACAATGGCAGCCAGGGGCATCGCTCCGGCATTGCGGGCAATTTCCCGGCCCTTATGCACGATCACGAGCGAAGGAATGCTGCGGATCGCATAACGCGCGGCAAGGTCAGCTTCCGCTTCCGTATCGACCTTGGCCAGCCGGACGCGCGGCTCCAGCTGCGCAGCGGCAGCTTCGAACGCAGGCGCCATCTGGCGGCACGGCCCGCACCATCCAGCCCAGAAGTCGATGAGCAGCGGTATGTCGCTGCTGACGGCATGCTGGGAGAAGTTGCCGCTGGTGAGCGTAATCGGTCGCCCCTGGAACAAGGCCTGCTTGCACCGTCCGCAGTTCCCCTTGCCCAGCCGCTCCTGCGGCACGCGGTTGAGCGCGGCGCATGAGGGGCAGCTGACGAGAAGAGGGTCTGCCATTGCTATATTGCCCTTCCGCTAAGCTGCCAGTCCGCGCGAGCGAAGCAAGGCGTCGACTTCCGGGGCGCGGCCCGCGAAGGCGCGGAAGTTGTCCGCAGCCGGGCGGCTCGCACCCGCCGCCAGAATTTCCCGGCGGAACGCGCTGGCTCCACCCCCAGGCAGATCGGCGTGGGAGAAAATCTCGAAAGCGTCTGCCGACAGCAGTTCGGCCCAAAGATAGGAATAATAGCCCGCCGCATATCCGCCCGCGAATATGTGGCTGAAAGCATGGGCGAAGCGGTTCCACTCAGGCGGACGGACGATGGCGACTGCCGCGCGCACCCGCTCCAGCGTCTCAATCACCCGCGAGCCTTGGGCAGGGTCATAGTCGCGATGCAACATCAGGTCGAAGGTGGCGAATTCGATCTGGCGCAGGATCGCGAGCCCAGCCTGGAATTGACGCGCCGCGAGCAGGCGATCGAACAATGGCTCAGGCAACGGCTCGCCTGTATCCACATGGCCGGACAGCCCGATCAGCGTATCCTTTTCCCAGGCGAAATTTTCCATGAACTGGCTTGGCAGTTCGACCGCGTCCCATTCGACGCCCGAAATGCCGCCGACTGAAGGCAGATCGACCTCCGTCAGCAAATGATGCAGCACATGGCCGAACTCATGGAACAGCGTCACGACGTCATTATGGGTCACGAGCGATGGACGATCCCCGGCAGGCGGCGCGAAATTAGTCGTGAGATAGGCGATCGGCCGGTGGAAGGCATCCGCGTCGCGGAAACGCGCCCGGCACACATCCATCCAGGCACCGCCCCGCTTGCCGCCCCGCGCGAACAGGTCGAGATACACCCCTGCGACGATCTCGCCATCCTTGTCCTGCACATCATAGAACAGGACGTCGGGGTGCCAGGTCGACACACCGGCCCGCTCGACCAGGCGCACATCGAACAGTCGCTCGATCAGTTTCTCTGTGCCCGCCAACACGCGTGGCAGCGGGAAATAAGCCTTCAGCGCTTCCTGATCGACGCCGTGCAAGGTTCGCCGCATCGCTTCGGCGACATAAGACAGGTCCCAGGGATAGAGCTCGGTCAGGCCGAAATGTTCAGCGGCAAAGGCGCGTGCTTCTTCCAGTTCCTTCTCGCCGACCGGGCGCGCGCGCTTGGCAAGGTCGTCGAGAAAGGCGAGCGCTTCATCCGCGTCCGCCGCCATTTTGGTTTCCAGCGAATGCGCGGCGGAATCGTTGAAGCCCAATATCTGCGCCGCTTCATGCCGCAGCGCCATGATCTGGTCGATCCGCTCACTATTGTCATGGCTGCGGTCATCCGACTGATCGGACGCGCGCGTATTATGGGCACGATAGACACGCTCCCGCAGCGCCCGATCATCGGCGTGAAGCAGGACCGCCAGCACGCTTGGCTGGCGCAGGGTGATCAACCAGCCAGCCAGCCCCTTTTCCTGTGCATAGGCCGCCAAAATTGCCTTGTCGCTTTCCGGCACACCGGCGAGTGCCGCTTCGTCGGTGACATGTTCGCTCCACGCCTCTGTCGCATCGAGGACGGCGTTGCCGAAGCGGGTGCTGAGGTCGCTCAACGCCACGCCAATGTCGAGGAAGCGCTGGCGCGCTTCGCCTTCCAGCGCCACACCGGCGAGGCGGAAGGCCCGCAGCGCCAGATCGACCGCGCGCTTCTGCGCAGGCGCCAGACCGGCAAAGTCAGGCCGCGCTGCCACACGCGCGACAGCATCATGATGCGCTCGGTTCTGCCCTGCTTCCATCAGGTAACTGGTCATCAGCGCCTGTGCCTGAGCATGGGCTTCGCGCAGCTCGGGCGTGTCAGCGACTCCCGCCAGGTGACCAATCGGCGACCATGCCCGCGACAGGACGAAGTCGGCCCGCTCCGCCGCCAATATGACGCTGCCAAAATCGTCCGCCTGCCCTTCGGTAATCCGCGCGATGGCAGCGCGATGCTGCTCGATCGCCTCTTCGATCGCGGGGACCACATGGGCGGCCTTGATGGCGGCGAAGTCAGGCAGGTCAGTGTCGGCAAGAAGGGGATTGGGCGAGGTCATGGCTACTCTTGGTCGGATCGTCCCGAAGGACTGGAGAGTTCCCTAGTTGGGCGATCCCCCTCCGCTGTTCAAGCTCCCATCCGGCCCATCGCGCAGCTGAAGGGGTTCAGTGTTCCGCCACTCCGTTGATCGCCAGCACCGACATGACGAGCGCCATGGTCCCGTTGCGGATCGCGGGGGCAGCCGCCGGTGCATAAAGCGGAGAGTGGTTGGTCGGCGGCGTGATCCCTTTCGCCTTATAATCCGCCAGCTTTTCCGGCGCGTCGCCGCCGATCATCAGATAGGCCGACGGAATACCAGCCGCGCCAAACTCCGAAAAATCCTCGCTACCGGAAAAGCCCGGCGCGTTTGCGGGAATGGATATCACGCCTTGCCCAAATGCGGATTTCAGAGCGGGCGTAATGCGGGCGACCAGTGCCGGATCGTTCAGGGTGGCTGCCGCGCCATTCAGGCGTGTGATGGTCGGGTCGGGTGCGCCCGCCATCATCGAGGCGGCGTGAGCGGTCTTCTCCACGCCGTTCAGCAGCAGTTGGCGCACTTCCGGCGTGAAAGACCGCAGGCTAAGCTTCAATCGCGCCTCATCCGGGATGATGTTGCCGACCGTGCCGGACTGGAATGCGCCGACCGTGATGACTCCAAAGGTGGCTGCATCCTTCTGGCGGCTGACCACGCTTTGCACATCGGACACGAAATGCGCGCCCATGACGATCGGGTCGATCGATGAGCTCGGCGCCGAACCATGTGCGCCCTTGCCATGGAAAACGATTTCCAAGGCATCGGATGCTGACAGGATCACGCCCTCCTTCATCACCACCATGCCTATTGGCATGGCTCCGGCGATATGCGCGGCAAGCGCATAGTCGGGTTTCGGGAAGCGCGTGAACAGGCCGTCCTTTACCATGGCACTGGCCCCGCCCAGCACTTCCTCCGCCGGCTGCGCAATGAAGACCAAGGTGCCCTTCCACTGTTCCTTCATGGACAGCAGCGTCTGCGCCGTTCCCACCCACCAGGCCATGTGCGCGTCATGGCCGCAGCTGTGCGCGACGAAGGTCGGCTTGCCGTCGAGCACGGCCTGCGCCTTGCTGGCATAGGGAAGGCCTGTCTTCTCCTCCATGGGCAGCGCATCCATGTCGGTGCGCACCAGTGTGACAGGGCCGGCGCCATTGCGATATACCGCGACAACCCCCGTCGTGCCGACCTTTTCAGTGACCTCGAACCCCAGCGCCCGCATCTTGGCCGCCAGCAGCTTGGCGGTCCGCTGTTCCTGGAAGCCGAGCTCCGGGTGCTGGTGAAGATCCTTGTACAATGCCTCCAGCGCGCCGATATTCTTGTCCAGAACCGCATCTATCGCTGACTTGGCCGGTGTCTGCGAAGTTTCCGCCGATACCGCCGGCGTCAAAAGCATCGATAGTGAAGTGATGGCGAGCGCCTTCAACATCCTGACCCTCTTCAACTACACTCTCCTGATAAGATGACTATTTTGGGCTGACGCGTGGCAGGCCCGTTCCAGAACGGCGCGAAATGAAGGATCGGCGATATAGTCGCAACGATAACAAAGGCGCTGACGACCAAGCTTTCAGCCGGACTTACTCTTCAGGACCAAGGTCGGGTGCCCAGGCGACACCATTGATATGCGCCCCACCGTCCACGAAGAGGGTATTGCCGGTGACATAGCGGGCGTCCTCGCTCGCCAGGAACAGGGCCACGCCACCGATATCCTTTTCCGGATCGCCCATGCGTCCCATCGGGTTGGCAGCGGCCGCTTGTGAGGCGAGTTCGGGCTGATGCTCCTCGAACTTGCGGAAGCTGGCGGAAGCGGCGGCGGGACAGATTATGTTCGCGCAGATCCCATGCCGGGCCCATTCCCGAGCCGCAGTGCGCGTGTAGGCGCGGAGCGCTTCCTTGCCCACATTATATTCGGCGGTGCCGATATGGGCATTGACCCCATTCAACGATCCGATGTTGATCACCCTGCCCCAGCCCTGCTGGCGCATATGCGGGAAGGCCGCCTGCATTGACCATTTGACGGCGTACAGGTTGAATTTCAGATTTTCCTCAAACGTCTCGTCGCTCTTCGTTTCGATGCGGCCCATATTCTCGCCGCGATAGGCGTTGTTGACCAATATATCGATGGATCCGAATTCCTCGACGCACGCCTTCACGACACCGACGATCATCTCGCGATCCTTGACATCGCACAGTCGGAAAACAGCTCGCGCGCCCATCTCCCGCAGGCTGGCGGCAACCGCCTCGCCCTTTTCAACATTGATGTCGGCAACGATCACGGCGGCACCGGCGGCGGCAAAGCGGCGAGCGATGCCTTCGCCGATCCCGTCACCCGCACCAGTGATCACGGCCGCCCGGCCAGCCAATTGAGCGTCAGTCATATTCCTCTCCCACATGCGGCCAAGCGCAGTCATCATTAACAACGTCTATTGTATTAACATGGCCGCGGTGGCACATCCCATGCAAGCAAAAAAGGCATTGAGGGGACGATGATGCGGAAGACGGCATTGGTCACTGGCGCCACCCGTGGGATCGGTCGGGTGATCGCCCTTACGTTAGGCAGCGCGGGCTTCGAGGTCGTCGTCACCGGCCGAACGCTGGCTGCCGGAACCGGCCATCACGACGCGATGGGCGGCGTCCCGATCCCGGGCAGCATCGAGGAAACGGTCGCCGAAATAGAAGCAGCGGGAGGGACGGCCTATGGCATGCGCCTCGACCTTGCCGACCGGGCGTCCATCGATGCCGCTGTGGAAGGCACGCTGCAGCGATCCGGGCGGATAGACCTGTTGGTCAACAATGGCATCTATCAAGGGCCATCCATTATGCAGCGGGTTCTGGACATCGACCTTGCAGACGCCGAACGCGCCACCGCAGGGAATTTCATCAATCAATTCCACCTGAGCCGCCTCGTGCTGAAGGCAATGATCAAGCAAGGCGGCGGCCGCATGATCTTCATGTCGACGCGCTCTTCTGTGGACCCGACCCAGACCGGCGGGGCGCTTTTCTACAATGGCCCGAAAGCGGCCTTCAACCTCATCCCCGACTTCATCAATTTCGAACATCAGGCCGACGGCATCAGCGCGTTCCTGATCGAGCCTGCCTTCACCATGACCGATACTTTGCGATCGGCATGGGCAGATGCCGAGACGGAAGTGGGCCTCGGCACGCAGGCCCATGATCCGCAGGAGACCGCCGATACGGTGCTGTGGTTGGCGACCAACCCCGAAGCTTCCCGCTTCGCAGGCGCGCAATTGCATAATGCGCCCGACTTTTTTCGAGATCATCAGATTACGCCCGGTTGAGGCGGCAACGGAGCGCTCCAACCCGAAAGATCAAGGACGCACCCAAGGACTTGCGTGCGCCATGATCTGAAATCGCTACCTAGTCGGATATGGCGGCAGGCGTGACCCATGCCGCCATTTCCCTTATCTGGCCAGAAGCTCAACAACCTCGATCAGATGACCTTCAGGGTCGGTCACGAACGCGACCTTTACGCCATGCGCTTCCTTGACTTCGATCGGCTGCACCACGCTGCCACCGGCTTTTTCGACCCGTTCGACAAAGGATACAAGATCGTCGGTCTGGAAGCCCAAGATCACCTCTTCCCGCGCAGGGGCATCGCGGTCGAGGAATTTGAAGAGCACGAAAGTCGCGCCGCCTTCACCCGTCGCATTGAACAGGATTTCGTCGATCTTGCGATCGCCGACCGCGTCCTGCACTCGCGCCATTTCGACCAGGCCTGCGACTTCCTTGTAGAAGGCGCCCATCGCCTCCAGGTCCTGCACAACAAGCTTCGTAAAACCAAAATGTGACGTCATCATCCTACCCCTGGTCATTCCCAATAACGAAAAGGCCGGTGGTGATCCAACCGGCCCTGCCTTGATACTTTTAGAAGTTGGGGTTGGCCGTCAAGCCAATCTCTTGCCCATTTGTCCTATCGACCCGGCGATCGCGCGATCCCAACTGTGGATCGCATACCGTGACCAACCCGGCCCTTGTTATAGAAACGGCAACGTGCGATTACGCCTGACATATCGAGGGGAGCGAAATGATCGACAGCCGCAAGACTATTTTCCTTACCGGCGCGACCGGCAATATGGGTCGCGAGACGGCGAAGCGCATCGCCGCGAAAGCCGATTCACTTCGCCTTCGGATATTGGTGAGACCCGAGGAAAAGGCGCATCCTGTCGTGAAGGATGTCGAGCGTCGCAATCTTGCGGAGATCGTCTGGGGGGACCTTACCGATCCTGCGTCTATCCGTGAGGGTGTAAAAGGCGCCGACGTCGTGCTACATGTCGGAGCGCTTGTGTCGCCACTCGCAGATCGCCTTCCGGCCGACGTCGTTACCCGCGTCAATGTAGGCGGCGCGCAGAATATCGTCGACGCGATCCATGCGGTGGGTGATCCCAAGCAGACGCGGCTCATCTATATCGGCACCGTCGCCGAAACTGGCAGCCGCAACGCGCCCGTCCAATGGGGACGCACCGGCGACCCGATCAAGATCAGCGCCTACGATCATTATGCGGTCACGAAGACCCAGGGCGAGGCGATTGTCGCGCAGAGCGGGATCACGCACTGGGCATCGGTACGCCAAAGCGGCATGGCTCATTTCGAGATGTGGAAGATTTTCGACCCCATCATGTTTCACAATCCGCTGAATGGCGTGTTCGAATGGTCCACCGCCAACGACAGCGGCCGTCTGATGGCGGCGCTGTGCGGCGATGATGTGCCCGACACATTCTGGCGCAATTTCTACAATCTGGGCGGTGGCGCTTCTTCGCGGGTGGTGAACCATGAGTTCATGGAAAAAACCATGCCCAACTACCGCAAGGTGTTGAAACCGCACTGGTTCGCTACCCGGAATTTCCACGGTCAATGGTATTCCGATTCCGATCGGCTGGAGGCCCTCGTCCCGTTCCGCGAACAATCGCTGCACGACTATTTCGAAGAAGCGCCGCGCCACATGCCATGGATAGCGCGCATGGTGCCCAAGCTCATGCCCGGCCTCATATCAAAGCAGATCGAAAAGCTGGCCAAAGGGCCCGATGGCAGCCTCAACTGGTTTGCGACAAATAACGAAGCAAAGATCCGCGCCTATTTCGGGTCGCGGGAAGCATGGGAATCCATTCCCCGCAACTGGGATGACTTCCGCTTTGCCCAGCCCTCGCGGGAACCCACCTTGCTCGACCATGGCTATGACGAAAGCCGATCGCCCGAAGATTGGCGGCCCGACGACCTTAAGGCGGCGGCGGAATATCGCGGTGGCAAATATCTGGGCAGCGCGTTCGATGGCCCGGACTCACCGGTGGAATGGCAATCGGCTGCTGGCCATCGCTTTACGATGACGCCGCGCCTCTACCTCCAGGGTGGCCATTGGTGCCCGGTCACCATGCTTGATCCCGCCGCTTATGAAGCAGAGGCGGCGCGCAATCCCTTCTTCGCGCAAGTTTGGGGCGACGCCGCCGGTTAAGCCGACCGGATTGCAGCGGAGAAGCGCTGCTCCGCTGGATCGACCTCAACGGCTTCGGGGCAAAGGGCGCCCCGAAGCGTTGAGTTCGCCGGTCCGTATTAGCGGAGCGGCACCTTCAGCTTGGTGGTCGTGCGGGTGAGCGGATAGCGCTTGCCATTCCAGAGGAAATCCCCCTGCAACGCGGCTGGTCGGCTGATCTCGGCGTTCAGGGTACTCCCCGAAATCCGGTAGCGAACGCTTACCGGCCCTTGGGGAGTGGCTGCGGTTGCGGACAGGTTCTTCAATGATCCCAACATGGGCTCAACCTTCAGCTTCGCGTAGCCCGGCGCGGCGGGGCCGATGCCTGCCACGATGCCGAGCAGGTCGGCGGTCGGATGCGCGCTCCACGCGTGACTGTCCGATCGGGTCGAATGGCCCTTGCCGCCCTGACCGGCATCATCACGTTCTTCGGGCCAGGTCGTATAGTTCATCGCCAGCAGATCGCGCCACGTCTTGAGCATGTCGAGATAGCGGTCGCTCCGTCCGGCATGGACCAGCGCCTGAGCCAGATACCAGGAGAAATAATAGCTGACGCTGGTGATCCCTTCCGGCGCGTCAATGCCTTTGCCGGGGGCCATGATCCGATCGATGATCGCGCCTGCCTCATCCCGGTCCGCGACATCATAGAGGATGGCGAGCGCATTCATATGCTGGCTAAACCGGTCACCATCGGGATTGTCGGCGTAAAGACCGCGCGCGGGGACCCAGCAGCGATCGCGGATTGCCGCCTTCACCGTCTGGGCACGTGCCGCGTAGCGTTGGGCCGCGCTACTATCGCCAAAGGCTGCTTCGATTGCCGCCCCCTGTTGCAGAGCACCCAGCCAGCTGACGCTCATCAGGCAGGTCTCACCCGTCTGTTTTCCATAGGAGGGGAACACGGTGCGGTCGGTCGCCGGCTGCCCGCCCCAATCGATGAAATTCCATTGCGGGTTCTTGCCGCGCAGGCCGCTCGGAAGGCGATAGGTTTCAAACCAGTCCAGCACCCGGCGCATGCGCGGAATGTTGCGGATGATCGGCGCGGTATCGGGTTGGCGTAGCCGCCAATCGTCCAGCATGCCTACCCACATCAGCGAAAAGGGCGCGATCGCATTGTTTCCGCGGGTGGGCCAGGCGCCCTCTATCAGGCCGCCTTCTATATCGGATGCGGCGAAGGCATCGATCGCTTGCTCGGCCAGACGCGGATCGCCGGAAACAGCATAGGAGATCAGCATCTGGAGGCGCGTATCGCCCGCATATTGCAGCTGTTCCCAATAGGCTGTGTCCATGTAGGTTTCATGCGCGTCGATTCGCGCCGTATGCCAGCCTATGTCGAAAATCCGCTTGAGTTCAGGATCGTCGCTCTCGAACTTGGCGACCTGTTTGAACGGATAGCCGGTTTCGTAGGCGCGCAGGCCTTCGAGTACCAAGGGCTGATCCTTGGTCTCGACCGTAATTTCCGCATAGCGCCAAGTCCGCCACCACAGCGGCGCGAAGCTGCGCTTTTGTCCATCAGCGGTGAAGCTGTCCCAAATGCCGACGGGCTTGCGATCCTCGATCAGGTTGCGGTCGCCCTTGCGGCCCTGCGCATCATACAGCGCCTCTGACCACAGCAGCTTGATCGTCGCATCCTTGCCGCCCGACACGTCCAGCTGCGGATAAGCCGCCACCATCGCGTCGCGCTGGATCAGCAATGTCGCCTTGCTGTTGGCGGGGATCGTCACCGCCCGCGCGGGAAAGGCCATGGCGGCGGGCAGATCCGTCCGCACGACCTTGCCCGCGGGCACAGGCGTGTAGGATTGCTGCGGCAGCTTGTCGGCGACCAGCGTCCGTTTCGCGGCATCGGGAGCGGGAACGGCGTCCTGCCAGCCCTCGCCTATTTCCTTAGGCCCAGCGGCGTCGAAATCAGCCTTGGCCGCATCGATCTTTTCTGGGTTGCTCGCGACATAATACCATTTTTTCACCTGCGCCCAGCCATTGGCAAAGCCGCGCCCCTGATCGCGCTTCACCCTCCAACCCGGCTGGTCGGTCGACAACTCTGCCGCATTGCCTTCGCCAATGAGGCGGAACCCGGTCGCGACGCTCAACTGGAATAGCGGCGCGGTGTTGGTGAAGAGTGAGTTTCCCCGAGCCGCAGAAAGCTGGGCGGGCGTCGCATTCGCGGGGGCCTTCAGCGGTTGCACGCCGTTCCACACCGTCGCCGCGATGACGTTGACGCCTCGCTTCAAATAGGGCGCGAGGTCGATGCTGCCCTCACGCCAATGATCGATATCGCCCGTCGAAGGACCACTCACTACGCGCGTACCATTGACGAACAATATGAAGCGATTATCGGCCGTAACGCGCACCTTGTAATCGCGCGGCTTGCTCGGCAGCGTGACAGTGCGGCGGAAATGCAGGACGATCGGGCGCGCCGTCGGCCCCGCCTCCGCATGGCTGATCCAACCTTCAGCTCCACCGGATTGAGCCATGGCCGCGGGCGCAGCCCCCATCATGAGCGAGGCAGCCAGCAATGTGCGCATTTTCATTATTTCCTCTCCTGTGACAGGGCGCGGGCAAGCGCCGCATCAAGCGCGGCGTTGAATTGTTGCGATATGGCCGCGCGCGGCGCGATCAGTTGGAATCCGTGAAACGCGCCGGGGACCACCAACAGTTCCGTAGGCACGTCCGCATCGATAAGGCGGCGGGCAAACTCCACATCCTCATCCACGAACAGGTCGATGGAACCGACGCCGATAAAGGTGGGTGGAAGGCCCTTGAGATTCTTCACCCGCGCAGGCACCGATCCTTCAGGCTGGGTGGCAGCACCGGGAGCCCGACCAAGCAAGGCTTGCCAGCCTTTCCGGTTGGACTCGGCGGTCCAGATCAATTGGCCGATATGCGGAGGAACCGGGCGCGATGATCCCGTCCGATCATCCAGCATCGGGTAAACAAGTGCCTGGAACGCAACCGGCACCTCTCCCCTGTCCCGCGCGGCGATCGTCAGCATGGCAGCCAGGCCACCGCCCGCGCTTTCGCCCATGACGACGATCCGGTGCGGATCGACGCCCAGCGCAGCGGCATTGCCATGCAGCCATTTGAGGCCTGCATAGGCGTCCTCCAGCGGTCCGGGAAAGCGTGTTTCCGGCGCCAAACGATACTGGACCGACACGATCACACAGTTCAGCCGCTCGGCCAGTTTTTTAAGCGCAGGCAGATTGTCCCGCGCATCGCCGCCGATGAAGCCGCCGCCATGGACGAAGAAAATGGCGCCGCGCGGCGGCCCCTGTTCGGCGTGAGCGTTCACGACATAGACCGGCACCGGCGGATGCCCGCGCGAACCCGCCGCCTGCCGCTCCTCAACCCCGGCGGGAAGCGGACCCGGCGGAGCAGGCTTGAACGTCGTCCCGCTCCGCTGCGCCTGCATGATGCCGCGTGCGATCGGCCGCAGCTCCCGGTTGACGGAGCTCAGATCGGGCTCCGGGGTACTGACAGCCGGGGCCGCTGCTATCAGCAAGCAGGAAGCGAGCGCAGCCCCGAAACGCAGCGCTCTCAACGCTGCGCTTCCAACCTGGCCGGTCCGACCCACCCCGCCGGAACTGGCGTCAGCTTCTTGTAGATCGTGTCCTTGGGATCGATCATCGCATTTTGCGGCACGTTGGCGATCGCGACGCTGATGTCATTCTTGCCCGCGCGAACCAGCTTTGTCACATCGACCCTGAAGGGGGCAGAGAACAAGGTAGGCACGCTCTGCCCATTGACCGTCACCGTCGCGACGTCATGCACCTTGCCAAGGTCGAGGATGACGTTCGTGCCCTTGGTCAGCCACCCGGCATCGACGTTGATCGCCCGTTTGTAGGTCGCCGTTCCCGCAAAGCGCGACAGTTCGGGCACTTGCGCCCAATCCTTCATGCTCACCGAAGCGAAGTCACGCGCATAGGGCTTGCGCTGCACATGGCCCTTGGCCTGAAGCTGCCAGCCATCCACTGGCAAAGCCACGCTGCCCACAGTCGTCACCGCCGGGAGCGTCACGGGCTTGGCCTGCGGATCGAGCATCAGCAGCGCGCTTTCTCCCGCCGCCAGCCTGAGCGGCACGTCCGTCCCCTGCCCCGCCGCCTGCGCGGAGACGGGCGCCATTGTCCCGTCCATCGCATTCCATCGCGTGACGCCGCCAGCGCCGGGCAGTGTCACAGTCACCTGCCGATCGGCCTGTCCACGATTGAGGATAAAGGTCGCGGTGCGACCGTCGATGCGCCGCTGGACGAAGTACAGATCGGACGCGTCACCGGCAAAGCGAAGATTGGCCGGGATCGTCGTAGCGCGCAGTCTGTCCGTCAGGCCCGCAGAAGGCACCAGCTGGGCACCCGCCTTCAACGCGGCCGCAACCGCCTTCTTCACGCGCGCATCGCGTTGCCGCGCCTGGGCCAGCCCCTCGTCCCGCGAAGGCGTGCGATCGGTGAAAAACACCGGCAGCCCAGCCTTTGCGAAACGCGCAATCGCTTCGGCCGTCTCTGCCTGGATGCCGTCGATCGGCGGCAGCACCAGCACCGGATAGCGCTGACCACCCTGCGAAACGAGCTGTCTTCCCTCGACCCGTGCATTGGCGATCGAATCAGGATTGATCCGGTCGAAATCATAGCCGCCCGCAAGGAACGCCTTTTCCGCGGCCTGCTTGCCCGCGCCATCATCTTCGATGCCGATATAATAGCCGTAGCGGCCGTAGAAATAGGCAACAGGGACGACGGCCTCACCTGCCTGCATCACCGCCTGCAAGCGGCCGATATAAGCCGCCATCGGTTTCATCGCTGGCCAGACCGGATTGGTCTCGTTCAGCATGCTGGAAAAGCCGCCAGCGAAGGGGCTGGGCTGGAAAGCGTGCCAACCCGGCCAGTCTTCGGCATGGAATCGGTAATTATAACCATGCAGGATCATTGAATTGACGCCGCCCGCGATGAGCGTGTCGATCCGGCGGCGCATCTCGTCGGGGGTCACCTCATAGGGGCGGTCCTTCCACGCCAGGCCCTCTGCCGACACAATGGGACGACCGTAGAGATGCGCGCCCGACCGAGCCATTCGCATGAAAAACGGATCGCCCTCATGCGGCAAGTCCTCTGTTTCCGGGATGTCGGCGAGGCCATATCCCCGGATCGTATCGAACGCGCCGCCATGCGCCTGGAACTTGGCCTTGAGCCCTCGCGCATGGTTCCATGCCACGAAGGGCTTTATGAACCCATCGATCATCATGTCGGAAACGGTGCGACGGTAGTCGGCACGTACCCGTTCCGCCAGATCACTGTTCGGCGTGTCGAAATAGGGCAGAGACCAATGTTCGCTCCACGCCTGCATCCATCCAGGCTGCACGACAAAGGGCAGATAGGGCGTCAGGTCGTACCCACGCCGCTTCTTGAACTGTTGCAGCAATTCAGGGCCCCACTGAATATCCTGCATCAACTCCAGGCTGTCGACGAACGTCGACCGGATGCCGGGAGGGTCTTTGCCCAACGGATCACCGACGCGGGCTGCATGCGTCGCAAAAGCCTGCGGGTTCATATGATCCAGGATCAGTTGCGGGCCTTGCCCCGCCGCCCCCAGCACGCCGACATCGGACGCATATTGGCGGAACACGAAAATCTGCCAGTCGCCCGGTGGCGGAGTCCAGTTAAGCGTCCCATCATCGCTCATCTTGTCTGTCAGAACGATGCTGGAGGACGGGTCCAGCGTTCCCGCCGTGATGACGTCGCGCCACGGCGTCAGCGTCAAACCCATCGCGCCCGCTGCCGCGGGCTGCAACTCCGGCGCCCCGCCCTTGACGGCAACCACAGCCACGGTGCGCGCGCGGGCGTCCATCCGCTTGCCCCAATCGGCAACCTTCGGGTCCTTAACGCGGGCATCGAAGAAATTCAGCGCTCCCAAACGGCGGGTACGCTTGGGGATATTGAGCTTGATCGGCCCGGCTTGGCCGCCTTTAACCTCAGTGCGCTCCATCGCAAGTTCGGTGAAAGCCAGTTCCGGCGTAATGACAAAGCCGCCGCCAGAGGGCCAAGCGGAACCAAGGGTATAGTCCAGCGTCAAACCGGCTTGCTTCGCTGCGTCCGCCGCGGTGCGGACATGCGCGAAGAATGACGGCTCGGCATATTGATTGACGCGCTCTTTCTCGTCGGGCGTCAACGTGACGAAGTTAGGCGTGAAGGATTGAATCTCGGCACCGGCAAAGCCCGTGTCCGCCATCAATTTGATCTCGCGACGCAATTCTTCGTCCGTCACCGCGTCGCCTGGCCACCACCAACGCAGCCGGGGCCGCGCCTCCATCGGCGGGTTCTGGAAATGATCGTCCAGAGGCCCAGCGATGGCCGGAGCCTCCGCCAGCGCAAGCATCGCGGTTGCCGCCAGCAAGCAGCTCTTTATCAAACGCTTGGGCATCATGGCTCAGGGCCTCCGGGTCATGCGGTTCAGCCGTGCCGTGCCGGTCAGCACCGGATCGGCGGCGGATGTACCCACCTCCACCTTGACGTTGCCAGCCGGGACGACCCAGCGCTGCGCCTTTGTATCGTAATCAGCCAGCACACGCATGTCAGCGGTGACCGTGACTTCCTTGCTCTCGCCCGGCTTCAGGTTCGGCTTCGCCCATCCGATCAGCCGCTTCGCCTTGCCCGGCCGGGTCACATAGACCTGCGGCACGTCGGCGCCTTCACGCTCGCCGCTATTGACCACGGTAAAGCGCACCGACAGCGTCTTGCCGCCTGTCACCTTCAAGCCTTCATAACCGAACTGGGTATAGCTTAACCCATGGCCGAAGGGATAAAGCGGCTTCAGCCCCTTCTTGTCGAACCAGCGATAACCGGCGTCCGATCCTTCGGGATAAACGATGTCGAACGGCTGCAATCCGGATTGCAGGCCATAAACGGCGCGGCTTTCCTTGTCCGCCGGCGGCACATCAGAGCCTGGGAGAACCGGGTTGGGAAGCTGATCCACAGAAGCAGGGAAAGTCACGGGCAAGTGACCAGACGGATTGACCTTGCCGCTCAAAACGCGCGCGATAGCTGCGCCGCCACGCTGGCCGCCATACCAGGCCGAAAGGATTGCGGGAACCTTGGCCTGCCAGGGCATCAGGACAGGGTTGCCGGTTTGCAGGACGACGATCGTCTTGCCGTTCGCGCTCGCGATCGCGTCGATCATTTCGTCCTGACCTTCGCCCAGCGACAGGTCTTCGTGATCGACCGCCTCGGTCGCATACTTCTCTGTAAAGGCGATAACGATGTCCGCTGCCTTCGCAGCCTGAACGGCCGCAGGGACATCCTTGCCGTCCAGATAGCTGATCGTGGCATTGGGGAACTCGGCGCGCAGCGCTTCCAGCGGCGGCGTGCCGCCGTAGCCACGACGGGCAAAACCAGCAGCGATCCCGCTATCGGCGCCCTTCACCACCCGCTTCAACCCACCGACCGGGTTGACCTGGCTCGATCCGCCGCCGCTTGGTACGCCAACGTCGGCATTGGCCCCGACGACCAGTATCTTCTTTGCCGTCGCGGCCAGGGGCAGTACCCCACCCTCATTGCGGAGCAGGACAATGCCTTGCTCGGCCGCCCGCTGCGCGACGTCTCCGTTGGCGTCATAGTTGATTGGCTGCCCCGGCTTCAGCGGGTTGTCCGCCACGCCATGGGCATAGATGGCGTAGAGGACGCGCCCTGCCGCCTTGTCGACCGCGGACTGCGGAACCTTGCCCGCATTGACCGCCTCGACCATCAGGTCCGAAAAATAGCGCTTGCCATCGAGCTGCTCGCCTGATTGCTGATCGAGGCCCGCCAGGATTGCCTCGGTCGAGTGCACCGCACCCCAGTCCGACATGACAAAGCCCTTGAAGCCCCAATCGCGCCGCAGCACGTCGTTCAACAGGAAGGGGTGCTCACAGGCAAAAATCCCGCCCACGCGATTATAGCCACACATCACCGATCCGGGATTGCCCCGCTCCATGCCGATCTGGAATGCCAGCAAATCGCTTTCGCGCATGGCCTGCTCGTCCATGTTCACCGACCCGACATTGCGTCCGGTTTCCTGATCGTTGAGCGCGAAATGCTTGATCGTGCCGATGATATTATTGGACTGTACGCCGCTTATCTGACCGCCGACCAGTTCACCGGCCAGAAGGGGATCTTCACCCAGATATTCGAAATTGCGGCCCGCACGGGGGTCGCGGACCAGATTGACGCCGCCGACCAGCATCACATTGAAGCCCTTGGCGCGCGCTTCGGCGCCAATCATTTCGCCCCCTGCGCGGGCGATTTCCGGGTCCCAGGTGGAGGCGAGCGATAGCCCCGACGGCAGGGCGGTCGCCACATCGCCTTTGCGCTGTTCCATCAGGTTGGATACGCCAAGGCTCGCGTCGCTTTCGACCAGCATGGGAACGCCCAGCCGCTCTACGCCTTCGATATATCCGGCGCCGATGGCAACGCCCGCGGGCCTTTTCGATGCTGGAACCAGCGAGGTCAGCGGGCCGTGAAGCAGCCGGATTTTCTCTTCACTCGTCATCTTCGCGAGCGTTTCCGCTGCCCGGCGCTCCGGAGCCTTGCTTGCATCACGGGCTTGTCCCGCAAGCGGCGTCAGCATCGTCCCGGCTACGGCGAGCAACAGGAGTGATGAGCAATTCTTCATGATGTTTGAGCCTCTCCGCTGGTGGGACATTTTCAGTATGTCAGCAGATTTGACACTTACGACCCGAAACGCGAGTCGTCAATATTCGACCGGTTCCGTTCGATTGATTTTGGAACGACCATTACTTCCGCCCATGGCTTGAGCCAGAGAAGTGATCATGTCAGCTACGAAGACGGAAAAAGCTTTCACTCCCAAAAGGGGCCGACCCGACGCAAAACAGGTTGCGGCGATCGACCAGGCCATCCGGGCGACGGCGACCCGCATGTTCCTGGAATTGGGCTATGATGGTGTAGCGATGGAAAATATCGCGACGGCGACCGGCGTGTCGAAAGGCACGCTTTACGCCCGCTATCCTTCCAAAGAAGCGCTGTTCACTACTGTGATCCAGGACCGAGTCGGCCAGTGGTCTCTCACCTCGGCAGAGTATGATCACCTGCTTACCGACGATATTGCCGAGCGTCTGCATCACCATGCCCAGATGATCGCGAAGTCCGTTCTGCAGGCGGAAGTTCATGCGTTTCAGCTTCTCACGCTCGCCAACCGGGAGCGATTCCCGGAACTGGCTCGCGCGATGTACGATGCGGGCTATCTTTACATCGTCCGCCTCATCAGCAATGACATCGCCGAAGCTGCCAAACGCGACGGCATTCCTGCACGCGATCCTGGGGCCATCGCACGGATGTTCGTCTCCGCAATCACCGGGTGGGAATTGCAGGAAAGCAGCGCCGGGCCGGTCGACGAAGCGGCCTATTTGGAAGCTGCTCGGCAGACTGCTGATCTTTTTATCGCCGCCCGCGCAAGTTGGTGACTTGAATTTAGAACGTAGCCGTGCGATATAGGCATGGCCATAATGGAGGATCCTGTTTATGCGTCTTTTGATTCTTGCCGCTGCCGCTCTGTCGGTTGCCACCCCCGCGCTCGCGCAGACAGCCGCTGCACCGGCTGCCGCTCCCGCAGCACAGGGCAAGCTTAGCACGAGCGACACCGAACTCGGCGACCTGCTGGACAACCCCGCCGCCAAGGCGATCATTGAAAAGCATATTCCCGGTTTGACGGACAATGATCAGATCGACATGGCCCGCGCCATGACCCTGAAGTCGATCCAGCAATACTCGCCCGATGACGTAACCGACGCGCGCCTCGCCGCGATCGATGCGGATCTGGCCAAGCTGCCCTGAACCAGGCGGCCTTGATATACTGACGAAAAAGGGCGCGAAAGCGCCCTTTTTTGCGCCTGCCACGCATCTCCCTCCCGCCAGAAAAAGAAAAGGCCGGCTAACAGCCGGCCATCGAGTTATAGGAGAGCGCCTGAAAGGCTGAACTAATTGAACATAAATGTTCGATAAGTCAAGCTGCTGCGATTGCTGGAACTTTTCCTACGTAGGGAACGGATCGTCATCGCCCGCCTGACGCGGCGTCACCAGACGAGCAGCGCGCGGTGCGATCCATCTTTCGACGCTATCGACGATCTCGTAGATCACCGGCACGAAGATCAGCGACAGGGCCGTCGACGTGATGAGGCCCCCGATCACCGCCAACGCCATCGGCTGGCGAAACTCGGAGCCCTCGCCAATCCCCAGCGCGGTGGGCAACATCCCCGCAGCCATGGCGACCGTCGTCATGATGATCGGCCGCGCGCGTTCGCGGCAGGCGTTGCGCAACGCCTGCGTCATCGGCGTCCCCGCCCGTTCCTCCTCGATCGCGAATTCCACCAGCAGGATGGAATTCTTCGCGCACAGTCCCAGCAGCATCAGCAGGCCGATCATCGCTGGCAAGTCCAGCGTCTTGCCGAACAGCACCAATGCCGCAAAGGCCCCCAGCAACGATAATGGAAGGGCTGCCAGAATGACCACCGGCTTGAAGAAGCCTTTGAACAGCAGCACCAGCACCGAAAAGGTCAGCCCAATGCCCGCCACGATCGCCAGCATGAAGCCGCCAAACAGTTCCGACATCGCCTCTGAGTCGCCGACCTTCGCCTCCTGAACACCCTGGGGCAGGTTGCGCATGACGGGAAGCGCGGCGACCTCTTGCAGGGCTTGGCCTAGCGTTCGCCCGGCGACCAGATCAGCCTCGACCGACACGCGCCTTTCGCGATCATAACGCACGATCTTGCCAGGGCCCGCCTTGAACTGGATGTCCGCGACCGCCGACAAGGGCGTCGTCTGGCCATCGAGTGTCGGCACGCGCAGGTTCGCGATCGTCTCCAGATCCTGACGCGCTCCTTCGGGCAGGCGCACACGGATCGGCACGCGTTCGTCGCCGTCTGAATATTTGGCGACGCTGGCGTCGATGTCGCCGATGGTCGCAATGCGCAGCACCTGGGCCAGCGTGCGACTGTCGACGTTCAACCGCGCCGCTTCCTCCGCGCGGGGCGTCACGATCAGCTCCGGCCCCGCAGGCGGAGGAGCAGGGCGCGGGTCGGAAATCGAAGGCACGTTGCGCATCTGCCGCAGCAATTCGGTCTGCGTGCGTTCCAGCGCCTGGCCATCCTCACCGGCAAGAACGATGTTGACCGACGCCGACCCGAATGTTCCCTGGTTCGACAGCCGAACATCTGGAACGTCGCGCAATTTCGGCCGGATGATCGACCGGAACTCGTCGGTCGTCACATCGCGATCATGTTTCAGCACCACGGTCAGCCTGCCGGTGCGCATGTCGTCGCCCGCGCTGAACCCGCCCGACGTCGATCCTACCTGCGCAAAGACGCGCTCCACGGCGGGTTCCCCCAGCAACATGCGTGTCGCATCATTGACGGCCCGCGCCATGTCGTCGCGAGTAGCGCCCGGCGGTCCTTGAACCGCGATGTAAAGATAGCCCGGATTACCCACTGGCTGGAAACCGACCGGAGCCAGGCTCGCCAGCAGCAGCGACAGCGCGAAAATGCCCGCGCCGATCCCCATCGTTTTCCAGCGATGCGCCAGGGCCCAATCCAATATGCGCCCGTAGATGGGGTTCACTGGCCGCTTTTCCCGATGCACACGATCCTTGAGCGGCACGAGGAAATAGGCGGCCATAAGCGGGGTCAAGAGGCGCGCAACCACCAGCGAGAAAAGCACCGCCACCGCGACGGTAAGGCCAAACTCGCGGAAAAACTGCCCCGCTTGACCGGGGATCAGCGAAACAGGAGCGAACACGGCGATGATCGTGGACGTCGTCGCGATGACCGCAAGCCCGATGGCATCCGCCCCGATCAGGGCAGCGCGATAGGGCGTCTCCCCCGCCTCGATCCGCTTTTCGATATTCTCGACCTCCACGATCGCATCGTCGACCAGAATCCCAATGACCAGCGTCAGCGCCAGCAATGTGATGCTGTTGAGGCTGAACCCCATGGCTGACATCAGGACGAAGGTGGGGATCAGCGACAAGGGCATGGCCACCGCCGCGATGATCGTCGCGCGCCAGTTGCGCAGGAAGATATAGACGACGATCACAGCCAGGAAGATGCCCTCGATCAGCACATGCTGGGTCGAAGCAAAGGTCCGCCGCGTGGAATCCACCGTCGAAACCAGCTTGGTAAAGGTCACGCCAGGATGATCCGCCTGAAGCTGGGCTATCACCTTGACCGCCCTATCCTCGACGCTGATGTCGCTCGCGTCCCGCGTCTTGCTGACCTGGATCGCCGTGACCGGCCTGCCGTCCAGCCGCGCGAAGCCACGCTGCTCGGCCGATCCGTCGCCGATCTCGGCAATATCAGCCAATCGGACGTATCGCCCCTGCACCGGAATGGCGAGTTCGCGCAGCCGTTCGATGGTCATGGACGAGCCAAGAACGCGGATCGTCTGTTCCACCGCGCCTACATCGGCGCGCCCGCCCGGATCATCGCTGTGAAAGGCGGCAAGGGCGTTGTTGACCTGGGGCGCAGTGACGCCCCGCGCCGCCATGCGCTGCGCATCCAGTACGATGTTGATTTCCCGTTCGGCCCCGCCAATGCGGTGGACCTGCGCGACGCCCGCCTGCGCCTGAAGCGCGCGCGTCACCACCTTGTCGACGAAGCGCGACAGCTCCGTATTGCCCATTCCGGGCGCGCTCACCGCATAGGTCAGGATCGGCGCGCTATCGATGTCCAGCCGCTGCACCAGCGGCGGGTCGATGCCCGGAGGCAGATTGATGCGCGCGCGCTCGACGGCGGTCCGCACATCATCCGTCGCCTTCTGCATGTCGCTGTGCAGTTCGAACTCGACCGTCGTGGTCGATGATCCCAGCACTGCGGTTGAACTGATATGCTTGACCCCCGCGACGCTGCTCAGGGCGTTTTCGATCGGCCGGGTGATCTGGTTTTCGACCTCGCTCGGCGCCGCGCCATTTTGCGTGACCGTCACGCTGACGACGGGAAAGTTCACATTGGGGAATTGCTTGATGGGCAGCCCCACATAGGCGACGATCCCCGCGATCGTCAGCAATATGAACAGCGACACGACGGGAATCGGGTTTCGGATCGCCCAAGCGGAAATGCGCATGCCTATGGCCTCCCGCTCGATGCGATCCGCACGCGGTCGCCTTCAAGCAGGAAAGCGCCCCCGCCCAGGACCGCCCGAACGCCGGGCTTGGCGCCGCTCACTATTTCCACCATTCCGGCCGCGCGCCGTCCGGTGCGCACTGATGTGCGATGCACGCGATCCTGCTTGTCGAGCAGCAGCATGAAGGCGCCGTCGGCATCATAATGGACCGCGCGTTCCGGCGCGCTCAGCACCGCGCTGCTTGCCTTCACGAAATCCGCCTTGGCAAAGCCGCCTGGGCGCAGTTCGGCATTGACGGGCAGCGTTATTCGCGCGCGTGACAGCCCCGTCTGATTGTCGACGCGTGCGCCCAGCAATCGCACCTTGCCGGTCAGCTTGCTTCCTGATGCCAAAGTCACCGCGACCGGGTCCCCGATCGACAAAGTGCCCATCGCCGCTTCGGGCACTTCGGCCTCCAGTTCGACCAGGTCGTCCCGTGCGATAGTGAAAAGTATGGTGCCCGACGCCGACGGCTCGCCCGGCCGCGCCGATCGTTGCAGCACGCGTCCCGCGACGGGCGACCGCACGATCAGCCTGCGCTGCCGCGTCAGCAGGTCGTCAAGCTGCGCCTTCGCCACACCGACGGCAGCTTGCGCGGATCGGGCAGCAATGCGGCGCTGGTCGATGGCCTCCTGCGAAAGCACCCCCTGATTGTCGAGCCCTGCTACCCGCCCTGCTTCCATGCGCGCCCGATCATAGGCCACCTGCTGCTGGGTCAATTGCGCACGGGCCTGATCAATCTGCGACCGCAACAGCGTGTCGTCCAGCACCGCCAATACCTGCCCAGCACCTACCCGGGCATCCTCCTCCACCATCACGCGTGCGATACGATAGCCGGAAAGCTCCGGGGCGACCGCGACTTCCTCACGCGGGATCAGCCGGCCCGATGCGCTCAGGCCACCTTCCAACGTCCGCTCCTGAACCAGCGCAACGCTGACGGTGGGCGGCGGAGGCTCCTTGGCACCGTCCTTGCTCCCTCCGCATGCCGACAGTGCCAGTGCAAGGGGAAGCGTCATCGCTAAGGGACGCAACTTGAAGATCACGGAAGTTCCTTGGATTGAATAGGCAAGGCAATGGCGGTCTGTTCAGGCGCCGTCGCAGGGTCATCGGGATTCCATCCGCCGCCGAGCGCCCGGAAAGCGCCGACGACATTGGTGAGCGCCTGCGTACGCGCATTGGTGAGCGCTCGCCGTGCCGCGCGCCACGTCTGTTCGGACTGAAGCAGCGTGGTGAGGTCGGTAATGCCTACATCAAACCCCTTTCGCGCAGCGTCGAACGCAAAGCGCGCCCGCTCCTCGGCCAGGCTCAGGTCGGCAAGCCTGGCCTGGTCGGTCGCGACCAACGCCAGTGCGATGTCGGCATCTCGAAAGCCTGCCTGCACAGCCGCCTCATAGCTTACGACAGCGCGTTCACCCTGCGCCTGTGTGGCGCGCAGCTGCGCCATCAGGCGCGTGCGGTCCAGCACCGGCAGGCTCAACCCCGCCGCTATCGACCACAGGGCCGACACACCAGCAAATGGGCCTGAGGTCCGGCTGATATTGCCATTGCCTTGCAGGGTGAAGCGCGGGAACAGTGCCAGCCTGTCAGCCTTTACCGTGCTGCTGGCCGCCGCGAGCCGCGCTTCGGCGGCCAATATGTCGGGCCGCCGCGTCAGCAGCATGGCAGGCATCAACGCAGGGACCTGCGGCGGCGTGTCGAGCCGCGCTTCGATGGCGAGACTGCTCGTTGGCGCGTCCGGTGATCCGATCAGGACCAGCAGCGATCGTTTGGCATTCCGCAACGCTGTCTCGATCCGCTTGAGCTCCGCCTGGGCTGTGGCCTCATCGCCTTCCAGTCGCGCGGTTTCCGAGGCCGCGATCAACCCGCGATCACGCCCGAGTTTCGAAGTGCGTGCCAGATCACGCGCGATCCGCAGCACCTCCTGCGCGTCGTCGCGCTGCACCGCGAGTCCCCGTGCCTCGAACAGAGCGCTGGCCACGTCGGCGGCGAGGCTCAATCGCGCGGCGTGATAATCATAGGCTGCGGCCACATAGCTGGCTCGCGCGCCTTGTCCGATCGCACCCAGCCTGCCGAACAGGTCGATCTCCCAGCTTGGGCTGAAGGCGAGCGACTGGCTATCGCTCTGCGCTGTCGTGCCGAACAGGTCCAGTCCCGTCAGTTGGCGGCCGTTCTGCAACTGCGCCGACCCGCTGATCGCGCCTGTGGGCAACCGCTGTGACAGCGATTGGTCGCGTATCGCCCGCGCCTCGCGCAACCGGAAATAGGCTGACCGCGCATCGGTATTCTGGGAGAGCGCCTGTTCGACAAGCGCGGACAGTTGCGGATCGCTGAAGCGCTCCCACCAGCGGTCCAGATTCTCTTCGGAGGCCGCCGCAGGCGCCACTTCGAAGCGCTCGGGCAAGGCGATGGCGGGACGCGCCAGCTTGACCGACGGCGCACAGCCACACAGCAGCGCACTCAAAAGGAGTGTGAAGGGGCGCGAGCCCGGCAGATGCGGCACGTGAGTGACCTCCGATCTCGATCAACGGCCCATCGAATAGCGCAGCAAAAAAAAGAAACAAGATTGTTTATTTTCACGCCGCTCTTTTTTTGCCAATGCTTTCCTTCATGACTTCCCCGCCCCCCATCCGCCGCCCCGGCCGCCCCCGCCGCGAAGAGAGCGGAGACGTTGAACAGCGTCTGGTCGACACCGCGATGCAAATGCTCGCCGAACACGGCCCCAGCCTCACCATGAACTCGATCATCACCGCGTCAGGCTTGTCGCGCAAAACCGTCTACGCCTACTATCCCAACAAAACCGCGCTTTTCGCTGCGGTTGTCCGGCAAATGCTGGGCTACGCACTGAGCCCCGTCACCATCCCTTCCCGCTCCGATTGGCGCGAAAGCCTCCTCGCCTTTGTCGAAACCTGCCTGGTGGAGGTCTGCGAGCCGCACGCCACAAGCATGCGCCGTCTCTTGATGTTGAACCCGTCCTTCATGGAAGAGGCGCGGCCGCAGATCGAGCAAGTCGTCGTGCGCCGCTACCTCGATCCTCTGATCGCCTTTCTTCAGTCATTGGTGGAACAAGGCACGATCCCTGAACAGGATGTCGCTTTCGCAGCGGAGTCCCTCACAAGCCTGATCCTTTCGGAGTCACACCGGCGCTTTTTCACAGGTGAAGCGGACAATAGCATTGACCCCTTCCACCTGGCTGCTCATGCTCGCCGTCTTACCGGGCTCTTCTGCGGCGGCATCCTGGCGCCGGCTGCTCATCGCTGATCAAACAGCGGGTAAAGTCCTGAACTAATTTCGATTTATATTATCTTGCCAACAGACTGCATTTCGCACGTCGCCGTGCAGAAAATCTATTGCCTGCGTTCTTCACTCCGATATAGTGCGCTGCAACGGCCAGAATAAAAGAGCCGTTTTAACAGCAACACCTCCGGGGAGGATGATCAATGCGAAAGAAGCGTGCTGCAAGCGCAGCATTCCTGTGCGCTAGCGTTTCTGCTTTTGCAGTTCCTGGCGTCGCCTACGCCCAGGCGGGCGCAGAAACATCGGCCAACGACATTATCGTTACCGCGACAAGACGCGAAGAGCGGCTGCAAGATGTTCCCATGTCAGTGAATGTCGCGACGGGCGAGCAGATCCAGAAATTCAATATTTTCGATGCAAAAGATGTCCAACAGCTTGCGCCAGGTCTTGAACTGACCAACACTACTGGCCGGAACAACACCACAACACTGCGCGGTATTACCTTCGATCCAGATCAAGGCACAGCACCGGCGGTTCGTGTCTATTATAACGAGATTCCGACTGACGCGCAGACAGTCTATACTGCGATCTACGATATCGAACAGATCGAAGTGCTGCGCGGCCCGCAGGGCCTGTTGCGCGGCCTTTCGGCTCCTGCTGGATCGATCACTATCCGTACACGCCGTCCCAATTTCGACAGTGTTGAAGGCTATGCTCAAGCAACCGCGACCGACCGAGCAGGATATAACGTCCAGGGTGGCGTTTCCCTGCCTTTCAACGACCAGCTCGCGCTGCGAGTTGCCGCTGTTGTGGATGGCAATCGGTTGAACCAGGTCAGGAACGTCAACCGCGACGAACGTTCACGCAGTGATACCCAGAGCGTTCGCGCAACACTGGGCTGGCGCCCGAGTGAGGACTTCAGCGCCTATTTGACCTATCAATATCTGCATGCTGATAATACTCAGTTTCAGCAGGTAATCGGTACTGGCAATACGCCTTTTGCTTTCAATCCCGCCCGATCAGGTCCTGCACTGAGCGCATCCGATTACGGCGCGGTGTCCGAAGGCACTTTCCGCATACAGAACAGGACGCACCTGCTAAATCTCGCGTTCGACTATGATCTGGGCGGGTCCACCATATCGTTCGTGGGTGGACATCAGTTCAGCAAGTTGACCACCGAGCGCGACCTTGACTCCGCCAATGCGGTGCCAGGTTATATCGCGTCGTCAAATGTCGATGTACCCTATAAGGTAGATACGGCGGAATTGCGCTGGCAGACCAATAATGACGAAGGTCTCGGCGGCGGTGTCAGCGCTTTCTACACGAAGCAGACCGGTACGACTGAGGTCAATCAGCGGGCCGACAGCTTCATTGCTCCGTTTCTGGGGCCTGATGCACTTATCCCGATCGCTCCCGGCTTCTCCGCCCCCAACACAGTTCCGATCGGCGTTAACGTAATCGTTCCTGTAGATTCTCAAACATGGTCCTTCGCTGCAAATCTCCGGTATAAGACCGGCCCGCTGACGGTTGAGGGCGGCGTCCGTTATTCAATCCTCAAGGCCAATCAAACCACGCAGCAGACGATTTTCTTCGGGGCGCATCCATTCTTCGCGGCCCTGCCACCCTCAATCGGGCCGACGGAAATCATTCCCGCGGATTTGCAGAGGCGCACCGATAAGCCTCTCACGGGCGGCCTGACGGTGAATTTCGCCGTGAGTGACGACTTGAATGTCTATGCCGCCTATGGCCGGGCGTTCCGCGCGGGCAGTACCGGTGTTTCAGTGCCGGCCGGCATCAGTGACGATCTCATTTCGACCCGTGGCGAAAAGACGGACTCCTTCGAAGCTGGCCTGAAGGGCTCGCTTATGGACAGGCGGGTGAACTACAGCGTCGCCGCCTTCTATCAGAAGTTCGATGGCTTCCTCAGCCGTTTCACCAACATTCAGTACAACTGCCCTGAACTGTCTGGCGCTTGCAGCGACCTCGGCGACCCGATCGAGCCGGGACAACCTACCAACGGTGCTTTCGACTTCAACTATAATGGCGATGCTAAGGTTAAGGGCATAGAAGCAACGATCGATGCCCGTTTGATTGACACTTGGGATCTGGGCATCGCGGCTGCTTATACCCGTGCGCGCTATAGTAATGCACTACTGCCCTGTAATGATTTTGACGGTTCAGGCGTTCCCAATCAGAACGGAACACCAATCATTACTGGAAATGGCAATGTCAGCTACTGCGCGTCGAATGGCCGCATCGCTGAAACGCCTGATTTCAGCCTGACCGCCAACACGGAGGTGCGCCTCCCCGTTGGCGAATATACGCCGTTTGTGCGGGCATTGTTCAACTATCGCCCCGGCTTCACCTCGGATCGTGTCAACTACAGATATCAGGATCGCGAGCTGCTGAACCTGTTCGTTGGTCTGCGTGGCCCCGACAGCCAGTGGGAAGTCACCGCCTTTGCGCGCAATCTGCTGAATCAGAAGCGGATCACCAATATCTCCTTGGGAGAGGCGGTCACGCCGACACAGACTCCTGGCGGAGTATTGGCATCAGGCTACCGCACTGTGAACGTGATGAACCCGCGTGAATTCGGAGCGACGCTGAACTTTAAGTGGTAAGCCTAAGACTTCTCGAGATGTGAGCCCTCGAGAATGTTAGATCTAGGGCCCTGCTTCCGGATTTCGGGAGCAGGGCTCTTGATCTGCAAGACGATCACCGTTGCTTACCGATGAAGCTTTCGAAGCAATAATTCACGGCCAGCCCAGAACTTTAATTTAACCATCAAACTCCTGTCGACGGGCTTCCATGCCGCGACTATCGCGATAAGCAGTTGGGGAATGTCCCGTCCATGTTCGAAATGCCTGACGAAAGGCGTCCGAATCACAATAGTCGAGCCGACCGGCAATATTTTCGATCGACATATCCGTCCGACGCAGCAAATCGAGGGCCAGTTCGCGGCGGCAACTTTCCCGTACTTGCCGGTAACTGGTGCCCTCCCGCGCCAGTTGCCGCCTTAGCGTCGCTTCGCTACCTCCCAGAACGCTGACCAGCTCAGCAAAGGCGGGCAACCGCCCTTCGCTCCTCAGCGCGGTCATGGCGATGCCACGCACCCGCGTTTCAACGGGAATTCGGTCAGTGTCATCGGTGCTCGATGCGAACAGGAGATTGCTCAATGGCCGGCGCTGCTGATCTTCCCAGCTGCGCATCACGGGATAGTCCAAGAACGATGCGTTGAAGTCAAAGCCGCTCCAACCTTGAGCGAGCCGTACTGGAAAAGGCAAATCAGGCAAATCCAGCGTAGCGAAGACTTCCGGCGAGTGGTTTAGCCAAGCATTCCGCACGGCAATCGGGTGGTCTATCAGCCAGCCGAGAAGACCATGAATTTCCATCACGCCGAACAGATCAATCAAACAGCCCGCCAGAGTCGATCCGCCCGTCCGCACCGCTTCAAGTTCAAGCTGAGCGGTTTCGCCATGCGTCCGAAGCACCATCTTGCCACATCGCCAGTCGATCGCTTCAAAACTGTCGCAACATCTGATGATTGCTTCACGCAAAGTGCGCGCGCTGGTCAGGCTGTATATCACCACGCGCCAGTCGCAACGGCGCAACCCCTCGCGTCCGGCCATCAGCGCATCTCGGCCAGCCAGATAAGTGATGGCCGATTTGGTC
Source organism: Pseudomonadota bacterium (assembly GCA_023433445.1). Lineage (GTDB taxonomy): Bacteria > Pseudomonadota > Alphaproteobacteria > Sphingomonadales > Sphingomonadaceae > Sphingobium. Next base: position 171 of record JAEZCS010000047.1, on the reverse strand, counting down.
ATGCGGGCAAGATCGGCCATGGGCAGATTGCTCAAGGGACGCAAGCTGTCCGGCCTCTGCGCGACATGTTCGAACAGTGGCTCCATTGATCCGAAGGCTTCCGCATAGATCGCAAAAACCCGCTCGGCGACGCTTTCGGCCAAGTGCCATTTGCTTGATTCCGGCTGTCCC
>JAEZCS010000037.1 GCA_023433445.1 Pseudomonadota bacterium | reverse complement strand
GCGCCTGTTCCGCGCGGCGCATGCGGTGCATCATGCGAGCCGCCCGCCGACGGCATGGGCGGCGATGAGCTTTCACCCGTGGGAGGCGCTGAGCGGCGCCGTCGTGATACCGGGACTGGTGTTCCTGATCCCCATTCATGTGGCGGCGCTGGGCTGCGTGCTGACGATCATGACGGTGATGGGCGTGTCCAACCATATGGGCTGGGAAATGTTTCCGCGCTGGATGGTGCAAGGGCCTGCGGGCCGCTGGCTGATCACGGCCAGCCATCATCAGCGGCATCATGAACAGTATAATTGCAATTACGGGCTTTATTTTCGTGTCTGGGACCGGCTGTGCGGGACGGACCGGGGATTGGGCGAATTCAAGAAGGAAGGTCGATGAAGGGCAGGTTGCTGTTGCTGGCGGGGGTGCTGATGGCCAGTCCCGGCGCTGCCCCTGTGTCCCAGCCCCAGCCGATCAGCATCGCGCTGCAGGGCCTGCGCTCAATGAAGGGCGACCTGCTCATCTGTATCGCGCAGTCGGCGGCCTATTTCCCCGATTGCAGTAAGGACCCGGAAAAGCGCCATCTGGTCGTGCCCGCGACAACGGCGGCCATTCCCCTGGGCGACATGGCACCGGGCAGCTATGCCATTGCCATCATCCATGACGAAAATGGCAATGGGAAGCTGGACACCTTTGCCGGCATCCCGCGCGAGGGCGTGGGTTTTTCGCGAAATCCCGCGATCCGGTTCGGCGCGCCGAGCTTTCAATCCGCGCAATTCGTCGTGACCGGATCAGCGACGCGTCAGGACATAAAGATCAAATATTTCCTCTGATTGCTGCCAGCCGGAACTGTAATGGCAGCGAAACATTCTAGCCGCTGACCATCTTCGTGGGAACAGGGGATTTATGCACCATCGCCAGATATTGTTCGCGGGCCTCGCCTTCATTGGGCTGGGCGCCGCCAATAGCGCTTATGCTCAAGTCGAGGACAGCAATTCGCTGACTGTCGGGGTCGGCGCAGCCGTCATTCCGAGCTATGAAGGGTCGGACGATTATCGCGTGATCCCCGTTCCGCAGGTGCGCGGTGAGGTGAGCGACTTTGCCTTCTGGACGCGTGGCCCCAGCCTCTATCTGGATGCGATCCCCAATCGTGGACAGGACATCGACATTCAGCTGGGACCCGTTGCAGGCGTCCGTTTCGACCGGTCGAGCCTCAAGAATATGAAGGATGACGCTGTGCGGGCGCTGGGCGAGCGCGACATAGCGGTCGAACTGGGCGGGTTTGTCGGCATCGGCAAGACCGGCATCATCACCAGCGATTATGACAATCTGTCGGTGCGTGTCGCTGTCACGAAGGATGTCGCGGGGGCGCATGGCAGCTATATCGTGACCCCGGCCATCGAATATTTCACGCCGCTGTCGACGCGCAGCTTCGTCGGTCTGGGCGTTTCGGCGGAGTATGTCGGCAAGAAATATGGCCGCTATTATTATGACGTCGATGCTGCCGGGGCGCTGGCGTCCGGCCTGCCGGAATATTCGCGCGCGGGCGAAGGTGCAGGCTTCAAGAAGATTGGCGTCAACCTGACCGGTGGCGTGTCATTGTCGGGCGACATCCGCAAGGGCTGGGCCCTGTTCGCGCTCGGCGGCTATTCGCGTATGCTGGGCGACTATGGGGACTCGCCCATCGTCAGCATCGCCGGGTCCAGGAACCAGTGGATCGGCGCGGTCGGCGTCGGCTATACCTTCTAATCTTGTGCGGAAAGGGTGACGCCCCACATAAGGCGTTCTATGGAGGCGGCACCCAACCGCAACAAGGCAGGAGAAGACGGCAGTGGCGACCCTAGGAATGAGCGACACCGATAAGGCCGCGGTGGAGGCGTTCCGCCGCGACGTGGTGGACCCGTCGCGCACCAGCCTGGTCATCGTCGATTTTTGGGCGGAATGGTGCGGACCCTGCAAGCAGTTGACCCCGGTCATCGAAAAAGTCTGCGCCGAATATGCGTCCAAGGGCGTGAAGCTGGTCAAGATCAACGTCGATGAGAATAAGTTCATCGCCGCGCAATTCCGTGTCCAGTCGATCCCGACGGTCTATGCCGTGTTCCAGGGGCAGCCGGTCGCGGACCTGAGCCAAGCGCGCACCGAAGGGCAGCTGAAGCAATATCTCGACCAGTTGCTGGCGCAGCTGCCGATCGAATCGGACGAGAAGGCGCAGCTTGAGGAGATCGTGCCGCTCATCGAAATGGGCGAGGAGATGCTGGCGGGTGGCGAGGCCGACCGCGCGCTGTCCGTGTTCGAGCAGATCGGCCAGATGGCGCCTGACAATGCGGAGGTGGCTTCGGGCCATGCGCGGGCGCTGGTGGCGCTCGCGCGGCTGGACGAAGCGGAGGCGGTGCTGGCGGCTCTGCCCGCCGAGGTGGCAAAGGACCAGGCGGTGGACCGCGCCCGCGCCGCGATTGCATTGGCGCGCGATGCAAAGCCTGTTGCGGACCTGTCCGGCATTGAGGCGAAGGTCGCGGCCAACCCCGAGGATCATGACGCGCGCTTTGAACTGGCCGGTGGGCTGATGGCCAATGGCGATCGGGATCGGGCCGCCGACGAGCTTTTGGAGATCGTCCGCCGGGACCGCGAATGGAATGAGGGTGCGGCCAAGGCGCAGCTGCTCAAGCTGTTCGAGGCGACCGGCCTTGAGGACCCATGGGTTGCGGGGCAGCGCCGCAAATTGTCGCAGATCCTCTTTTCCTGACGGCGCGGCCGGTGAACCGCGCGCGCGTCTCGATCTTTCCCTTGTCCGGGGCCTTGCTGCTGCCGGGCATGGATTTGCCGCTGCATATTTTCGAGCCGCGCTACCGGGCCTTGATCCACGATGCGATGGCCCGCGACCGGCGCATCGGCATGATCCAGCCGCGCGGGGAGGGGGCAAAGCCCACGCTCTATGATGTCGGGTGCCTGGGCCGGATCAGCGAGTTCGAGGTGCTGGACGACGGCCGGTTCAACATCATCCTGGAAGGATTGGCGCGTTTTCGAGTGATCCGCGAGCTGGATGTCACCACCGCCTTTCGCCAGATCGAGGCCGATGTCGAGCAGGTGGGCGAGGATGAGGTGCTGCACGCGGTCGAACGGGCGGCGCTGGAGCAGGAGTCGCGGCGCTTTGCCGAAGCGCTGGGCTATGTCGTCGACTGGACCGCCGTGTCGCGGCTCGACGACACATCGCTGGTGAACGGCATCGCCCAGATCGCGCCGTTCGACCCTGCCGCCAAGCAGACTTTGCTGGAAGCGGACACCCTAAGCGAGCGATGCGATCGGATCATCCAGCTGATGCAGATCGTCGGCCGGATGGAGCCCGATGGCGGGGCGACGATGCAATGAGCCGCGCGCCTGATCCTTATGTGCTGGGAAAGCTGGTCTGCCCGGTGACGCGGACGCCTTTGCGCTGGGACGAGGAGCGAGGCGAACTGGTGTCGGAGGCGGCGGGCCTGGCCTTTCCCGTGCGGGACGGCGTGCCGGTGCTGGCGGTGCGGGAAGCGCGACCACTTTAGATTGCCGTCATTTTATCCGGCCTGAGACCCCAGATTTGCTGGGGTGACGGTCAATGGGAGTGGGGAGTGAAAAGGCCGGCTTCCTTTGGGGAAACCGGCCTCCTTTCGTGACCCTGACGGGATGTTTAGAATTTGAAGTCCAAGCGCGCGTAATAATAGCCGCCCGACGTGCCATAGGGACCGTGCCCGTAGAAGGCGTTGTAGCTGCCCGTGCCGTTGACATAGGGTGACACGCCCGGGTTGGGGGTGACGCCCTGCATGATGGCGGGGATTTCCGGCCGCTTGTCGAACAGGTTGTTCGCGCCGATAGCGAAGGTCACATTGTCGGTGAAGTCGTAGCTTGCCTCCAGGTCGGTGAGGGCCGTCGCCTTCACCACGCCATTGAAGTAGAGCTGGTTGGTGTTGACCCCGCCCACCAAAGCGCCGTCCGCGATCAGGAAGCCGCCATCGGGAATGAACCCGCCAGCAGGGGTGAAGGCCGGGCGGACAAGGACGCTGGTCTTGCCGTAGAAGGTTTCACGCAGGTTGAGGGTGAAGCGCCCGCTCTTGAACAGGGCGTTCGCGACGATCTTATAGTCGGGGTTGGACCGTTCGATATTGCTTTCCGAAGCGGCGTTGAAGATCGGGTAGCCGACCTTATTGTCGGTGATCTTCGTCTTGTTGTAATTGGCGGTCAGCGACAGGTTGAGCGAACCGAAGTCGAGGGCCACCGGGTAGCTGGCCGAGAAGTCGAGCCCCCAGGTACGGGTGTCGATGCCGTTGGTGAAGCTGGACACGCCGATCGTCCCGCCGGTGAACAGCGCGCTGTCGAGCACGATGCCAGCGGCGTTGAGGGCGTTCAGAATGTCTGCTCCCCCAGGCTGCGCAACGCCGTTCAGAACTGCGTTGCGCGCGGCGGTGCCGGTGATGCGATCCTTGATCTTGATGATATAGCCATCAAGGGTGACGGCGAGCTTCGGCACGGGCCGCAGCACGATGCCGGCCGAGAAGTTCTTCGACTTTTCAGGCTTAAGAGGGCCAAAGCCAAGCAGCGCAGCGGCAGGGGTGCCCGCTGGCAGCTGTGCGATGGCGCTGGTCGGGCCGACGTTGATGGTCGAATATTTCTGTTCCGCCAATGTTGGTGCGCGGAAGCCGGTGCTGACGGTGCCGCGAACGGCGATGGCGGGCGAGAAGTCGTAGCGGGTCGTCGCCTTCCAGATCGCGGTGTCGCCAAAATCGGTATAGTCTTCGTAGCGTCCGGCCAAGTCGATGCTCCAGCCATCGACCGGCTCGCCGATCAGGTTGGCGTAGACCGCCTTGGAACTGCGATGGAAATCGCCTGCGTCCGTCGCCTTGTAGCCGGGGAAGGACTGCACACCGGTCTTGTAGGTCGACACGGCGTCGCCCTGAAGGATTTCATATTCATCCTTCCGATATTCGCCGCCGAAGGCGAAGGTCAGCGGGCTCGCCATGCCCACTTCAAATTCCTTGCGGATGTCGGTGGTGATGGTGGTCTGCGCCAGCTTGAAGCCACCGTCATAGGCGCTGCTGGGCGTGATAGCCTGCGCTGCCCCGCCCGCGGCGAAGCTTTCCTGCCACAGTTCGCGGTGGGCCGACCGTTCGGTGTAGATGCTGTCTTTCTGTGCGCCATAGGTGGCGGACATGTCGTAATTCCAGCCGCCGCCAAATTCGCCCTTGGCGCCGACGGTGAAGCTATATTCATCCTCCACCACATGCTGGAGCGGGACCATGCCGTAGATGCCCGTGTCGCTGTAGCAGATGCTGGGATCGTAAGGGGCGGGCGTCACGCTGCCGCCGAGGTTGCCCGGTTCGTAGCAGATGCGCTTGGGATGGCGGTAACCCTGGTTCGCCCAGCCTTCGCGCCGGGCATAATTGCCAAAGCTGTACAGTTCGACGCCACCGAAATCATAGCCCATATTGTAGAAGCCGAGCGTCAGCTTCGTGCGCGGCTGGCCGCCGTTGATGCCCGAAAGGGCGTCGCCTGCAAGGTTGGCCCATTGGGCGGGCGCATTGGGTTGCAGCGTGCCGTCGCGCTGCGTTACCTGAACCTGGCCCTCGCCGACGGTGGTGTAATCCTGTCGCCGGTGAAACAGGGTCAGGTTGAAGAAGCCGTCTTCGCCGAGCTTGAAACCCATATTGCCCGAGACCGAGAAAAGCTCGCCCTCGCTGTCATAATGCTGGCCGCCGGTGATCTTGAACGTGCCGCCTTCGTCCTGGTCCTTGAGGATGAAGTTGATGACGCCGGCAATGGCGTCGGTGCCATAGACGGCTGCCGCGCCTTCCTGAAACACTTCGACGCGGGCCACGGAATCTGGCGGGATGAGGTCGATGCTCGGCGCGGCCGATCCCTGGAACGCGCCGGAGATGACCTGGAGGATGCCGTTGCCATGGCGGCGCTTGCCATTGACCAGCACCAGCGTGTGATTGGGGCTAAGGCCGCGCAGCCGGGCGGAAAGCGAGAAGCTGGAAAGGTCCGTGCCCTGCGTCTGCGCGGTGAAGCTGGGGACGAGCTGGGTCAGCACCTGATTGAGGTTTGGCTGGCCGACATGCTTGATCGCCTCTTCGCCCAGTACCTGGATGGGCGCGGCGCTTTCAGCCGCCTGCATGCCCGTTGCGCGCGTGCCGGTGACGATAATCGCGCCGCCGCCATCAAACTGGGATTCCTGCGGTGCTTCCTGTGCCATGGCGCAAGCGGTCCATGAGGAAGCCAGAACAAGAGAAAGGCGAAATGCGGATAATCGTTTCATCTATTGCCCCCTGCTTATGCGTTATCGTGCAGTGGGAAAGACGAAGCGGGGGCAGTTAGCCGCTATTGCAGCGCACAATGATCCGGTTGAGAAAGGTGCAACTTGTCGGCGCAGTTTGCACGCAGGCGAGATGGCGGATTTTCACACCGTCTTCGTTTCAATTATTTCAAGCCATCTTCGCCAGCACGAGCACGCTGCATTTAATCGGACGCAGGTCGCGTGCTCTAGTTTTTTGTTTTCGCATCCTTTTCAGCGGAAAACCGGTTCCCACTTTTCCGCACGATGCTCTCGACATGTGCAGGCGGCGATGAGGCCCAGCTTCAGGACTTCAGTGCCGCCTCGATCAGGCTGCGCGCTTCCTTGCTGTTCCAGTCCATGGCTCCGACGACGCGCAGCATCTCCTTCCCCTGGCGGTCATAAAGGACGGTGGTGGGGAGCATGCCGGTCGCATAGTGGAAGCCGAACTGGTTTTCCGGGTCGATGAAGCTCTTGAGATGCGGGAGCGGGTGCTTGGCGAAGAAAGGCTTCACCGCGCTCTCACCTTGGCTGTCCTGCGAAATGATGAGGACGGCCAGCCCCTTCGGCCCATAGGCCTTGGCCACGGCATCAAGCGTGGGCATTTCCGCCACGCAGGGCGCGCACCATGTGGCCCAGAGGTTCACGAGCACCGGCTTGCCCGCGAAATCCTGCAAGGTGGCGTCCGCTCCGTCCGGCCCCGCGAAGGAGAAATCCGGCGCGGGCGCGCCTTCCTTCGAACTGTCGAGCGTGTAGTTGAAATCACCCTTGGCGCTTTGCGGCGCGCCCGTTGCCTCGCCGCTTGTCGGCGGGACTTGCGCGCTGCTATTGGCTTGATCTTGCCCCGCGCCCGGCGATTGCCTATCGCACGCGCCGAGGCCAGCCAGCAGGAGCAGAGTCATTACGCAGGGCAAGAACGATCGCACGGGAGACGGCTCCAACAGCATGTGGGGCGGACGCTTCGCAGCGGGCCCGGCTTCAGTCATGCGCGAGATAAATGCCTCCATCCCGTTCGACAAGCGATTGTGGAAGCAGGACATCGCAGGATCGAAGGCGCATGTCGCCATGCTGGCCAAGCAGGGGATCGTGGAAGGCGAGGACGCGCAGGCGATTACCGAAGGGCTGAACCGCATTGCCGCTGAATATGAAGCGAATGGCGTGCCGGTGAACCTGGACCTTGAAGATATCCACATGGTCACCGAGTCCCGGCTGGCCGAGCTGATCGGGCCGACGGCGGGGCGGCTGCATACGGCGCGGTCGCGCAACGATCAGGTGGCGACCGATTTCCGCCTGTGGGTGCGCGACGCCATTGATGAGGTGGAGGCGGGCTTGGACGCGTTGCAGCAGGCGCTGCTGGTCCGCGCGGAGGAGCATGCCGAGGCGGTGATGCCGGGCTTTACCCATCTTCAATCCGCGCAGCCGGTGACGCTGGGCCATCATCTGATGGCCTATTTCGAAATGATCCGCCGCGACCGCAGCCGCTTTGCCGATGCGCGCGCGCTATTGAACGAATGCCCGCTGGGCGCGGCGGCGCTGGCCGGGACCGGCTTTCCGATCGACCGCCATGCGACGGCGGCGGCGCTCGGCTTTGCCAAGCCGACCGACAACAGCCTGGATAGCGTGAGCGACCGGGACTTCGCGCTCGATTATCTGATGGCGGCGACGCAATGCAGCCTGCACCTGTCGCGGCTGGCGGAAGAGTTCATCATCTGGGCGAGCCAGCCCTTCGGCTTCGTCAAGTTGCCCGACGCCTATTCGACCGGCAGCTCGATCATGCCGCAGAAGCGCAACCCCGACGCCGCCGAACTGGTGCGCGGCCATGCCGGGCGGATCATGGGCTGCATGACGGCGCTCTGCGTCACGATGAAGGGCCTGCCGCTCGCTTATTCCAAGGACATGCAGGACGACAAGCCGCCGGTGTTCGAGGCGCATGACCTGCTGGGCCTGTCGATCGCGGCGATGACCGGCATGATCGAGACGGTGACGTTCCGCACCGATCGGATGCGCGGCCTTGCCGAGAGCGGCTTTGCCACCGCCACCGACCTTGCCGACTGGCTGGTGCGCGAAGCCGATGTGCCGTTTCGTGAGGCGCATCACATCACTGGGCGCGCGGTTGCGGCGGCGGAGAGCGCGGGCACGCCGCTCGCCGATCTGCCGATCGAGACGCTGAAAGCGATTGACGCCCGGATCGATGAGCGCATCTATGCGGTGTTGACGGTCGATGCGTCGGTCGCCAGCCGCAAGAGCCATGGCGGCACAGCGCCGGACCAGGTGCGCGCGCGTATCGCGGATGCGCGGAAGGAACAGCCGCGGGAGAAGACGGCATGAGGGTTTCCATCGATCGGAACGTCGCCATTGTCCTACTATCCCTGGGCGTCGCGGCGTGCGGCGGTCTCCAGCCATTGAAACCTATTGAAGGGCAAAAAATGCCTGCGGTGCCCGTTGGCGCCGCTGCCGCACCGACCGCGCAGCAGTTCATGACCCCATCGATCCAGGCGCGGCCGGAACGGAGCGTCGACATCATTTCCCAGTCGGAAGAGCGCAGGGACGATCCGTTCAACCTGCCGCCTGAAAACCAGCCCTGATACGCTTCGCTAGGACAGACAAGCCTTGGACCATTTCGACTATGTGAACGGCGCCATGCATGTGGAGCAGGTGCCCATGGCGGAGATCGCGCAGGCGGTCGGCACGCCGGTCTATATCTATTCCACCGCCACCCTGACGCGCCACGTCAATGTCTTTCGCGATGCCCTGTCACGGCTGGACGATCCGCTGATCGCCTTTGCCGTGAAGGCCAATCCCAATGGCGCGGTGCTGGCGACGCTGGCGAAGCTGGGGCTGGGCGCGGACGTGGTGTCGGGCGGCGAACTGCTGCGTGCGGTCGCGGCGGGCATTCCGGCCAACCGCATCGTCTTTTCCGGCGTGGGCAAGACGGCGGAGGAAATGCGCCTCGCGCTCGACCATGGCATTTTCCAGTTCAACCTGGAGAGCGAGCCGGAAGCGGAAATGCTGTCTGAGGTAGCGCTGTCGATGGGGAGACAAGCGCCCGTCGCCTATCGCATCAACCCCGATGTGGACGCGGGGACGCACGCCAAGATTTCGACCGGCAAGTCCGAGAACAAGTTCGGCATCCCCTACACCCATGCGCTGGAAAGCTATGCCGCCGCGCGCGACCTGCCGGGTCTGGATGTGCAGGGCGTCGCTGTCCATATCGGCAGCCAGCTCACTGATCTTGCCCCGCTGGAGGCTGCCTTCATCAAGGTCGGCGCGCTGATCGAGAGGCTGCGGGCCGAGGGGCACGAGATCCGCACCGCCGATCTGGGCGGCGGGCTTGGCGTTCCCTACGACCCGTCCCTTCCCGTCCCGCCGCTGCCGCAAGCCTATGGCGAGATGGTGACGCGGGTTACGCAGGGGTGGAACGTGCGGCTGATGTTCGAGCCGGGCCGGGTCATCGTCGGCAACGCAGGGGCGCTGCTGTCGCGGGTGGTGCGGGTCAAGCAGGGCGCGCAGGCGCCGTTCGTCATCGTCGACGCGGCGATGAACGACCTGATGCGCCCGAGCCTCTACGACGCCTGGCACGACATCGTCCAGGTTTCGCCGAACGGTGCCGTAATGACGG
>JAEZCS010000029.1 GCA_023433445.1 Pseudomonadota bacterium | reverse complement strand
GCCAAAGATGCAGCCCAGCTGTCCTTGCCCACGCCATCATAGACGACATCCGCACCGCTTCCCCCCGTCAGTTCGCGGACTTCGTCGGCAAGGTCTGTGAGCGGACAATGCAGGCTGTGGTCGGCATTCACCCCACCGGCTTTTTCTGCAGAACCGCTATGGGCGATGACGACAACGCCCATGTCACGGAGCCAAGGAACTAGCACTGATCCCACCCCTCCCGCTGCGGCATGGACCAGCGCTACCTGGCCGGATCTCAGCGGCAGGACGTCTTCAGCAAGGAAGCAGGCGGTCATCCCTTTCAGCATCATCGCCGCAGCGTCATCCGTGGCAATTTCAGGCGGGATCTTGATGACACGGTCGGCCGCCACGGTACGATGGGTGGCGTAAGCGCCGAACCCGCCTGCTGCGCCCACCTTGTCGCCCACAGCCAGACCATGGACACCGGGCCCGACAGCTTCGACATAGCCCGCACCCTCCACCCCGAGGGTGAGGGGGAGCGGGGTGCTATAGAGGCCGGACCGGTGGTAGGTGTCGATGAAGTTGAGGCCGATAGCGTCCTGAGCAATCAACACTTCCCCCTCTGATGGAGGAGCAGGGTCAAATTCCTCCCGTTCAATTACATCGGGACCGCCGTTCTTGCGAACGATCATGCGCCAGGCCTGAGACATCGACACCGTCCTCAATCAGAGGTGGCTGGCGAAGAAATCTGCTGTCCGCTGGTCAGCCAGCCGAGCGGCCTCCTCAACGCGACGATCGCCCATCTCTGCCGCAAATCCGTGATCGAGCCCCTCATAATCATGGAGCACGACATGGCGGTTGTCCTTCAGGCCCTCGTGCATCTTCTTCTGAACCTCTGGCGGCACAAAGCCATCGGCTGTGGGAATGTGCAGCGTCACCGGCTTGCCGATTGCGTGCTGCTCACCCAAGAGATTGTCGATGCCGACGCCGTAATAGCTCACAAAGGCGTCGCCATCGGTCCTGCACGCCGCCATGAACGTCAGGCGGCCGCCCAGGCAGTAGCCGACGACACCAACCTTGCCGCTTCCGCTTCCATCCAGCTTTGCGCGCGCAAATTTTATCCCTGCCTCGATGTCATAGATGGCGAGGTCCTGGTCCAGCTTCTGCATGTGGCCGATTGCGGCCTGGAATTGCTCAGGAACATCGGCGTCCAGTTCGACGTGGGGAGTGTCCCGCCAGAACAGATCGGGGGAAACCGCCAAATAGCCCTGTTCAGCCCAAGTGTCACATTTGCGGCGGATACCCTCATTCACGCCGAAAATTTCCTGAACAACGATGATCGCTGCGCGGGGTGGGCTTTTGGGCTCCGCGACATACGCGTCAAATTGCCCATCGCCGTTCAATGTCGAAATAGACGTGAATGAACCCATGGCCGTAATCCTTCCCTAAAGTGGCAGTTTGGGACGAGGATAATCGCCTTTGACCAGACCGCCAACTTAGCTTTTTCCAATTTATTTGCGTTTCGATGCCATGTTGCGGCATGACGAGCAGGGCTCCGCAAATGAAAGCGCATGACATGAAAGTGACCGTGGACGTAGATTGTACCCCAGCAGAAGCGCGGTCCTTCCTGGGCCTGCCGGACGTTACACCGATCCACGACAAATATGTGAAGACCATGTTGGACAGTTTCGACGGCATCGCAAATGTAGAACAGATGGAAACGATGTTCAAAAGCTTCTCTCCGCTGGGAGATGCAGGCATGCGGTTGTTTCGGCAGATGATGGACATTGGCCTGGCCAGTGTTCCCGGCAAGAATGGCGACAAATCCTGAGCCACTAATGGCAGCCACAATTTTTGCACTGTCGAGCGGTGCGCCGCCGGCGGGCATTGGCGTTATCCGCATTAGTGGGCCTGCCGCAGCTATCGTATTGAATGAGATGGCCGGCGCGCTTCCTGAGCCGAGGCGCGCGCGATTAGCCCTGCTGAAGGACCCGCGCGATGGGGTGCCTCTGGACCGGGCGTTGATCCTCTGGTTCCCCGGACCGCGAACTGCAACGGGAGAAGATCTCGCTGAGATCCATTGTCATGGCGGGCGCGCCGTCGTGGCGGGGATCGAGGACGCGTTAAAGTCTTTCGCGGGAGTCCGGATCGCTGCGCCCGGTGAATTCACGCGCCGGGCCTTTGCCAATGGGCGAATGGACCTGAATGAAGTGGAGGGTCTCTCCGATCTTCTCGCCGCCGAAACGCAGCAGCAGCGGCGGACTGCATTGCTCATGTCTGAAGGACATTTCTCTCGGCGGTTGGAAGGGTGGCAAGCGCGGCTGCTCGATCTATCCGCGATGGTCGAGGCCGTCCTGGATTTCTCCGACGAAGATGATGTGCCGGATGCGGGTGTCGAAGAGCGCGTTGCCCGCGGCATTCAGGAATTGGCTATCGAGGTAAGCTCAGTGCTGGCGGCGCCATCGGCTGAGCGCTTACGTGACGGCGTAAGGGTCGTGCTCGCTGGGCCGCCTAATGCGGGAAAGTCTACGCTGCTAAACGCGCTGGTAGGTCGGGATGCAGCGATCGTGTCGGAGGTTGCGGGGACGACGCGTGATCGGATTGAGGTGCCAGCATCGCTGGGAGGGACAGCTTTCATCTTTACGGACACCGCCGGTCTCAGGGATGAAACGTCCGACGCCATTGAGGTGATCGGGATGAATCGCGCTCGTGCCGCCCTCGATAGCGCGGATATTATTTTGTGGTTGGGCGACCAGACGGATACTCCTCGGGGAGATGCCATACTGATCGCTGCGCAATGCGACCGTCGGGCGGTTACCGAAGGATGTCCGGTCTCGGCTGTAACGGGCGAGGGCATGACCGCGCTCATATCCCTGTTGTTGGAGCGTGCCGCCTCCCTGCTGCCTGGCGAAAGCGAATATGCGCTGCACGAGCGCCAGCGCCAGGGAATTTCGGCGCTTGTCGGGCATCTGGAGCGCGCAGGGGAATGTCGCGACTTCCTCATAGTGGCTGAGGAGTTGCGCCATGCGCGATCTGCGATCGACAGTTTGACCGGACGCGCCAGTACCGAGCATATGCTCGATCGACTTTTTTCGGGGTTCTGCATCGGAAAGTGAGCGCTGTTCCACGTGGAACGGTTTTGCCCCGGTCTTCCAAGTCTGTTATGGGCACGGCCATGCGGACAGCTTTTGATGTGATTGTGGTTGGTGGCGGCCATGCTGGTTGCGAAGCAGCAGCTGCTGCGGCTCGTAAGGGAGCGCAGGTCGCGCTTCTCACATTCGAGAAAGCGACCGTGGGCGCAATGTCTTGCAACCCAGCCATCGGCGGTCTTGGCAAGGGCCATCTGGTCCGAGAGGTCGATGCGCTCGACGGGCTGATCGCAAGAGCCGCAGACGCCGCCGCGATACATTATCGCATGCTAAACAGCAGCAAGGGAGCTGCGGTTCAGGGGCCAAGAGTTCAAGCGGATCGCGCTCACTATCGTGCCGCAATTCATCATATGATCGATGCCCAGCCGCGATTGCATGTGGTCGAGGGCGAAGCTGCTGCGCTGCTGCTGAACAGTGGCGTGGTAGCTGGGCTGGCGCTGGCGGATGGGACAAACCTGTCCGCGTCGGCGGTGGTCTTGGCAACTGGGACCTTTTTAGGCGGAAAGCTTTTTAGAGGGGAAGAGACGAGCTTCGGCGGGAGGACGGGGGAGAGGGCTGCGACCGCACTCGGGCTGCAACTGCGCGACCTTGGGCTCCCAATGGGGCGGTTGAAGACCGGCACTCCTCCGCGCTTGGATGGGCGTACCATCAACTGGGCGGTGCTTGAAGAGCAGGCGTCCGACGGAGGCGACTGGACGATGTCTGCGTTGTCCACGCGTCGGCAGCTGCCCCAACTGAGCTGCGCCATTACGCGAACGAACCAGATGACGCACACCATCATCCGCAGTGGCTTGGGGCGGTCGCCTCTATTCAGCGGAGCGATCGAGGGGCGAGGGCCTCGCTACTGTCCGTCGATTGAGGACAAAGTGATCCGCTTCGGGGATCGGAATGGTCATCAGGTCTTTCTGGAGCCGGAGGGGCTGGATACGAACTTGGTCTATCCCAATGGGATCAGCACATCTCTACCTGCCGATATCCAGGAGCAGATGGTTCGGTCTATGACCGGATTGGAACAGGTCGATGTCGTCGTTCCCGGCTATGCTGTGGAATATGATCACATCGATCCGCGTGCATTGCAGCACACTCTGGAGGTGCGCGATGTGCCTGGTCTATTCTGCGCGGGGCAGATCAACGGCACGACTGGATATGAAGAGGCCGCCGCTCAGGGCCTCGCGGCAGGCGTGAATGCGGCGGCGCGCGCGCTAGGTGCTGAGCCGTTGGTCCTTGATCGCGCGAGCAGCTATATCGGCGTTCTGATCGATGACCTGGTCCTTCAGGGGGTGACGGAGCCCTATCGGATGCTGACCGCTCGAGCAGAATATCGGTTGCGACTGCGGGCGGACAATGCCGGCACCCGACTTGGGCCCATCGGGCGAGCGCATAACATTTTAGGTGAGGAGCGAGTTGCCCTTTATGATGCGCTGGCGGCGCAACGTGACGTTGTGGACGGGGAATTGGCAGAGCAGTTCAGCGCAAGCCAACTGGCTCGGGCAGGCGCGAATGTCCGGCAGGATGGAACGCGCCGGAGTTTGTTCGAATGGGCTCGGTTCCCCGAAGTGAAGCGGGAACTGCTGTTTGCCCTCGCACCGTCTCTGACAAATATTGATGCCGATCTACGCGATGAGATTCTGGAGGACGCACATTACGCTCCTTATCTTGAGCGTCAGGACGCGGAGATTTCAGCGTTGCGCCGCGATGAGCGGGTGAGCATTCCGGCCGATTTCGATTTCGGATCCATCGGCGGCCTTTCGACAGAGATGACGGAGCGGCTCGACCGTGCCCGCCCGGATACGCTTGCTGCGGCTGCGCGCGTAAGGGGCGTCACTCCAGCAGCGCTTGCGGCATTGCTGGTCCATGTGCGTCGGCACGCCGCATGACTGAGGACGAGGCGAAGGCGTGGCTGAAAGCAAGTTTCGATGTTCCACGTGAAACATGGGAGCGCTTGGACGGCTATGTCCAGTTGCTGCTGTCGGAGATGGATCAGCAAAATCTGATCGCTGAATCGACCCGTGATCATGTGTGGGCGAGGCACATTGTCGATTCCGCTCAGTTGCTCAAACTCGATGTTCCGCCCAGCAATGGCGCATGGATCGACCTGGGGTCTGGGGCAGGTTTGCCAGCGATCGTCATCGCCATATTGAGTTGCCGACCGGTGGTGATGATAGAGTCCCGCAAGAAACGAATTGAGTTTCTAAATCGGGTTGTTGCCGATCTTAAGCTGTCCAATGCCGGCGTGATCGGGGGAAGGGTGGAGACGGCACCAGTGGCTGAAGCTGCCGTCATTAGCGCACGGGCATATGCTCCTTTAGATCGTCTTCTGTCGTCAGCGAGGCATTTATCCACGGATAAAAGCGTGTGGATCCTGCCAAAGGGCCGCAACGCGCAAAATGAACTGGAGGCGGCGCGCTCCGCATGGCAAGGTGTGTTTCACGTGGAACGCAGCATCACTGATCCAGAAAGTGCCATCATTATAGCACGGTCAGTCGCGCCGAGGGGCAGGAAAGGTCGCAAATGATCCGTATCGCCATTGCCAATCAGAAGGGCGGGGTGGGGAAGACCACTACCGCGATAAATCTGGCTACAGGGCTTGCCGCGACGGGCCTGCGGGTATTGCTGATCGATCTCGATCCGCAAGGGAATGCATCTACTGGCCTGGGGGTCAGTCAATCCGACCGGACATGGTCGAGCTACGATTTGCTGGTTGGTGGCTGTGCCATCGAAGACGCTATTCATCCTACCCGCGTTCCCAAACTCGACATTGTCGCTGCGACGCAAGACCTGTCCGGGGCCGAGATTGAGCTGATTGAATATGAAGAGCGGACGCACCGGCTGGAGCGGGTGCTCAGTGAGGCCCAGCCGGGGCGCTGGGACATATGCTTGATCGACTGTCCTCCGTCGCTGGGCCTGCTTACGATCAACGCGATGGTCGCAGCCCAGTCGCTTCTCGTACCGTTGCAATGTGAGTTCTTCGCACTTGAGGGGCTGTCGCAACTGCTACAGACGGTGGAGCGGATTCGTGGACGTTTCAATCCTGAATTGTCTATCCTCGGCGTCGCTCTCACCATGTATGATCGCAGAAATCGGCTGACCGATCAGGTGGCTGACGATGTTCGCGCATGTTTAGGCGACTTGGTATTTTCCACTGTCATTCCTCGGAATGTCCGACTTTCCGAAGCGCCGAGCCACGGCGTACCCGCGCTCATCTATGATTTCCGATGCTCAGGATCTGAAGCTTATATGCGTCTTGCTCGAGAACTGATTTCACGTCTGCCCCGGCAGGAGGCTGCAGCTTGAGCGAGAATGATGAAAAGCTGAAGGTGGCGAAGCGTCCGCACGGACTTGGCCGTGGCCTGTCAGCGCTGCTAGGTGATGTGAGCCGTGAAGAGCCGGTAGCGCCGCAAGCCCCGTCAGCCTCGGCCAAATCCATCCAGAGTATCGAAGTGGCGCTTATTCAGCCGCACCCGGAACAGCCACGCCGCCATTTCGATGAAGGCGCATTGGCGGAACTGGCCGACAGCATCGGAAAACGGGGGGTCATCCAGCCAATCATCGTCCGCCCGCATGGGGGTGGATTTCAGATCGTTGCGGGAGAACGCCGCTGGCGTGCTGCGCAACGCGCGCAGTTGCACCGTATCCCAGCGATTGTTCGTGATTTTGACGAAGCAGAGACGCTGGAAATTGCGCTCGTAGAGAATATCCAGCGCGAGGATTTGAATCCGATTGAAGAGGCGGAGGCATATCGCAAGCTGATCGCTGACTTCCATCATAGCCAGGAAGCGCTCGGCCGGCTCGTTGGCAAGTCCCGCAGCCATATCGCTAACTTGATCCGGTTGCTTGATCTGCCAGCATCAGTCCAGCAGCAAGTAGTTGAGCAAAAGCTGTCCATGGGTCACGCCCGGGCGCTGATCGGCGCTCCCGATTGCGAAGCGCTGGCGCAGAGCGTTGAAGCCAAGGGGCTCTCGGTAAGAGACACTGAAGAACTGGTTCGACGGTCGAAGAAGGGGGAAGGAACTGCGGCACCGCGCAACCGAGCGCCGACCGGGGGAGCAGCAAAGGACCCCGACATCGCAGCGCTTGAACAGCATTTAGCGGACATTTTGGGGGTCAAGGTAGACATCGGCCATGGCGAAGGCGGTGGCGGCACCTTGTCGCTGCGTTATTCGACGCTCGACCAGTTGGACATGCTGTGCCAGCGCCTTTCGGGGGAGCGGATCTGACGACCATGGCGTCGGTTTAACGCCAATCCAACCACTGGCCTTTTGAGCGCGAACTTCCTAGCTTGAGGTCATGGCTGACATTCAATCGACAAGCGCTTGCTCCCCCACAATTGTTCGACGTCAGGATTATCGACCGCCGGATTGGCTTGTTCCAAACATTGATCTGGATTTCAGCCTCGACCCGGTGCGCACCATTGTTCGTGCCAGGCTGAGCGTTACTCGCAGCGGGGGGCATGACCGGCCGCTCAGGCTCGATGGTGACGAGCTGACTCTGATAGAGGTGAAGATCGATGGTCGGCCGCTGCGGCCGGGCGAATGGATCATCGATCAGGGCGCCCTGGTGCTCCAGCTGCCTGGAACGGCGCATCAGGTTGAGACGCTGGTAGAGTTGGCGCCTGAGCATAACAGCAAGCTCATGGGACTATATGCCAGCGGTGGCCTGTTGTGCACGCAATGCGAAGCTGAGGGATTTCGCCGCATCACATTCTTCCCTGACCGGCCTGATATTCTGTCCCGTTATTCCGTTCGCTTGGAAGCCGACAAAGCCCGCTATCCGATCCTGCTTTCGAACGGTGACCCGGTAGGGCGAGGCGAGCTTCCCGAAGGGCGGCACTGGGCGGAATGGAGCGATCCATTTCCAAAGCCCTGCTATCTGTTCGCTCTCGTCGCAGGCGATTTGGCTTGCAATAGCGACAGCTTTATCACCACCAGCGGGCGCGAAGTGAAGTTGGGCATATGGGTCAAGGAATCGGATTTGCCCCGCACCGGCCACGCCATGCAAGCGCTGAAGGACAGCATGGCATGGGATGAACGGGTCTATGGCCGCGAATATGATCTCGACGTTTTCAACATTGTCGCGGTGGCCGATTTCAACTTTGGTGCGATGGAGAACAAGGGACTTAACATCTTCAATTCGCGTTATATTCTCGCCGATCCTGAAACCGCCACGGACGCCGATTATGACGGCGTTGAAGGAGTGGTGGCCCATGAATACTTCCACAATTGGTCTGGTAATCGAGTCACCTGCCGTGACTGGTTCCAGCTTTCGCTAAAGGAAGGGTTCACCGTCTTTCGCGATCAGAACTTCTCCGCCGACATGGGGAGCGCTGCGGTCAAGCGAATCGAAGATGTCCGCGTTCTGAGAGCAGCGCAGTTTCAAGAAGACTCTGGACCTCTCGCTCACCCGGTGCGGCCAGAATCCTACATGGAAATCAGCAACTTTTACACGGCGACGATTTACAACAAGGGCGCTGAGTTGATCAGGATGATCGCCCTTATGCTTGGAGCGGAGCGATTCCGCGCGGCTACGGACCTGTATTTTGAGCGGCATGACGGGGAAGCTGCGACATGTGAGGATTTCGTCCGCGCAATGGAGGACGGCGGCGGAGTCGATCTGACCCAGTTTCGCCGTTGGTACGAGCAAGCCGGGACACCGCGCGTCAGGGCAAGCCTCAAGCACGATGCGGGCAAGCAGTCGGTAGAACTTGTGCTGGAACAAAATTCGCCACCGACGCCAGGGCAACCCGTTAAATTGCCTTTGGCCATACCTCTGCGTGTTGCACTTTTCGACCGGGCCAGTGGTCGTAGTGCGGGTGAAACACTGATGACGCTGACGGAGCAGCAGCAGCGCTTCACCTTCAATGGCTTTGCTGTGGCTCCCGTCCTGTCGATCAACCGGGGCTTTTCAGCGCCGGTGATCGTTGAAACCGATAGGAGCCAGGCCGATCTGGCTTTCCTCGCGGCTCACGACGACGATCCGTTCGGCCGTTATGAGGCGATGCAGCAGTTGATGGTCAACGCGCTCGTGGGCAGAGTGGCAGGGCATGACGTAGATGAGACTGCGGTGATTGCTGCGATCCGCAATACAGTCACCGATCCGCGTCTTGACAGCGCGTTCGTCGCGGAAGCCATTCGGCTGCCCAGCGAAGCGTATATCGGGGATCAGCTGGCACAGGTGGAGCCAGATGCCATCCATGCAGCGCGCGA
Source organism: Pseudomonadota bacterium (assembly GCA_023433445.1). Classification (GTDB taxonomy): domain Bacteria; phylum Pseudomonadota; class Alphaproteobacteria; order Sphingomonadales; family Sphingomonadaceae; genus Sphingobium. Next base: position 10,330 of record JAEZCS010000029.1, on the reverse strand, counting down.
AGCATTGCAACGCCGCGTCGGGAGGGAACTGGAGCCGCTTTGGCGCGATGTTCATGGTCGGACCAGAGCGAATGAATTTTCGCTCTCAGCGGCGGCAAAGGGCGCGCGAAAGCTCCGCAACAGCGCTCTTTTATATCTGGTGGCATCGGGAGCGGCGGATGGCCCGGCAGTCGCCTTCGCCCAATTCGATGAGGCCGACAACATGACGGAGCGGCAGGCGGCGCTCGCGACCTTGGCGAACGACCGCAGCGACGAGCGGGAGGCGGCACTCGATATTTTCTACAATCGATACCGGGATGACGCGTTGACGCTCGATAAATGGTTTCAGACGCAGGCCTTCGCGTCGCATCCGGACACTGTCGATCTGGTCGAGGAGTTGGCGCAGCATCCGGATTTCACCCTCGCTAATCCCAATCGGGTGCGTTCTCTCTTCGGGGCCTTTGCGGGCAACCAGTGGGCGTTCCACCATCGCTCAGGGAAGGGTTACAGGCTTGTCGCAGACTGCATCATCGCGCTCGACAAACTCAATCCGCAAACGGCTGCGCGCCTGGTCCCGCCGCTCGGACGCTGGCGTCGTTTCGATGAGGAGAGGGCGGCTCTGATGCGGGCCGAGCTACAGAGAATAGCTGCGCAGCCGGGCCTTTCAAAGGATGTCACCGAACAGGTGAGCAAGAGCCTCGATTGAGGGGAAGGACGTTATGCCGAGCCTTTTTCAGCATAGCGCCCTTCAGATACTCAACGCCCGCTAGCCGCCAGCCATGCGGCAACGTCCGCGGCGACCTGGTTCGCCGCGCTGTTGAGTGGCGCGCCGATCGTCGTCGCGTCAATCTTGCCGCCTACAGGAGCGCTGGCCGTAAAGCGCTGCCGCGCGATTGCCGTGCCGCCGGGGCCAGCCAGAATGGCATCATAAGTGACCACCGCGCTGTTACTCGCCTCGTCCAAACTGAAATCGACCAATTCACCCATCAAACGCTGGCCTGCATCCGCCGAATATTGGCCGGGATCGAGCACGATGCGGTTGCTGCTGGCGGCGATGGTTTCGGACAGCAGCTTCTGGAACAGATGACGCGGCGTATCGGCCCACTGCACCTTGGTCACATAGGCGAGCGAGGTCGGAGAGGTGCGCACGGCAATGCGTACGGTGTCGAGCGTCTTGGGAGATTCGGGATCTGCGACCGTGATGGTTGTGCCTGCGGTGGTGCTGCGGAGTATTCCCGGAGTAACCTTCCGCGCCGCATCCAGCGACAACAGTCGTTCAGGCGGTTTGCCACCGAAGGAAACGCAGCCTGACAGCGCTGCGGCGAAGGCCAGCATAATCGGGAGGGCGGCAGGTTTCTTGTGGAACGTCATCGCTGTCCCTCTCATCGTTTATAGTCGGGAAGTTTGGGTGATCCAACGATCGAACCGGCGCCCTGTTGGTCCAGTTTTTCGGCGACGCCGCGGAAGGCGCGCGACATTTCACGCAGGTCGCGCACCAGCTGATTGACTTCCGGCATCGTCTGATTGCTGAACGCGCGCACGCCCGGTTGCGCTTCGGCAATCGTCTTGTCGAGTGTTTCGATGCTGCGGGTCGCCGACTGCACGCTCTTGCGCAGGTCGGCCATCAACGGCTTGCCTTCTTCGGTGAGCATCGAGTCCGTGGTCGCGGCGAGCTTGCCGATCTGCTCCGCCGCGACGCCCGTGCGCTGGACGGCAATGCGCGCTTCGGCAAGGGTGGCGGCAATTTCCGGGCTGCGATCTGCCAGGGCGCCGGATACGCGCTCCACATTTGCGAGGATGCCTGCGATCGACTGCTGATTTTTGTCATTCAGCAGTTCGGTCAGTCGCTCCGTCAGGGTAGAGAGCCGCTCCAACAACTGCGGGGCATTGTTCAGCAGTTCGCCAAGTGCACCCGGTTTTGTGGGGATGACGGGGACGCCGTCAGGGCAGGCAGTCAGGGGATTTTCTTCAGGACAAGCGATGGGCGGAGCGCCTTTCACGGCGCCATCCAGAACGATCTCGCTGACCCCGGTGAAGCCGACGCCGGCAATCGTCGCGGTAGTGCCCTGAAGAACCGGAGTGCCTTCCTTTACGGAAATGCGCACCTTGACGAAGCTCGGATCGCGCTTCCAAAGTTCAATCTTCTCAACCTGCCCCGACGGGACGCCGGAGTAGTTGACGCTCGAGCCTTTGGCGAGGCCGTTCACCGACTGTTTGAAGAAGATGTCATACTCCATGTTGCTGCCCTCGGAGAGGCGCGAAAACCAGAAGGCGGCGGCCATGACTGCCGCCAGCAGCAGCAATGTGACCGTGCCTACCAGCACATGGTTGGAGCGGGTTTCCATATCCTATCGCCTTCCGTCCGATGGCTGCGGCGCCGTCTTTTCCCGTTCCCGGGTCACGGCCGCCGTCGCGGCTCGCCCGCGCGGGCCATTAAAATATTCCTGAATCCAGGCGTGGTCGGTTGCCAGCAACTCATCAATGGTGCCGACAGCAATCACCTTCTTATCCGCCAACACCGCGACGCGATCACAGATCGAATAGAGCGTGTCGAGGTCATGGGTGATGAGGAAGACGGTAAGTCCAAGCGTCTGTTGAAGCTTGCGCGTTTGATCATCGAAGGCCGCTGCGCCGATCGGGTCGAGCCCGGCCGTCGGTTCGTCAAGAAAGAGCAGGTCGGGGTCCAGCGCCAGCGCGCGGGCGAGGCCTGCCCGCTTCTTCATGCCGCCTGATAATTCGGCCGGATATTTGGGACCAGCCTCCGCGGGCAGCCCTGTCATGCGGATCTTGTAGGCGGCAATCTCATCCCGCAGCAGCGGCCCGATATTAGGATAATATTCGCGGATCGGCACCTCGACATTTTCTGCCACCGTCAGGGTCGAAAAGAGCGCGCCGCCCTGGAACAGCACGCCCCAGCGCTTGCGGATCGCCAGTGCCTCATCATCCAGACGGCCGATCATCGATTCGCCGAATACGTGGATATCGCCTTCGTCCGGCGTCTGAAGGCCGATGATCGACCGCATCAGCACCGACTTGCGGGTGCCCGAGGCGCCGACCACGCCCAAAATCTCACCCTTGCGCACGTCGAGATCGAGATTTTCGTGCACGACCTGATCGCCGAAGCTGTTTCTGAGCCCCTTTACGGAAATGGCGATGTCGCTTTTCTCTACCGCCGTGTCGACCCGCGCTTCCTCGGCCGCGGCTTGTTCTTCCTCGGCCATCAATTCCATCCCAGCCAAGTGAAGAAGACAGCGAAGAAGGCATCGATCACGATCACGAGAAAGATGGCCTGGACCACTGCGGAGGTCGTCCGCAGGCCGACTTCCTCGGCATTGGCCTTCACCTGCATGCCCTGGAAACAGCCGGAAAGGGCGATGATGATCCCGAACACGGGCGCCTTGAGCAAGCCGACCCAAAGGTCGGTGATCGGTACGACCTCCCGCAGCCGCTGAATGAAGGTGATCGGCGGGATGTCGAGCGCCACGGCGCAGAGGAAACCGCCGCCGATGACAGCCACAATCGACGAATAGAAGCCGAGCAGCGGCATCATGATGACTACTGCCAGCGTTCGGGGCAGGACGAGCGCCTCCATGGGTGACACACCGATGGTGCGCATCGCGTCCACCTCTTCGGTCAGCTTCATGGTTCCAAGCTGTGCCGCGAAGGCTGATCCTGAACGGCCTGCAACCATGATCGCCGTCATCAGCACGCCCAATTCGCGGAAAGTGAGGCGGCCGACGAGGTTGATCGTCAGCATCTCCATGCCGAATTGACGCAGCTGGACCGAGCCCTGCTGGGCGATGACGATGCCGATCAGGAAGCTCATGAGGCCGATGATGCCAAGCGCCGAGACGCCGACGACCTCGAAGCGTTGCACGACCGCATTGACGCGGAACCTGCTGGGGTGCCGGATGACATTCCAGCTGGCCACCAGGGTGGCGCCGAAAAAGCCGAGCAGCCCGAGAAGTGTGGTGAAGGAGTTGATCACCGCCTCGCCGATCTGACCGATCACGCGCTGGAGAGGGGGCACATAATCAGGACGGATGCTGACCGGTTCGTCCAGCTTGCCAACCGCCTCGATCAGGCGCCGGGTGTCATCATTGCCGCCCGTAACGTCGGAGCCCAGTCGTTTGGCTGTGCGATGCACAGTCCAGGCCCCGATCGTGTCCATATGTTCCACGCCGGAAAGATCGATGGCCGAAACGGGCCCCGTCACGGCATCGAGACGGGCGGGCAGATCGCGCAGACAAGCGATCGAAAGATGCCCTAGAAGCCGAATGACAGCACCGCCATCGCGCGTTTCTTCGACAAGATCGGCGGCTTTGTTCATCAAAAGGGGTTAGTGGTCCATTATCGGTTGCGCGGCAAGCCGAAACGGCCCATCCGCGCGATAGAACGACTGTAGCGGGCAAAAAGTTTCGGACACGGCATGACGCATCGCCTTGCAATCTACGATATGGATCGAACGGTGACCTTTTCAGGCACCTATACTGGCTTCCTTATCCATGTGTCCAAGGCGATGGCGCCATGGCGGCTGGTATTGCTGCCCTGCGTCCTCCTGTTGATGTTGGCCTATGTCATCAAGTTGATCAGCCGCCAGCGGCTGAAGGAGCTCAATCAGGCATTGATGATCGGCTTTAATGTCGAACGCGCCAAGCTGATGCCCCATGTGGAAAGCTATGCCGCGAAAGTGGTTGCCACCAACGTGCGCGCGGGTGCGCTCGACCAGATCGCGCGGGATCGGGCGGATGGCTACCGGCTGGTGCTGGCGACCGCTTCCTATCGCCTCTATGTGGAACCGATCGCACGCATGCTCGGCTTCGATGCGGTGATCGCGACGGATCATCTGAGTCAGGATCTGCGCTATGTCCGCGCGAAGATCGCGGGCGAAAATTGCTACGACACGGGCAAGTTGCGGATGATCAAGGCGTGGATGGCGGCAGAAGCGATCGACCGAGGCCATGCGCAGATTCGGGCTTATTCCGACCATGTGTCCGACGCGCCGATGCTGGAATTTGCCGACATGCCTTTCGCCTCCAATCCTCACAAGCCGCTCGCCAGGCTGGCCGCAGCGAGGGGGTGGACACGAGTGGATTGGCGATAGCGCCTAGCCCCTTCAATCAGGTCTGACGCGGTTCGGCAGAGCTTCTCCGGCGAAAAAAGCCTCAAGGTTCGCAAGCAGCAGTGCCGTCATGCGGGATACGGCTTCATGCGTGGCGCCGGCCATGTGTGGCGTCAGAACGCAGTTGGGGACATCGGTCCAGCCTTGTGCGGGAGTAGGTTCCTGCTGGAACACATCCAGCGCAGCGCCGCCAAGCGTCCGCTGGCGCAGGGCGAGCCTTAAGGCCGGTTCGTCCACCAGTTGCCCGCGCGCGACGTTGACGAGCAGGCCGCCTGGGCCGAGTGCATCCATGACGCCAGCATCGATCATCCCGCGATTGCCGCCGTCGGCACGGGCCGCGACGAGCAATATGTCACTATCCCGCGCCAGCGCCTTCAGGCTTTCGGATCGCGCCCAGGGCAAGGCGGGCTTGTCGCGTGGCCCCCACCAGTTGATCTGCATCCGCATCGCGTCCGCGCGCCGGGCGACAGCTTGCCCGATATGCCCCAGGCCGACGATTCCGAGCCTGGCCCCGGCCATGGAAAGCGACAGTCTTTCAGGGCCAGCCTTCCACAGGCCTGCCCGCAACAGCCGGTCCCCTTCCACGATGCCCCGGCGGTGCGCGAGCATGAGCCCGATGGCATGGTCCGCGACATCTTCGGCATTGGCATCGGCGCCGTTCGTCACGACTATGCCGCGCCGGTCTGCCTCCATCACGTCTACGCCGTCATAGCCGACACTGAAGCAGGCGATGAGGCCAAGTTGCGGCATGATGTCGAGCAGCGCCGAAGCCAGCGGGAATTCGCCGGCCCACACAATCGCCCGCGCTTTGTCGCGCCGCCCTTCGCCCTCGCCTTCCCAGAGCGGCCAGGCGTCATAGAGCGGCCGCAAGATGGGCAGCAGCGCAGCCAGAAGCGGCTGCCCGATCAGGAGGACGGGACGGCTATCGCTCATCCCACGGCTTTCAGCGCCTGCGCGAAGTCTGCGATCAGGTCGTCGGCATCTTCGCAACCGATCGATATGCGAACCATATTGTCGCTGATTGCCAGAGCTTTCTTGCGCTCAGGCGGCACGGACAGGTGCGTCATGGCCGCGGGATGGCTGGCGAGCGTTTCGGTCCCGCCGAGGCTGACTGCCAGCTTGGCGATCTTCAGCGCGTCGAGGAAGGCGAAGGCTTCGGCCTCACCGCCTTTCAGATAGAGGGAGAAGGTCGAGCCAGCCCCCGTGCAATGGCGCCGGTAAATGTCGGCTTGGCGTTCGGTTTCGGGGAAGCCGAGATAGACGACCTTTTCCACCTGCGGCTGGTCCTTGAGCCAGGCGCAGACCTTTGCGGCATTTTCGCCAGCCCGGCTCATCCGCAGTTCGAGCGTTTCCAGGCTGCGAAGCAGCATCCAGGCACTATGCGGATCGAGGATCGTGCCGATGGTGTTGCGCATCAGTCGGATGGTGTTGATGAGATCCTTTGGCCCCAAAACCCCGCCTGCCACCAGATCGCTATGGCCGCCTGCATATTTGGTCAGGCTGTAGATGACGAGGTCGGCGCCATGGGCAAGCGGATGGTGCCAGAGCGGCCCGAGAAACGTGTTGTCGATTGCGACGGGCGGGATCTGATCCGTTCCGGCAAAGAGAGCATCTCGCCGCGCCACGACCGCTTCTACGTCCACTAGCACGTTGGTAGGATTGGCGGGGCTTTCCAGATAGATGAGCGCGACGCGGCCGAGTGTCTTCGCTTGTTCGATCACCGCGCCGATTTCCTCTTCGGTCGAACCTGCCGGGAAATCGAGCCATTGTACGCCGAATTTGCCGAGGATGCGGCCGATGAGGGATTCGGTAGCTGCGTAGAGCGGCGCGGAATGCACTATGACATCGCCCGGCTGCACCAGAGCTAGCAGCGTGGTCGCGATGGCCGACATGCCACTGGAGAAGAGCAGCGCGTCTTCCGCTTCCTCCCACACCGCAAGCCGGTCTTCGGCGATTTCCTGATTCGGCCCGTTGAAGCGGGAGTAGACCAGCCCTTCCGCACCACCCGGCCTGATCCCGGTCACCCCTTCGAAATGCCGCTTGCCAGCGGCTGCGCTTTCGAAGGCGAAGGTCGACGTCAGGAAGATGGGAGGCTTCAGCGACCCTTCCGATAACATGGGGTCATAGCCATGGCCCATCATGAGCGTCGCTGGTTTGAGCTTGCGGCCGCCGATCTCCATGATCGCGGGCTTGGCACGGCGCCGGTTGCGGGTGGGTTCGGCCCCGGACAGGTCGGCCTCTGTCTCGCCGCTCATCGTCAATCTCCTGCGTTTGCGGCTTTGCAGCCTTTCTTTGGTGTTTGGGGAGTGTAACGCCTTTGGACGGGAAAGAGAGCAGCCATTCCGGCATTTTCGTGGGTGTCGACATGATCTTGAAAGGAAGGGATCGTGACAGGGCCGATGCGCGTTCCTACATCCATCGCTATGAACCAACGCCTTCCTGAACAACTGGAGCAATGGTTCACGGTCCGCGGATGGTCGCCGCGGCGTCACCAGATGGAGATGCTGGCAACCGCGCGGGCAGGAGACCATGCCTTGCTCGTCGCGCCGACCGGGGCGGGCAAGACTTTGGCGGGGTTCTTGCCAACCCTCGCGGATCTGATCGAACAGCCAGCTGACGGTCTTCACACCCTCTATGTGTCGCCGCTCAAGGCGCTGGCGGTCGATGTGCGGCGCAATCTGCTGACTCCGATCGAGGAGATGGAACTTCCCATCCGGGTGGAGACGCGCACCGGTGACACGCCTTCGGATCGCAAGGCGCGGCAGCGGGCTCGTCCGCCGCAGATCCTGCTGACGACGCCAGAATCGCTATCGCTGCTGCTGAGCTATCCCGACAGCTTCCTGATGTTCGCGCAGCTCAAGACGGTAATCATCGATGAGGTGCACGCCTTTGCCACCCAGAAGCGTGGGGATCTTCTCAACCTGTCCCTTGCGCGTTTGCAGAGGATCAACCCTGAACTGCGCCGCGTTGCTTTGTCGGCGACCGTGGCAGACGTCGATGCCTATCGCGCCTGGCTTGCTCCTGACGGCGACATCAACAGCGTCACGCCGGTCATGGGGGAGCAGGGCGCTGATCCAGACATCGCCATCTTCATTCCGGAAGGACGCATTCCCTGGTCGGGCCATTCCGGTAAATATGCCGCAAAGCAGGTCATGGCCGAAATCGAGCGGCGGCAAACAACGCTGATATTCTGCAACACGCGTGGGCTCGCCGAACTGATCTTCCAGGAGCTTTGGACCGCCAATGAGGCGAACCTGCCGATCGGCATCCATCATGGCAGCCTGTCGGTCGAGGCGCGGCGCAAGGTGGAAAATGCGATGGCGGACGGCAGGCTGCGTGCGCTTGTGGCGACGGCCAGCCTCGACCTGGGCGTCGATTGGGGCAACGTCGATTGCGTGATCCAGATGGGCGCGCCCAAAGGTTCGTCCCGGCTGCTCCAGCGCATCGGCCGCGCCAATCACCGGCTGGATCAGTCGAGCGAGGCCATCATCATCCCCGGTAACCGCTTTGAATATCTGGAAGCCCGCGCGGCGCTGGATGCGGTGGAGGCGGGGGAGCGCGATGCGGACGATTTCCGCACCGGCAGCCTCGACGTTCTGGCGCAACATGTGATGGCGCTGGCCTGTGCAGCGCCATTCTCAGAACAAGAGCTGCTGGAGGAAATCCGATCGGCAACGCCCTACAGCGCGCTTACCGACGAGGGGTTTGCCAATGTCCTGCACTTCATTGAAGGCGGCGGCTACGCGCTGAAGGCCTATGACCGGTTCAAGCGGCTGACCCATGACGAGGACGGTTTGTGGCGGGTGTCGCATCCCCGCTTCATTCAGCAGCATCGCATGAATGCTGGGATCATCGTCGATCAGCCGGTGCTGGATGTTCGATTCGCCAATGGCCGGAAACTTGGCACGGTGGAGGAGGGGTTTGCCGCGACGCTGCGGCCCGGCGACAGCTTCTTCTTTTCCGGCCTGGCGTTGGAAGTGGTGCGCATGGATGTCACCGACCTGATCGTGCGCGCAACGTCGAAGCAGGCGCGGGTACCGGCGTGGGGCGGCACGCGGATGGCAATGTCCACGCGGCTTGCCGACCGGGTGCGTCACTTTCTGGCTGAGCCGGAGGAATGGCACCGCTTCCCCGACGATGTACGAGAGTGGCTGGAGGTGCAGAAATATCGGTCGGCCTTGCCCGAGCCGGGACAACTGCTCATTGAAACCTTTCCGCATGAAGGGCGGCATTATCTCGTCTGTTACAGTTTCGAAGGATGGAATGCCCATCAGTCACTGGGCATGCTGCTCACCCGCCGCATGGACGCGCAGGGTTTGATGCCGCTCGGCTTTGTATCCAACGATTATGCGCTGGCCATCTACGGCCTCAAACCGGTGACGGACCCTCAAAGCCTTTTTTCGGCCGATATTCTGGATCATGAATTTGTCGAATGGGTCGAACAGTCAAGCCTGTTGAGGCGCGCTTTTCGGGATGTCGCCGTCATCGCCGGCCTGATCGAACGCCAGCATCCCGGCAAGCGGAAGACCGGGCGACAGGTCACCTTCTCGACTGACCTCATCTATGACGTGCTGCGCAAATATCAGCCGGATCACCTGCTGTTGAAGGCAGCCTGGGCCGACGCCCGTGCGCGCATGACCGATGTGGGACGGCTTGGCGATCTGATCGATCGTGCTTCGGCCACCATGTTGCATATCGATCTTGATCGAGTGAGCCCGCTCGCGGTGCCGGTGCTGATCCTGATTGGCCGCGAACAGGTGGCGCAGGCGGCGGCGGAGGATGCCCTACTCGTGGAAGCCGAGGCGCTCGTAGCGGAAGCCATGCGGACGGATTAGAGCACGCTGCGTTTAATCGGACGCAGGTCGCGTGCTCTAGTTTTTTGTTTTCGCATCGTTTTCAGCGGAAAACCGGTTCCCACTTTTCCGCACGATGCTCTAGAAGTCCGCTCGCACGCCGCCGCAGCCCTTCAAGGTTCCTTCGCCAAAGGACAATGCCACGCTGTCAGCCCAATGCGCATCGCTCATGCCGTCGCTGCAGGGGCCATCTGTCACCGTCATGGCAAAACCGTCCGCCAGATAGCGCACGACCCGGCCGTCGTCCGTTCGGTTAACGGCATAATGACGTTCAGCCTTGTCCGGGCGCTCCAAGGTCGCGACCGATCCCTTGACGGTCACGGCCCAGAAGGGCTCGGTGCCAAGCGCCCTGTAGCGCGTTTCATTGCTGAGCGGT
>JAEZCS010000143.1 GCA_023433445.1 Pseudomonadota bacterium | reverse complement strand
GTGAAGATTTCGACTTCGGAAATCGCACTCACGCCCGCAGCAACTCCGCCGGGGCAGTCTGCGCATAAAAGTCCAGCCGCCGCAGATATGCGAGCGGATCCTTGCGTGTCACCAGCGCGTCGGCTGGCGTGTTGATCCAGTCATAGGCGCGGGTCAGCAGGAAGCGCAGGGCCGCGCCGCGGCACAGGGTGGGGAACGCAGCCAATTCCGCGTCAGAAAGTCCATGCGCGGCCTGATAGCCAGCGAGCAGCGCTGCCGAACGATCGGCAAAGAAGTGCGCGCCGTCATTGCTGAACACCCAGGCGCTATGCGTGACGGCCAGGTCGTAGGCGCGGATATCGGTGCAGCTGAAGTAGAAGTCGATGAGGCCGGTGACCTCGTCGCCCAGCATCAGCACATTGTCGGGAAACAGATCGGCATGGATCACCGAGCGGGGCAGGTCAGCCGGCCATCGGGCGTCGAGATAGGCCAGCTCTTCCGCCACTCGCTGGCCAAGGCCCGGAGCAATATCGTCGAAATGGTCGCCGCACTTGGCCGCCAGATCATGCCAGCCAGCGATGTCGAGCGCGTTGCGGCGCTCGCTCGCAAATCCTTCTGCCGCGCGATGCAGTTCGCCCAGGGCGGCCCCCGCGGCCCGCGCTTGCGCTGCGGTAGGTTCAGTGACCGATATGCCGGTCAGGAACTCGATCAGGCAGGCGGGCCTTCCGCCCAGCTGCTGCAGGCGCTTCCCCTCCCGATCGGCGATGAAGCGGGGCACCAGGCAGCCGCGCGCGCCCAGATGATCCAGCAGGTCCATGAAAAAGGGAAGGTCTGCTTCATCGACCCGCTTTTCATAGAGGGTCAGGATATAGCGGTGGCCCTTCCCATCAGCACCGGTGGTCTCCAGCAGGTAATTGCTGTTCTCCACACCTTCCGCGATGCCCTTTGCGGATACGAGCCTTCCGGCGTCATAGCGGGCGAGGAAGGCATCGATCTCTTCGGCGGGAACGTGGGTGTAGACGGCCATTTCCTTATGCCGCTCCCAATTCGCGGGGCAGCTTGAAGGCAATGGTTTCGCGCGCTGTCTCCACCTGCTCCTCCGTCACGTCGAAACGGGCGGCGAGGCGGTCCACCACTTCACGCACCAGGATTTCCGGGGCCGATGCGCCTGCGGTCAGGCCCAGCGTGCGGACGTTTTCCAACCATGTGAAGTCGACCTCGTCAGCGCGCTGGATCAGCCGGGCTGGCGTGCCTTCGCGCTCGGCGACCTCGACTAGCCGTAATGAATTGGAGCTGTTGGGCGCGCCGATCACATACAGCGCGTCGCACTGCGCAGCGATTGCCTTCACCGCCGCCTGACGGTTCGACGTCGCATAGCATATGTCTTCGCCCTTGGGCGCGTGGATCGAGGGGAACCGGCGCTGAAGCGCTTCCACAATGGCGGCGGTGTCGTCCACCGACAGCGTCGTCTGCGTCAGGAAGGCGAGATTATCCGGGTCGGCGGGCGTGAAGCTCTCCGCATCCTCGACAGTTTCGATCAAGGTCATGCTTCCCGCGTCCACCTGGCCAAAGGTGCCGATGACCTCTGGATGCCCCTGATGCCCGATGAACAGGATATGGCGGCCTGCGTCGACCTGTCGCTCGGCCTGGCGATGCACCTTGCTTACCAGCGGGCAGGTGGCGTCCAGATAATCAAGGCCGCGCTCCTCTGCCTTTGCGGGCACTGCCTTGGGCACGCCATGGGCGGAAAAGACGACAGGCACGCCGTCGGGCACCTGATCCAGTTCCTCGACGAAGATCGCACCCTTCGCCCGCAGGCTGTCCACCACATATTTATTATGGACGATCTCGTGCCGGACATAGACGGGCGCGCCATATTTCTCGATCGCCTTTTCGACGATGACGATGGCGCGGTCCACGCCAGCGCAAAAGCCGCGCGGGGCGGCGATCAGGAGCTTCAAGGGGAGACGGGCGGTCATGCCAGCCGCTTAGGCCAATGTGACGCCGGAAGGAAGGGGTGAGGCGCGCGCCCCTCGTTCCTTTCGGTTGCGTGAGGGGCGGGGTGCGGATAAGAAGCCCCAGCCTGTTCCCAAGGGATTGCCTCGTGACCTTTTCTCGACTTGCGCTGACCGGAATGCTTGCCCTTGCCCTTGCTGGCTGTTCGCGCCGGGGAGAAATCGATCCCACCGGCGGCGTCGTCGCCGTCCGTTCGGCCTGCCCGACTGCGGCGATCCCGGCCCATACGGGTGACATCACGCTGTTCAATCCTGCCGGCAGCACTGACGCCCGCGCGATCGACGTGGTGGCGAACATCACCGATCTGCGCGCGACCTGCTCGGAAGGGGAGCAATTCTACAGCGAGGCGAACTTCGTCGTTAACGCTCGCCGTTCGGACGCGACCACCGCACGCCAGGTGACGCTGCCCTACTTCTCCGCAGTCGTGCGTGGCGGCAACGCCATCGTCGCCAAGCGCGTGGGCCAGGTGGTGCTGGACTTCCCCGCGGGCCAGTATCGCGCCAGCGCGACCGCCAAGGCAGGCTCTTTTGTTGACAAGGCCGCAGCGACGCTGCCCGCCGACATCCAGGCGAAAATCACGCAGAAGCGCAAGGCAGGCGACGAGAATGCGGCGATCGATCCCTTTGCCCAGCCCGACGTTCGCGCGGCGCTGCAACGAACCAGCTTCGAGCTGCTCGTGGGTTTCAACCTGACCCAGGACCAGCTCCGATATAACGCGACACGTTAAGAGCGAACCTGAACGTCCGTTCGCCCTGAGCTTGTCGAAGGGCTCTACTTCTTGCAGGGAAGGATGAGGCTTCGATTTTAGCCCGGCCCGAGCGGCTATTGTGCTTTTTCGAGGAAAACCCCCTTGTCCCTTTACATTCGTTTCACCGCCCATCTGAACGCCGTACTGGATGCGTTGGAGGCGGGCGGCACCCTGCCTGCTGGCCTCAACCGCAAGCCGGTGACCGTCGAGCCGCCGCGCGATGCGAGCCATGGCGACCTTGCCACCAACGCTGCGATGGTCCTTGCCAAGCCTGCGGGCACCAACCCGCGCGCGCTGGCGGAAAAGATCGTTGCAGGCCTTGAGAAGCTGGACGAGGTGGAAAGCGCCAGCATCGCGGGTCCCGGCTTCATCAACCTGACGCTGACCGACGCCACCTGGCGTGCGGAACTGGCCGCGATCCATGCCGAAGCCGGCGATTATGGCCGCTCCGACGCGGGCAAGGGCGTTACCGTCAACGTCGAATATGTCTCCGCCAACCCCACCGGCCCCATGCATATGGGCCACTGCCGGGGTGCGGTCGTCGGCGACGCGCTTGCCACCCTGCTCGAATATGCCGGGCACAAGGTCATCCGCGAATATTATATCAACGACGCGGGCGGCCAGGTCGACGTGCTCGCCCGCTCCGCCCATGTGCGCTACCGCGAAGCGCTGGGCGAGGATGTCGGCGCGATTCCCGAAGGCCTTTATCCCGGCGACTATCTCGTCCCCGTGGGCAAGGCGCTGGCCGCTGAATATGGCGACAGGTTCGTAGGCGCCCCTGAAAGCGAATGGCTGGTTCCCTTCCGCACCAAGGCCGTGGCCGCGATGATGGAGATGATCCGCAGCGATCTGGCCCTGCTCGGCATCCATCACGACATCTTCGCGTCCGAAGCGGAGTTGCAGGCCGCCGGAAAACCCGAAGCTGCCGAGAAATGGCTGCGTGACCATGACCTCGTCTATGACGGCGTCCTGGAAGCACCCAAGGGCGAGACACCCGAAGATTGGGAGCCGGTGGAACTGCCCCTGTTCCGCTCGACCAAGTTCGGCGACGACCAGGACCGCCCGATCAAGAAGTCGAACGGCGCCTGGACCTATTTCGGCGCGGACATGGCCTATCATTTCCAGAAGGCGCAAACCGCTGACCAACTGATCGACATCTGGGGCGCGGATCATGCGGGCACGGTCAAGCGCATCCAGGCCGCCGTCGCCGCCTTGACCGAAGGGCGCGCCCGCTTCGACGTGAAGCTCATTCAGATGGTCCGCCTGCTGCGCGATGGCGAGCCGGTGAAGATGTCCAAGCGTGCGGGCAATTTCGTGACGCTGGCCGATGTCGTCCGCGAAGTGGGCAAGGACGTCGTCCGCTTCACCATGCTGACGCGCAAGGCCGATGCCCAGATGGACTTCGATTTCGCCAAGGTCGTGGAGGCATCGAAAGACAATCCCGTTTTCTACGTGCAATATGCCCATGCCCGCATATCCTCGCTCGGCCGCAAGGCGCAGGAGGCGGGAATGGATCTTCCTGCGCCCGACCTGTCCCGCCTTGGGACGGACGAACTTAACCTTGTTAAGTTAGCGGCACAGTTCCCCCGCGTGGTGGAAGGGGCGGCGTCAGCCCGCGAACCGCACCGGATCGCCTTTTATCTCAATGACTTGGCCTCCGCGTTCCACAGCTGGTGGAATTTGGGGAATGACAATCCGCGCGCCCGCGTCATCCTTACGGACGATCCGGCGATAACTTCCGCACGCCTTTTCTTAAGCCGCGGAATCGGGCAAATCATCCGTAATGGCCTTGCCCTGATGGGCGTGGTCGCACTGACGGAAATGCAATAGCCAGGCGGAGGCACGGACAAATGGGCGACTTTGCGAGGGGGCGGCTCGATCTCGACGATGACGAGCGTCTGCCTTGGCTCGAGCCGGGCATTGAAGATGAAGAGGATGAGGGGCTCTCGCCCGTTCGTCTTCTCGGCTTCATCCTGGTCGCGCTCGTCCTGCTGGGCGGTGTGATCGCTGGCGTCTGGTTTCTCAACAACCGTTCGACCGGCGGCGGCGAAGGCAAGCTGATCGCTGCGCCCGCAGGCGACTACAAGGTTCCCGCAGGGGAGGCCGATGCCAAGAAGTTCGAGGGTGAGGGCGACGCGAGCTTCGCCGCCAGCGAAGGCGTGCTGCGCGATGGCCGCATCGATCCCAGCCGTGTGCCAGAAGCGCCGGTCACCGCCACGACCCCCGCCAAGCCCAGCCAGCCGGTGCCGGGCAAGCCCTCGCAGAGCGTGACCGCACGCGTGGCGGACGAAACGAACGTCCGGCCTGCCGCTGTCCAACCCGCTCGCAAGGGCGGGACAGTGATCCAGCTCGGCGCCTATGGCAGCCAGTCCGGCGCCCGCGACGCCTGGACGCGCCTGTCCAAGCGCTTCGCCTATCTCGCCCCGCTCACCATGGCGATCGAACCGACAGAAGTCGGCGGCAGCACCCTCTACCGCCTGCGCGCGACGGCAGGGGCGGAGGCCAGCACCCTCTGCGGCCGCCTGAAGGTCGCCGGCGAAAGCTGCATCGTAGTGAACTGAGCTCTTCATTTCCTCTCCCCTTTCAGGGGAGAGGGTGCCGAGCGTAGCGAAGGCGGGAGAGGGGAGCGCCGGTGCGGGACAGAAAATCGCTGGAATTCGCGAAGCAACTTCGATCCAGCCTAACTCCCGCAGAAGCCCGCCTCTGGTACAATCTTCGCGCAAAGCGACTCGCTGGCATAAAATTCCGCCGCCAGACGGTCATCGGCCCTTACGTCGCTGACTTCACCTGCCGAACCGCGATGCTGGTGATTGAGATCGATGGCGACACGCACGGCTCGACCGCCCAATACGACGCCCAGCGCACGGCCTATCTCGAGCGGCACGGCTGGAGCGTTCTCCGTTTCACCAACGCGGATGTCCTGCACAACCTCGAAGCCGTCCTATCCACTGTAGCGCAGCGCATTCCCCTCTCCCCGGCCCTCTCCCCTGAAGGGGAGAGGGAGCAGGTTGCGCTTTAAAACTCCCAACAACCCCTTCGACACAGCGTTCCACAGCCGCTACCATCCACTCCCATGAAACCGGTAATCTTCGGCCTCTCCGGCGAGACGCTCACGGCGGACGAGCGCGCTTTTTTCGCTGATGCACAGCCTGCGGGCTATATCCTTTTCCGCCGCAACATTGCCGATCGCGCCCAGCTGCGCGCCTTGACGGACCATCTGCGGGCGCTGCACGGCCGCGATGACCTGCTCATCATGATCGATCAGGAAGGCGGGCGCGTGGCCCGCATGCAGGCGCCCGTCTGGCCAAGCTTCCCACCGGGCTCTGTGTTCGATCGCCTCTATGACATCGCCCCCTCCACCGCCATCGCCGCCGCCCGCGCCAATGCCCATGCGATCGCGCTGACCCTGGCCGAAGCCGGCATCACCGTCGATGCGCTGCCGCTGCTCGACGTGCGGCAGGAAGGCGCGAGCGACATCATGGGCGATCGCACGCTGGGCGCAGAACCCATGCGTGTCGCCGCACTTGGCCGCGCGGTCCTCGAAGGGCTCGCAAAGGGCGGGGTCGCGGGCATCATCAAACATATGCCGGGTCATGGCAGGGCCATGGTGGACAGCCATCAGGAACTGCCCGTCGTAACCGCGAGCGAAGAAGAACTCGCCATCGACCTTGCACCTTTTCAGACGTTGAATGGCTCGACCATCGGCATGACCGCGCATGTCGTCTACACGGCCTGGGATGCGGATCTTCCCGCCAGCCTTTCTCCTTTGATCATCGACACGATCATCCGCCAGCGCATCGGCTTTGACGGCCTTCTTATGTCCGACGATCTCGACATGAAGGCGTTGAACGGCAGCATCCCGGAACTGGCGGCTGGCGTGGTGGCCGCGGGTTGCGACCTCGCGCTCAACTGCTGGGGGCGGATGGATGACATGCTGGGCATAGCCAATCGGCTCCCGGAGATCAGCGACCGATCGCGGGAGCGCCTCGATCGCGCCATGGCGTCGACCAGCCTGACCGTGGAAAGCCCCCCGCTGGAACAGCTTCTGGCTACCCGCGACAGCCTGCTTTCGGTGGCGGCTGCATGACGGCAGGGGCTGCCGCGCGAACTTGTGGAAAAGGACTGATGCCGTTGTCACCGCCCGGCGGAAGAGCCTGATCGATGGAAGACCTCTTCATCCCTCCGCCACAGCCGCGTGAAGACATGCTGACCGTCAGCTTCGAAAGCTGGGAAGGGCCGCTCGATCTGCTCCTTGCGCTGGCCCGATCGCAAAAGGTCGACCTGCGCGAAATCTCCATCCTCGCGCTGGTGGAGCAATATCTCGCCCATATCGAAGGCGCGCGAAGGTTGAAGCTGGAACTGGCGGCCGACTATCTGGTGATGGCGGCCTGGCTGGCATATCTCAAATCCTCGCTGCTGTTGCCAAAGCAGGCGCAGCCGGACCCCAATCCCGACGAATTGGCGCTGCGTCTGCAATTGCGGCTCCAGCGCCTGCACGCCATGCGGGATGCGGGGGCTCGTCTGATGGCGCGCGATCGCATCGGCCGCGATGTATTCGTCCGTCCCCGGCCAGAAGGACTGCGCCTGGTGCGCAAGGCGAAATGGGCGGCCAGCCTTTACGACCTGCTGCAATCCTACGGTCAGGTGCGCGCGCGAACGCAGCCGGTCGTCCACTTGGTGGCCGCGCGCCCGGTGATGACGCTGGATGAAGCGATTCAGCGCGTCGGCATGCTGGTGGGGTCTGCAATTGATTGGACCACGCTTGAATCCTTCCTGCCCGATGGTCAGGATGGGCCGATGGCGCGGTCGGCGCTGGCGAGCAGCTTTGTCGCTGCGCTGGAACTCGCGCGGCAGGGGCGGCTGGAAATACAGCAGGATGGCATTTACGAGCCCATCTATCTGCGCGCCACGCTGCCTGATCAGGATGGGGCCGATCGAATTGGGGGACGTCTGTTGTGATGCAGGAACCGGACGATTTCATGCGGGCCGTGGAAGCGGCGCTGTTCGTCGCCGAACATCCGTTGACGATGGCCGAGCTGAGACAGCATGTGGGCGAGGCTGGCGATCTGGGCGCTGCCCTTGACGCACTGGCAAGTCATTATGCCGGGCGCGGCATCAATCTGGTCGAGCGCGGCGGGCGCTGGCATTTTCAGACCGCGGCGGATCTTGCCCATATCCTGCGGCGGGAGAAGGATGAGACGCGCAAGCTGTCCCGTGCGGCTATGGAGACGCTGGCCATCATCGCCTATCATGAGCCCGTCAGCCGCGCCGAGGTGGAGGCCATTCGGGGCGTGCAGGTGGCGAAGGGGACGCTGGACGTTCTTATGGAGGCAGGCTGGGTCCGGCCAGCGGGCAGACGGGAAGTTCCTGGCCGCCCGCTTATTTATGCGACGACGCACGAATTTCTGTCACATTTCGGACTTAGCAGCCGCCGGGACTTGCCGGGGATGGAAGATCTGCGCGCTGCCGGATTGCTGGATCCGGTCGATCTTGCGCTGGAGGGGCTCGGCGCTCAATCCGTTCTGGAAAATGACGAGGAAGAAGCCTAAAACGGGTTTCCTTTCAGGAGATAGTTACAATGGGTTCCTTTTCTTTGATGCATTGGGTCATCGTTCTCCTGGTGGTCATGCTGCTGTTT
Source organism: Pseudomonadota bacterium (assembly GCA_023433445.1). Classification (GTDB taxonomy): domain Bacteria; phylum Pseudomonadota; class Alphaproteobacteria; order Sphingomonadales; family Sphingomonadaceae; genus Sphingobium. Next base: position 12,474 of record JAEZCS010000143.1, on the reverse strand, counting down.
GGCGGTGGCCGCATTTCGGGGCTGATGGGCGACGTCGCCAAGGGCATCAAGAGCTTCAAGAAGGGCATGGCGGACGATGATGACGACATCGCTTCGTCCAAGCCTGCCACGCGGATCGAGGGACATCGCGTTCCAGAACAGGATGCGCCGACCGCGACCACTGAAGAAAAGACGAAGGCCTGATCGTCCTTAACGTCCAGCGGTAGGCGCGTATGTTCGACTTCGGTTCGACCGAACTTCTGCTGATCGTGATCGTCGCGGTGATCGTGATTGGCCCCAAGGATTTGCCGCGCGCCCTTTACAAGGTCGGTCAGGTCATCGGGAAGGCGCGCGGCATGGCGCGTCATTTCCGCACCGGTCTCGACGCGATGGTGCGCGAAGCCGAAATGGAAGAGCTGGAAAAGAAATGGGCGGACCAGAACCGGCGCATCATGCAGGAACATCCGCCCGAAACTTCGTCTACAGAGCCCGCGATGGAGCCGCTGCCAGCATCCTCGGAAAACGCCGCACCTGCCGAGGCGGCCTCGCCACCGCCTTTCGTGGCGCAGTCGGCACAGGCAGCTCCGGCGCCAGCTTCCGACGGCCCGCCCTATATCGCTGCGCACCCCGCGTCCGCGGGCAAGGGTGACGCGCAGGCATGAGAGACATTGACGAGACAAAGGCGCCGCTGCTCGAACATCTGATTGAGTTACGCGGACGGCTGATGAAATGCGTGTGGGCGCTGCTCCTCACTGGCGCGGTCTGCTTCTATTTTTCGGACAAGCTCTTCGCCTTCCTAGTGCATCCTTTGAAGGAAGCCTTTGGCGACGGGGGCGGGCGGCTGGTTTATACCAAGCTGTATGAGGCTTTCTTCGTCCAGGTGAAGGTGGCGATCTTCGGGGCGTTCTGCCTGTCCTTCCCAATCATCGCAAACCAGCTGTGGGCGTTTGTCGCGCCGGGCCTTTATGCCAAGGAAAAGAAGGCGTTATTACCGTTCCTGGTGATGACGCCGGTGCTTTTCCTGATGGGAGCAAGCCTCGCTTATTATGTCGTGATGCCGACCGCATTCCATTTCTTCCTGCAATTCCAAGGGGATAGTGGTGGTCTGGCGGTCGAGGCGCTGCCCAGCACCGACGCCTACCTCACTTTAGTCATGCAGTTCATCCTTGCATTCGGGATCAGTTTCCTGATGCCCGTCCTGCTGATGCTGCTGAACCGCGCGGGTTTCGTCACCCGCGCTCAACTTATCAGCCTGCGCCGCTACATGATCGTCGCGGCCTTCATCATCGCCGCCGTTCTGACGCCGCCGGACGTCGTATCGCAGCTGATGCTCGCCATCCCCCTACTGCTGCTCTACGAAATCACCATCGTCGCAATCTGGTTCACCGATCGCAAGCAAGCTCGCGAAGCAGCGTCATCGGACGGAGCAGACCCTTCCACCAGCTAGAGCATCGTGCGGAAAAGTGGGAACCGGTTTTCCGCTGAAAACGATGCGAAAAAAAACTAGAGCACGCGACCTGCGTCCGATTAAACGCAGCGTGCTCTAGAAAAAAGGCCCGCCAGTGGCGGGCCGCTAGGGTTGGGAGCCTGTTGTCGCTCTTTACTTGGCTGCGTCTTCCACCGCAGCACCGGCGCTCTGCACGTCTCTGCCCGCGCCCTCAACGGTGTTGCATGCGGTCACCATCAGCGAACCGGTAAGCAGCAGGGCAGCAAAGATTTTCTTCGTCATGGTCTTCTCCTAAGGAAAAACTCGAGCCGGATGGCCGCGCTATCCAGCGGCTGAGGGGGAAAACCCGCAGAGGTGAAATACGTTCCGCAACGGAAACATCGTGGATTGGATGAAGATGCCCTGAAAAGTCTGAGCCCGGAACGCGTCGGGGGGGGAGATGCGTTCCGGGCTCATGTTTTTTTGGATAGCAAGAGCGGGGGGCAAAAGATTTGCTATCCGGTATGCAGAACCATTCATCACGGCAATTGGTTCCACAGTTCATCGACTTGCTGAAGTTTTTTATTTTGACCGATAATCAGTGCTTTAAGAGGTCGTGGCAAATAAATAGCAGGCGACGCTTTTTATAGGATGGGACGGCCGCTGTTCCGATATTCGGGTCGGATGGTGGATTGGGGCGGCATGTCCTGAGCAGGTGGCGACGGGACCGCAAGGGGGGCGATGTCGTCGACATCCGCTGGCGGAGACACAGGCTGTATCGCAGGCGACCTTACCGTCCACGCTCTTGCCGGCGGGCCCGATTGCCACTCTCGCCCGGAATAGGGGATGCGGAACGCGGCCTCTGTACCGTTGAACCCGGGCATCTGGTAGAAAATGTGTGCCCCGATAACGGCGACGGGCCGCTTCGACGCCGCCCATCCGGGGCGCACAGCCAGGGTGTGGTAGAATGTGGCAAGTCCGACCGGCGCGTAGACGCGGCCTGCGAGGGCCTGCTCCGCAATCCGGCGCGCGCGCGCCCAGCTCTGCGCGTGGTTGGCCCGACCCATCGATCCATCGCAGCTGAATGTGAATTGGCAGAGGGAGTCGGTGCGTTCCGACCCTTGATAGACAACGCCGCAGACGCTGTGCGGCCAAAGCGGATTGCGCACCCGGTTCAGGACGACCTGAGCAACCGCGCGCTGACCCTCTTCCGGTTCATTGGCTGCTTCATAATATATGGCTGAGGTGAGGCAGTTGACGGCCCTGAAGCTATCGAGTGCGCTCTTTCCGCGAAACGCTGCCGCCGGTGCCGCGTCGATTGTGGCGAGTTTCAGCACATGCCGGCTGTTTTCCGGCGAATCAGGAAGAGCCTGAAAGACATTGTCTGCAAAAAAATAAGCGGACCCAGGAAAATTCTCGCTTGCCCTTTCTGCAACCTCGTCCCGTGACCTTGCATCCGCGAGCATGTCCAGCGGCGCGGCGGTGATCAGACGCGGCAAGGCGAGCGCAGTCAGCACCAGAACGGCCAATAGCATATGCCAGAATCGCGCACGCACCATGTTGAAGCTGTCTTTTCTCACTAATTCATCGCGGCCCAGCCCCACCCGGGGCCTCTCCTAGCGCAAAAGCCTTGCCACTTTCTTCCCGGCGGCGGCACTTATGGCGCACGGATGCAATCAGGTCTTTGGGCGGATCAGCATTCCCTTGCTTGGCAAGCGTGCATCCGCTCCGCTATGCGGGGCATATGCTGGTTCAGAATGATAGCCTCGCCCTGATTGGCAACACGCCGCTGGTGCGCCTCGCTGGCCCGTCCGAAGAGACAGGCTGCGATATTTTCGCCAAGTGCGAATTCACCAATCCCGGGGCGTCGGTCAAGGATCGCGCGGCGCTCTTCATCGTCAATGATGCCGAAGAAAAGGGGCTTTTGCAGCCGGGCGGCACTATCGTCGAAGGGACGGCCGGTAATACTGGAATTGGCCTGGCGCTGGTCGCCAATGCGAAGGGGTACAAGACGATCATCGTCATGCCCGAGACCCAGAGCCGGGAGAAAATGGACACGCTGCGCGCGCTGGGCGCTGAACTGGTGACGGTGCCTGCGGCTGCCTATTCAAATCCCGGCCATTTCGTCCATACATCGCGCCGGATCGCGGAAGAGACGGAGAATGCGATCTGGGCGAACCAGTTCGACAATATTGCCAATCGCAAGGCGCATATCGTCGGAACGGCAGAGGAAATCTGGCAGCAGCTGGATGGCCAGATCGACGGCTTCACCTGTGCGGCTGGCACCGGCGGTACGATCGCTGGCGTGGGCCTGGGCCTCAAAGCGCATGACGAGAATATCACTGTTGCGCTGACCGATCCTCATGGCGCGGCGCTCTACAATTATTATGCGCATGGCGAGCTGAAGGCGGAAGGGTCATCAGTGGCCGAGGGGATCGGGCAGGGTCGCATAACCGCCAATCTTGAGGGAGCGCCCATTGATACCCAGTTCCGCATTTCCGATGAGGAAGGGTTGAATTGGGTCGAGCGCCTGCTGGCGGAAGAGGGGCTTTGCCTTGGCCTGTCATCGGGCATAAATGTCGCGGGTGCGGTGGCGTTGGCGCGCGAACTGGGGCCGGGCAAGCGAATCGTCACGATCCTCTGCGATACGGGGTTCCGCTATCTCTCCACTCTCTATAATCGCGAGTGGCTGGAAGCGAAGGGCTTGACGGTGTTCCCCTGGCTCGCGCACAATCGCTGATCGTCGACACGGGTCGCGGCGACAAGATAAAGAGCGCTTCAATGGCTGAACATCCCCGCCGACAGGAAGGGTTGCAGCGTGTCCAGATCGGCCTGACGGGTCTGGCTGGCGTGGTGCTTCTGGTAGGTTTGGCGAACATCGTGATCGAAAAAGCGCGGATCGACGACCCGGCGGTGCCGCCGCCGACCGTGCCTACACTGGAAGTCAATGCAGTTGCACCCAAGGAGCCGCTGGCGGAACTGGGCGTGCAACCAGCACCGGCGGAGCAGCCCATCGTCCCCGACCTGCAACCGGACCCCAATCTGCGCAAGCCGATGGATCGCGATCCCCAAGCGTCCGACCACTGACAATATTTATTGAGCCGCACATTTCATGAGGGCGGCGTTGCGCACATTCCTGATGCTTTGCCTTGGCCCCGTGCTGGTTTTGCTTGGCGGCCTTCCGTCCCTGTTGCAAACGGGACAGGTGGATTTGCGGGGCTGGATCTGGCCTTGCTTGATGCTCATCCCCCTGGCCCTGTTCCTTAGCCTGAGGCGCGGCTGGCCTTATGCCCTGTGGGCTGGTGTGGGAAGCTTTGGGACTGTTCTGACCTTCAATATTTTGGCGTCGTCGTCAAATGCAGCGATAACCGATATCGGTGGGTTCGCGCTCGTCGTCGCGCTGGTCATTGTGGCAGGCGTCTGCATCCCTCGCCGGCTGTGGATCGGGCTGGTCGCATCCGCCGCGGCTCTGACATATTGTTGGCTGGTGCGTGAGGCTCCTCTCCCTGCAACGCCATCGCCAAGGCCGAAGCTGGCGGTCGTCAGTGCCTTGCCCCTATTCTGGAAGGAGGGAGAGGCAGGCTTTGGTGCCCGAAGCGATGCGCCGATCATCACTCTCTTGCGGGCGCGCTTCGATGTGCAACCCGCCGACAGCCCGCTTGGCACGGTGATGAGGGACGCCAACGCCTTGTTGCTGGCACAGCCACGCGCCTTTTCCCCAGCGGAATTTGTCGCGCTGGATAACTGGGTGCGCGACGGAGGGCATCTGTTGTTGTTGGCAGATCCCTTGCTGCGCTGGCCCTCCTCGCTGCCGCTGGGAGACAGGCGGCGGCCGCCTTCCATCAGCGTGATGGGCCCGCTGCTGGATCATTGGGGTCTCCAACTTCTGCCGCCAGCCTCAGCGGCGGAAGAGCGGCGCATATTGAAAGACGGCCGGGTGCTGACGACGATGGGCAGTTCCGGGTTCGCGATGCGGCCCGGTACATCATGCCATGTCGAGGAGAGGGGGCTCGTCGCGCGATGCCAGATCGGGCGAGGCGGCGCTGTGCTGGTTGCCGACGCCGACCTGATCGATGACCGATTATGGCTGGCCGATGCGGCTGCGCCTCAGAATGTTCGCCAATGGTCAGCGGACAGCGCAGGTTTCGTCATTGAGGAGTTGAAAGGCGGCAAGGTTGAGCAGCGTCGCTGGCTGCGATCGATGGCTGACCTCTTGATCGCCCTGCGTTGGTCGCTGCTGGGCGGGATAGGCTGGGCGATCCTGGGATGCGTCCTGCTGAATTGGATTTGCCGTGATCGCAGAGACTATGGCGCCCGGTTTCGTCCCACAGGAGAGGCATCCAAACAGGAATAAACCAGAACAAAACAGGATTTCCCGGATTTTCCCGACTTTTCCCTTTCCATGGACCTCGTGCCTTGGTATCTAAAGCGCATAGGGGTTTGTCAGGTTTTGCTAGTTCTGCGCACCGGCCGCGATGACGCGTGTTGGTGAGCGATGGCCTGCGCCCCTGCGAACAGAGGGGCAGCAGTCCGTACGTGTCGGATATCATTCTCTTTACAGGCAACGCATTCAGCGTGGCGGACGGCAAAGGCCGTTTCGTCCTGCCTTTGGAGATGCGTCGGCAGGTCAAGCTGTCCAGCGCCGGCGAGACGCGCCTTTATCTTTCGGTCCATGGCGACAACCCCTGCGCCACGGGTTTCGGAGAGTCGCATCGCCGCTTCCTGTTCACTGAAGTCGAGGAACTGGCTCGCGAAGCACGGGCTCAAGGCCGTGACTATAATGCCGACCGGGAGCTGGAACGCCGCCTCGGCACGATCGAGGAAGTGAATTTCGACGAAGGCGGCCGCTTTGCCATGCATCCGGACATCAAGGATGAATATGGCATCACCGATGCGGTGTTCTTCTATGGCGTTGGCCGCTACATCCAGATCTGGAAGCCCGAAACGCTGGCAGACAGCAAGGATCGCCCAGAACTGATCCGCAACAAGGTGCGGCGCTGGCTCGACCAGCGCGCAGCGGGAGGGGGCAAGTGACCGCTCCTGTCGATTCGGATCGTCACATCCCGGTTCTGCTCGATGAAGTGTTGCAGGCCCTCGCGATAAAGCCCGGCGAGCTACATGTTGACGGCACGTTCGGCGCGGGCGGCTATTCGAGCGCAATGGCGAGCGAGGGCGCGAAGGTGTTCGCGTTCGACCGTGACCCTGATGCGATTCGGGAGGGTGAAGCGCTGGCGGCGGAAAAGGGGATCACCCTGATCGCCGGGGAATTTTCCCGAATGGAGCAACTGCTGGCAGATCGCGGCATCAGCTCGGTATCGGGCGTGACGCTCGATATCGGCGTGTCGTCGATGCAGCTCGACCGGCCAGAGCGCGGCTTTTCCTTTCAGTCCGACGGTCCGCTCACCATGACGATGAGCCAGAGCGGTATGAGTGCCGCAGATTTCCTGAACAATGCCCCTGAGCAGGAGATTGCCGACGTCCTCTATCGCTATGGAGAGGAGCCGCGCTCGCGCCGCGTGGCTCGCGCGATTGTGGAGGCGCGTCCGTTGGAGCGTACGGGCCAACTGGCCAGCGTCGTTCGCCGGGCGCTTGGGCATAAGCCACATGACAAGAAGGACCCGGCCACCCGCACTTTCCAGGCGATCCGCATTCATGTGAATCGTGAACTCGAGGAATTGGAGCGCGGGTTGGAGGCGGCGGAGGCGATGCTGGAGGAAGGCGGTCGCTTGGCCGTTGTCACTTTCCACAGCCTGGAAGACCGGATCGTCAAGCAGTTCCTGCGTCAGCGCAGCGGCGGCGAGGGTGCTGGATCGCGCCACTTGCCAGAACGCAAGGCGGCGGCCGCACCCACCTTCCACAAACCTGCCAAGGCCATTCGCCCCGGTGAGGTGGAGCTGGCTCGCAACCCCCGTGCTCGCTCCGCGACCCTGCGCAGCGCTGTTCGTACATCAGCCCCCATTCCGTCCCGGCCAAGTTCTTCCACACCAGGTTCTTCCAGGAGCGCCCGCCCATGATCGCGGTGAAGAGGTTGCAAAGCCTGATCTGGATCCTGCTCGTCGCGCTGGGCGCGCTAGGGGCTTATCTCGTTTCGCTGAAAGTCGCGACGGAGCGTAATGAGCTGATGAAGGTGCAGGCGCAGATTGCGCGTGCGCGGGCGGACATCCGCTATCTGGAAACGGAGTTCAGCGCACGAGCGAGCATGCGGCAGCTGGAGCGGTGGAACCAGGACGACTTCATGTACGCCACCCCGACTGCCAGGCAATATCTGGGCGGCGAGCGAGCGCTGGCGAACCTTGAGGGCATTCAGCCCAACGGACCCGACTATGTCGCGCCGCCGGTGATGGTTGCGATGGTCGAGAGCTCCGCCGACCTGCCGTCCGCCGCGCAGGCTGCTCCGGCAAGTCCGGCCGCCACCCAGATCCGCAGCGACATCGCCGTGATCCGCGAAGCCCATGCCGCCGACAATGTCGACAAGATCGCCAAGCCCGCGGCCAAGAGCGCTGCCGAGAAGGTCAAGGATGATTCGGACGTTGCGAAGCCCAATCCGCTCGCCCGGCGTGCTGAGCGGATGGCGATGCTGGATGCCAAGCTTCTCGACGACAGCACCATCGGCGAGATCAGCGCCACGGCGGCGCGCGAACGCAAGAAGGGAGCGCGCTGATGGCGACAATCATCGTTCAGCCTGCCGGCGTCAGGGCAGGCAAGCAGCGGGTTGACCTGACGGCCGTTGCGCATAACCGGCTGATGCTGCTCTTGATCCTGTTCATGGGCGTAACGGCCGTAGTGATCCTGCGGCTGACCTGGGTCGGCATTTTCGCGCATGGCTCCAGCGGGAACGGCGACGTTTCGGCATTCCTTCCCGCGCGGGCGGACATTGTCGATCGCAACGGCGTGCCGCTCGCCCGCACGATGGACGCTTATTCGATTGCGGTGCGTCCTTCGAAGCTGATCGGCGAGCCCGCCGAGCTTGCCCGCAAGCTGCACGAGATTTTTCCCGATGAGCCCGAAGCGGCCTTCTACAAGAAGCTGACGGGCAAGGGGTGGGCCTATCTGCGCCGCCGCGCCCTGCCGGAGGAAGTTGCGGCGGTGAACGCGCTTGGCGAGATCGGCATCGAATTTCCACGTGAGAAGGAGCGCCTCTATCCGCAGCGCAGTCTTGCCGCGCATGTCATTGGCTTCGCGCCGAACGCGGACGGGCAGGGTGGCATGGGGGCGGAGGCCGCGTTCAACGAACGCCTGACCGACCCGGCGCTGCGCGGGCAGCCTTTTGCAATTTCGATCGACAGTCGAGTGCAGGGCGCACTTGAAAGCGAGCTTTACGCCCAGATGGTCGCGCACAACGCCAAGGGCGCGGGCGGCATCATCATGGATGCCAATACGGGCGAAGTGATCGCGATGGCGTCCATCCCTGTATTCGATCCTAACAAGCTTCAAAATTACGCGGGCAAGAAATGTAGCGAATCGCCGCTCTGTAACCATATGGTCCAGGCGCGCTATGAGCTGGGTTCGACCTTCAAGCCGCTGTCGATCGCCGAGGCGGTGGACCGGGGCGTCGCCACATCGATGGCCAAGCGTTATGACGCGACCGCCCCGTTGGCTGTCGCTGGATTCCGGATCAAGGATGACCACGCGCTCGGGCGCTGGCTCAACGTGCCGCAAATTCTGGTGCACAGCTCTAATATCGGCACGGCCCGGATTGCCGATGAAATGGGCGCGGCGCCGATGCAGGAGCTTTTCCGCAACCTTCAATTCGACCAGCGCGCGCCGATTGAGCTCAAGGAGAGCGCCAAAAGCCTGTGGCCCTATAATTGGGGCCGCATTACGACCATGACGGTATCCTATGGCCATGGCATCGCGGTGACTCCGTTGCACCTCGCGACCGCTTATGCAGCGCTGGTAAATGGAGGCATCTGGCGGCCCGCCACTTTGCGCAAGCTGCACGCCAATGAAGTGCCCGAAGGCCATCGCGTCTTTTCCGCCGCCACGAGCGCACGGATGCGGCAGCTGTTGCGGATGATTGTTGCGGCGGGTACAGGTCGCAGCGCCGACGCCAAGGGATTCCGGGTGGGCGGCAAGACGGGTTCCGCCGAGAAGCCTGAAGAAGGCCGGTACAACAAGAGTTCACTGGTGACGACTTTCGCGTCCGCATTTCCGATGGATAATCCCCGCTACGTCGTGCTGACGATGATGGACGAGCCCAAGGGCAACGCGCAGACATTCGGCCTGCGTACCGCTGCCTGGACTGCCGCCCCCGTGGTCAAGCGCGTGGTTGAGCGTACCGCGCCGATGCTGGGCGTCCTTCCCGACGAACGGCGGGACGTGGACATATCGGACCTCATGCCCTTGCTCGGGCAGGGCAAGGAAAAGCACTGAGATGCGCCTCGGGTCGCTGATCGAGGGGCTGGATGTGAAGCTCGACGCTGGGGCGCCGCTTGACGCCGCGGTGTCGGGCTTCGCGATCGATAACCGGAAGGTTGCGCCGGGCACGGTCTTCGGTGCTTTTCAAGGTCTTCGGGCCAATGGCGAGGATTTCATTGCCGATGCCGTGCGCGCGGGAGCCGTGGCAGTGGTCGCCCGGCCAGGCGCCAAGGTGGAGGGGGCGGCGCATATCGCGCACGACAATCCCCGTCGTCTTTTCGCGCTCCTTGCAGCCCGCTATTTCGCGCCCTTCCCAGAGGTGACCGTTGCCGTCACCGGCACCAATGGCAAGACGTCGACCGTTGAGCTTACCCGCCAGCTTTGGCGAATGCTCGGCCATCATTCGGCATCGATCGGAACGCTCGGCGTCACCACCTCTGTCGATCAGGTATCGACCGGGCTGACGACGCCGGACATCGTAACCTTCCTCTCCAACATGTCCGGGCTCAAGCGCGAGGGCATCACCCACGCGGCCTTCGAAGCGTCCAGTCATGGTCTGGCGCAATATCGGACCGAGGGGCTGCCAGTGTCAGCCGCCGCCTTCACAAATCTGTCGCGCGATCATCTCGATTATCATGGCGACATGGACAGTTATTTCGACGCCAAGATGCGGCTGTTTGACGAGGTGGTCGCGCCCGATGGCGCAGCGGTCGTCTGGGCTGATGACGAATGGTCCGGCAAGGTTATCCAGCGAGCTACGAAGCGGGGGCTTCGTGTGCTGAGCGTCGGGGTGCAGGGGCAGGCATTGCGTCTTGCCAACCGCACCCCGACCCAGTTGGGCCAGTCGCTGGACGTCGAGATCGAGGGTAAGCTCTTCAAGGTCAATCTGCCGCTCATCGGCGCCTATCAGGCCGCCAACGCCTTGACCGCTGCGGGGCTCGTCATCGCCGGCGGTGAAGATGCGGCGAAGGTGCTTGAACTGCTTGGCCGGGTGCAGCCGGTTCGCGGTCGCCTGGAGCGCGCTGTGATCACCAAGGCGGGTGCGCCCGTCTATGTCGACTATGCCCATACGCCAGACGGCCTGCGCGCTGCCATCGAAGCATTGCGGCCGCACACGCGCGGCAAGCTGATCGCGCTGTTCGGCGCTGGCGGCGACCGGGATGCTGGGAAGCGTCCGCAGATGGGCAAAGTTGCGGCCGAATTGGCGGACCATGTCATCGTGACTGACGATAATCCTCGCTCGGAAGACCCTTCGGCCATTCGCGCTGCCGTCATGGCGGGTGCAGCCGGTGCTGAGGAAATCGGTGGGCGCCGTGCAGCTATCGCTGCGGCAATAGCGCGAGCAGGTGCCGATGATATCGTGTTGCTGGCGGGGAAGGGGCATGAGCAGGGGCAGATTATTGGTGACCGGGTGTTGCCCTTTGACGATGTCACCGTTGCCCGGGAGTGCGCCGGGTGAGCGATCTTTGGACTTCCGAGGAAATAGCGCAGGCCACTGGGGGCGTCGCTTCGGCGCCCTTCGCCGTTTCAGGTGTTGCCTTTGACAGCCGCGAAGTGACGGACGGCGACCTGTTCGTGGCGATGAAGGGCGAGGCTACGGACGGGCATCGCTTCATAGACAAGGCCTTTGGCCAGGGCGCGGCTGGCGCGATCGTCAGCGAGCCGGTTGCGCAGCCTCATATCCTCGTTCCCGACAGCGCCACCGCGCTGGAAGTATTGGGCCGCGCCGGTCGCGCGCGGATGCAGGGCAAGATCGTCGGCGTCACTGGCTCCGTCGGGAAGACAGGGACCAAGGAAGCGCTGTTTCATGCGCTTGACCGCATCTGCCCGGACCAGGTGCATCGTTCGGTCAAGAGCTACAACAACCATGTTGGCGTACCGCTCAGCCTCTCGCGAATGCCTCGCGCGTCGGCCTTTGGCGTGTTCGAGATGGGTATGAACCACGCGGGCGAGCTGGCACAGTTGACGCGGCAGGTGCGGCCCCACGTTGCCATCGTGACTGCCATCGCCCCTGCGCACATCGAATTTTTTGGTACAGAAGAGAAGATCGCAGAGGCCAAGGCGGAGATATTCGAAGGGCTCGAGCCCGAGGGCATCGCCGTCATTCCCTTTGACAGCCCGCATGTGGCGACGCTCTACGCCAAGGCGGAGCAGCATGCAGCCCGTGTCCTGACCTTCGGTTTCGATGAAGAAGCCGATGTACGCGCACGTGATATGGTTCCGGCGGCCAATGGCGGGACACTGGTCACGGCCACGCTGCCCAGCGCCGAGCTTTGCTTCACCGTGGCCGCGCCGGGCGAACATTGGGTGTCCAACGCGCTGGCGGTGTTGGCGGCGGTCGAAGCCCTGGGTGGCGATCTGGCTGCTGCCGGGCTTGCGCTGGCGGAACTGCCGGGGCTTCCTGGACGCGGAGAGCGGCGAACGCTTGCCGTCTCAGGCGGTGAAGCGCTGCTCATCGATGAAAGCTACAACGCCAATCCCCTCAGCATGGCGGCGACGCTCAAGCAGTTGGGCAAGGAAGATGCCAGCCGGCGCATTGCGGTGTTGGGTGGCATGCGCGAGTTGGGCGATCGCAGTTACGAACTTCATGCCGGGCTTGCCGAATCCCTGGCGACGGGGAAAGTCGATTACGCCATTCTGGTGGGCGATGAAATGACACCTTTGGCCGACACATTGCAGGGGCAGCGGTTGGCCTTTGCTCATGTGCCGGA
>JAEZCS010000098.1 GCA_023433445.1 Pseudomonadota bacterium | reverse complement strand
TCGTCCAGCCGCGTACGGGCAAAACCGGTGACGGTCTGCACGCCTGACACTTCGCCCGCCTCGCGCGGCGAGCGGTCCTTCATCTCATAGGGCACGAAGCCGCGGTTGACGAAGAGCACGCGGCCGTCCGCCAAAGTCATCGGGGTGTAAACATAGAAGCCGGTCTGGCCCTGGAACGTCGCGAAGAAGTGCCGCTCCTTGTCGTGGTCAAAGGTCCCCGTCACCGAGACCCGTCGGTATTCGATGTCGCCGCCGTCACGCTCGATTGCCTCGACCTCGGCCAACGGGACCGGGTCTGCCGCGCGACGCTCGGCAATATCGGCCAGCAGCGCCTCCTTCCAGTGGAGGCGCTCCACCTGCCAGGTGCCGAGCGACAGCAAGACCGCCAGCGTGACGAGGATGCCGACAACCGTTGCAACGGTACGCACCGTGCTACGCGGCCGGCCGGTGCTTGTTTTTTCGTGCTGCGGCGTCGTGGCCATGGTCAAATCCCGCTTGAAACGCAGAAGGGCGGCTTTCGCCGCCCCTCCTCATGAAATGCGTGGCTCTTAGTGAGCGACCGGTGCGCCCCAGCCACCCCAGATGTAGATGGCGAAGAACAGGAACAGCCAGACCACGTCAACGAAGTGCCAGTACCAGGCGGCGGCTTCGCAGCCGAAGTGGCGGGTCGGCGTGAAGCCACCGGCCATGGCCCGGATAAGGCAGACGAGGAGGAAGATCGTGCCGATCAGGACGTGGAAGCCGTGGAAGCCGGTCGCCATGAAGAAGGTCGCGCCATAGATCGAGTTCGAGAATTCGAACGGAGCGTGGGCGTATTCATAGGCCTGGACGAACGAGAACAGGATGCCGAGTGCCACGGTGAGCGCCAGACCATTGACGAGGCCCTTGCGGTCGTTGTGCAGGAGCGCATGGTGTGCCCAGGTTACGCAGGTGCCCGAAAGCAGGAGGATAACCGTGTTGTAGAGCGGCAGGTGCCATGGATCGAGCACTTCAACGCCCTTCGGGGGCCACTGGCCGCCGAGGAATTCGGTGCGCGAGGCCTGGATCGCTTCGTTGGCGTAAAGGCTTGCATCGAAGAAGGCCCAGAACCAGGCGGCAAAGAACATCACTTCCGAAGCGATGAACATGATCATGCCGTAGCGCAGGTGCAGCGATACGACGCGCGTATGGGCGCCGGAATTGCCTTCCTTGATGGTGTCCGACCACCAGCCGATCATCGTGTAGATGACGATGGCGAGACCAATGAAGAAGACCCAAGGGGTCGCCCAGTTGATCCCGAACATGTTGAACGCACCACCATTCAGGTAGCGCATGTAGCCAACGCCGCCGAAAGTCAGGACGAATGCGCCGAGCGAAGCCAGGATAGGCCACGGGCTCGGATCGATGATGTGGTAGTCGTGATTTTTCTGATGCGCGTCGGCCATGTCAGAATCCCCGGATATTGCCTTGCTACGCCGGAAAACCCGGCGACCCTCTTAAAGTTTCCCTTCCCCGGCCGTCTCACCCTTTGGCAGAGCGGCGACCGGCTGGGCCTTCTCGCTCGGATAAAAGGTGTAGGACAGGGTAATCGTTTTTATGTTCTTCGTTTCAGGTGCCTTGGCGATTTCCGGATCAACAAAGAACACCACGGGCATGGTGATCGATTGACCCGGCTCCAAGGTCTGCTCCGTAAAGCAGAAGCACTGCACCTTGTTGAAGTAGGCACCCGCTTCCATCGGCGTCACGTTGAACACGGCCGTACCGGTGGAGGCAGTCGACGACCTGTTGGTCGCCGTATATTCGACCTGGACCGTCTCGCCGATCTTCGGGTTGACGGTCTTGGCCGGCTTGAACTCCCAGTTCAACCCGGAGGACACGTTTGCGTCAAACGTCACCTGGATCGGCTTCTGGAGGATCGTTTCGGAGTACTGCTCGACGCGCTGCGTGGTGCCGCCGTAACCGGTGACCTGGCAGAACAGGCGATAGAGCGGAACGGAAGCATAGGCCGCACCCACCATGCAGCCGACGAACACGGCGCAGCCTGCGAAGATCGCGCCATTGCTGACACGCTTCTGGCCACCCGGCGCCATCTGGTTGGTGGTTTCCGGCTTAGACATTCAGACCACCGATCTTCACCAGGGTCATGATGTAGAAGAGCACGACCAGCGCCGCCAGAACGAGCCCAAGGGCGATGTTGCGGTTGCGGCGCGACTTCTTCTGCGCTTCGTTGAGTTCGATTTTATCGATCATCACGCGGCTCCCAGGAGCTTGGAAACGCCGCCGATCCAATGATCCGCGAGAAGCGCCGAGAAGACCGCAAAAAGATAAACGATCGAATAAGCGAACATCTTCTTGGCCGGAACCATCTTATCGTCACCATCCGGCATGCGCCATACGGCAACCGAACAATAGAGGAAGATGGCGCCAAGCACGGCGGCAAAGATGCCGTAGCCGATGCCTGCAAGGCCCGTCGCAGTCGGCGCAACAGCCACGGCAATCGTGAGAATGGTGTAGAGGACGATCTGGTTCTTGGTCGAAGCTTCGCCTGCAACGTTCGGCATCATCGGCACGCCGACGGAGCCATAGTCGCGCATCTTGAAGAGCGCGAGCGCCCAGAAATGCGCCGGCGTCCAGAGGAAGATGATCAGGAACAGGATAATGCTGTCGATCGACACGCCGCCCGTGACGCAGGCCCAACCGATCATCGGCGGGAATGCACCGGATGCCCCGCCGATGACGATGTTCTGCGGCGTGGAGCGCTTCAGCCACATCGTGTAGATGACCGCATAGAAGAAAATGGTGAATGCCAGAAGGCCGGCTGCGAACCAGTTGACCGCAAGGCCAAGGATGGCGACCGAGAAGACCGACAGCGTCAGGCCGAAGGCAAGCGCCTCCCGCGGCTGAACCCGTCCGTCCGGAATGGGACGTTTTGCGGTACGGCTCATCACCGCGTCGATGTCGGCATCGTACCACATGTTGAGTGCACCGGAGGCGCCAGCGCCCACCGCGATGCAGAGTATGGAAATGGCACCGAGGATCGGGTTGATCTCACCGGGCGCCAGGATCAGGCCGGCGAAGGCGGTGAAGACGACGAGCGACATCACGCGCGGCTTCAGCAGCTCGAAGAAATCGCGCGCATTCGCTTCCGAAAGGCGCAAGCCTTCCTCGGAGCCAAGTACGTCGTGATTGTCGATAACTGTCATTGAACCGTCCTGTCTGCAATTTCAGGGCATCGCGGCAACCGCGATGCCCTTGATCTTTGTCCGCTTAGCGGATGCGGGGCAGCTGCTCCCACTGGTGGTATGGCGGCGGCGAAGACAGCTGCCATTCCAGCGTGGTTGCACCTTCACCCCAAGGATTGTCGCCGGCAACACGCTTCTTCGAGAAGGCTTCCCAGACACCGTAAAGGAAGATCAGGACGCCGACGAAGGAGATGTAGGAGCCGATCGACGAGACATAGTTCCAGCCGACATATGCATCCGGATAGTCGATGTAGCGGCGCGGCATGCCTGCAAGACCGAGGAAGTGCTGCGGGAAGAACACGAGGTTCACGCCGATGAACATGACCCAGAAGTGCAGGTTGCCGATGGCCGAGCTGTACATGTAGCCGAACATCTTCGGGAACCAGTAGTACCAGGCCGCGAAGATCGCGAAGACGGCACCGAGCGACAGAACGTAGTGGAAGTGAGCCACGACGTAGTAGGTGTCATGCAGTGCGCGGTCGAGACCGGCGTTGGCAAGCTGGACGCCCGTAACGCCACCGACGGTGAACAGGAAGATGAACCCGATCGCCCAGATCATCGGCGTGGTGAAGCGCAGCGAGCCGCCCCACATCGTCGCGATCCAGGAGAAGATCTTGATGCCGGTGGGGATGGCGATGACCATCGTCGCAAAGACGAAGTAACGCTGGGCGTCGAGCGACAAGCCGACTGTGTACATGTGGTGCGCCCACACGACGAAGCCGACGGCACCGATGGCGACCATGGCGTAGGCCATGCCGAGGTAACCGAAGATCGGCTTGCGCGAGAAGGTGGACACGTTGTGGCTGATGATGCCGAAGCCGGGCAGGATCAGGATGTACACTTCCGGGTGACCGAAGAACCAGAACAGATGCTGGTATAGCTCCGGATCGCCGCCGCCAGCAGCATCATAAAAGGTTGTTCCAAAGTTGCGATCGGTCAGCAGCATGGTGATCGCAGCAGCCAGAACCGGCAGCGCGAGCAGCAAAAGGAAAGCGGTGACCAGCACGGACCAGACGAACAGCGGCATCTTGTGCAGGGTCATACCCGGCGCGCGCATGTTCAGGATGGTGGTGATGAAGTTGACCGCGCCCAGAATGGAGCTGGCGCCCGCGATGTGGAGCGACAGGATGGCCATGTCGACAGCAGGCCCTGCAGAACCGCTGGTCGACAGCGGAGCATAAACCGTCCAGCCGGTACCCGCACCATTGCCGGTACCACCAGGCACGAAAGCTGAACCAAGCAGCAGCGCAAAGGCCGGAATCAGCAGCCAGAAGCTGATGTTATTCATGCGCGGGAACGCCATGTCCGGCGCACCGATCATGATCGGCACGAACCAGTTGCCGAAGCCGCCGATGATTGCCGGCATAACCATGAAGAAAACCATGATTAGACCGTGTGCGGTGATCAGCACGTTCCAGAGGTGGTAGGCCTGGTCGAGCGTGGCCGAAGGGCCATCCGTCATCTGAGCCCACGTATGGAGGTACTGGATGCCCGGCTGGGCCAACTCTGCACGCATCAGGCCCGAAATCGCGCCGCCGATAACGCCGGCGAGGATCGCGAAGATCAGGTAGAGGGTGCCGATGTCCTTGTGGTTCGTCGACATGAACCAGCGCTGGAAAAAGGCTGGCTTGTGATCGGCGTCATGATGATCATGAGCATGATCGCCGTGATGATCTGCAGTAATCGTGGTCATGGCGTTATGCCCTTACATCAAAGCTTTTCGGCGGGGGCGGCGGCAGGCGCAGCCGGAGCAACAGCGGCGGCGGCGGCCTCCGGAGCCGCACCTTGCAGCTTGCCACCCTGCGAGAGGACCCACTGGTCGAACTGCGCGGGAGGCAGCGCCTCGATCGCGATCGGCATGAAGGCATGACGCGCGCCGCACAGTTCAGAACATTGGCCGTAATAGACGCCCGGTTTCTTGATGGTGAAGGTCTTCTCGTTGAGACGGCCCGGCACGGCGTCCATCTTCACCCAGAGGGAGGGAATAGCGAATGCGTGGATCACGTCGGCGCCGGTGATGATCAGCTTGATCGGGCGGCCAGCGGGAAGAACCAAGCGAGTGTCAGTGGCCAGCAGATAGGGCTCGCCATTTTCCTCTGCCTTTTCCTTGGGCAGCATGTTCGAGACAAATTCAGGAATTTCGTTGTCGGGATATTCATAGCCCCAATACCATTGGTAGCCAGTCACCTTCACCGTCACCGCATCCTTGGGAGCAGGCTTATACTGATCAGCAAGCAGACCGATCGAGGGCACTGCGATCACCAGCAGGATGATGACGGGAACGACAGTCCAGATCACCTCGATGACGGCATTGTGGGAGGTCTTCGAGGGCACCGGGTTTGCGCTGCGGCGGAAGCGGACCATGACATAGAGCATCAGGACCAGAACCAGGACCGAGATGATCGTGATGAGCGGCAGCAGCAGCACGTCATGCAACCAACGGGCGGTGTGGCCAGTCGGGCTGAACTGTTCCTGCAAGGTGATTTCACCCGGACGCGGCATGCCGATGCCTTCGGTCGGCTTCATCCGGGCAGGCGCAGCGACGTTCGCAGCTTCGGCAGCAGGAGCCGCCGCATTGCCCACCGATTCGGCCGGGGCGGCAGCGTTGTCCGCAGCGGCGGCGACGGCAGAATTATCCTGCGCCAGCGCCTGACTGTTCAACGCCGATGCAGGCGCAAAGGCCAGCAACCCGGCGAGAACGAGCGATTTCACCATTTTCATAAGCGTCTTCTTACCCCGTAACCCCTTGGCGCCGCTGCAACGAAGGCGCGCGCATACGCGTCCCCCTCCGCCCGGTCGGTCTGCCGCGGCTTATAGGCATGCTTTTTTCCTGCCTCAAGCGGGCACGAGCAGATTTTCTTCGCTGTTGCAACGCCCCGACGGTCCGCCTATCTCGCACCTCGCGCCCAGGGGCGCGATCATGGGTAGCCATGTTAGAAGATAAGTGCCGGGCGGCGCGAGCCGCCGGGGCAAGTGCTGATGGATCGATATACCGGATGACCGACGAGGAAGTACTGGCAGAATTCAGGGCGGCAGGAGCCTTGCTGGAAGGGCATTTCATCCTGTCCTCTGGCCGCCGGAGCGCCAATTACCTGCAGTGCGCGCGCGTATTGATGAACGCTGAGCGCGCGGGCCGCCTCGCGCGGGCCGTCGTACAACAGCTGCCGCGCGAAATGCGGCAGGAGATCGACCTTATCGTATCTCCTGCAATGGGCGGCCTGATCATCGGCCATGAAGTGGGCCGTGCGCTCGATAAGGATGCCGTCTTTCTCGAACGGCCGGAAGGCACGTTCGAACTGCGCCGGGGGTTCAGCATCACACCTGGCCAGAAGGTGCTGATGGTAGAGGATGTGGTGACCACCGGCCTGTCGTCGCGCCAGGCGATTGAAGCCGTGGAAGCTGAAGGCGGCATCGTCGTCGCAGAAGTCGCGCTGGTCGATCGATCCGCAGGCGAAGTGGACCTGGGCGTGCCCTTTTACCCGCTCGTCAGCATCAACTTCCCCGTCTATGAACCCGAGGACGTGCCGCCCGAATTGGCGGCCATCCCCGCAATCAAACCCGGAAGCCGGAAACAATAGGCGTCATGCAGCAAACTCCCGCCCCTCTGCGCCTGGGTGTCAACATCGACCATGTTGCCACCATCCGGAATGCGCGGGGGGGAGAGCATCCCGATCCCGTCAAGGCTGCGCTGTTGGCTGTGAAGGCAGGGGCAGACGGCATAACGGCCCATCTTCGCGAAGACCGGCGGCACATACGGGATGAAGACATCGCCACCTTGATGGCAGCGCTTACGGTGCCGCTGAACCTGGAGATGGCGGCGACGCAGGAGATGCTGGACATTGCGCTCAAGCACAGGCCGCATGCAGCATGCATCGTGCCAGAAAAGCGCGAAGAGCGTACGACCGAGGGCGGTCTGGACGCGGCAGGCCAGATCGAGATGCTGCAGCCGATCGTCAGTGCGCTGGGGGACGCCGGCATACGCGTCAGCCTTTTTGTCGAGCCTGATCCGGCCCAGATCGAAGCGGCGATGCGTCTTGGCGCACCAGTCGTCGAATTTCACACGGGCCGCTATGCTCATCTGTCGGGGTCGGAGCGCGCGGACGAGTTGCGACGCCTTTCCGACGCTGCGGCATTGGCGGCGAAGAACGGGATTGAACCTCATGCCGGCCACGGGCTGACTTTCGACAATGTCGGCCCCGTGGCAGCAATTCCGCAGGTCGCCGAACTCAACATCGGCCACTTCCTGATCGGCGAGGCGCTATTCAGCGGACTGGAGAGCAGTATCCGCGAAATGCGGCGGCAGATGGATCTGGCGCGTTGATCATCGGCCTTGGTTCAGACCTCTGCAGCATCGAGCGAATTCAAAACTCGCTGGATCGTTTCGGCGAGCGGTTCGAACAGCGCGTCTTCACCGAGGTCGAGAGAGCCAAGGCAGCCCGGCGGCCATTCACGAAGGCCGGGACGCTGGCAAAGCGCTTCGCTGCGAAGGAGGCATTTTCCAAAGCCATTGGCACAGGTTTCAATCGGGGGGTGTTCATGAAGGACATCGGCGTCGTCAATCGCCCAGGTGGAGCACCCACGCTGGAGCTGACCGGGGGCGCGCTTCTGAGATTACAGGCGATGATACCCGATGGTCACAAGCCGGCCATTCACCTGACGCTCACCGATGATCATCCATGGGCGCAGGCATTCGTCATCATTGAGGCTCTGCCCCAGTGACGGCCACCCCGCCACGTTCCGAAACGCCCACCATTACGGCAGCCAATATGAGCGATAACGATCCGCTTGTCACAGAGGAACCAGCGGCGGCACCGCCGACACGATCGGACAGGAGTTCCGTCGACTGGCTGCATGAGGTCAAAAGCATCGGCTTTTTGATCCTGGCAGTCCTGGCCTTCCACAGCTTCGTCGCCAAGCCATTCTACATTCCCAGCGAATCGATGATGCCGGTGCTGCTGAAGGGTGACCGGCTGGTGGTCAGCAAATTCCCCTATGGCTGGTCCTATGTCTCACCGAGTTTCCACCCGCTGCCCTTCATAAAGGGGCGCATTTTCGGCCATCTGCCCGAACGTGGCGACATCGTCATCGTGTCGCCGCACAATCGGCGTGAAGATTATATCAAGCGCGTGATCGGCCTGCCGGGCGACATCATCGAAGTGCGCGGCGGACAGGTGATATTGAACGGCAGCGCGGTGCCGCTGAAGGCGATCAAGCCGATCCTGATCCCGATCGATGGCAATGCCCCTTGTTCCCCAACCCAGTTTCCCGGCGCGCGCATGACTGGCGCGGACGGGCGGGATTATTGCCAGTTGCCGGTGCGGCAGGAAACGCTGCCCAACGGCAAAAGCTATCTGACAATCGACATGGGGCCTAGCGCGCTGGATTGGTATGGCCCGGTGCGCGTGCCGCAAGACCATGTGTTCCTGATGGGCGACAACCGGGACAATAGCGCCGACAGCCGCGCCCCGCTCGAGGAGAATGGGCTGGGCGGCCCTGTACCATGGGAAGCCATCGGGGGGCGCGCGGAGTTCATCACCTTCTCACTGGATGGCGATTCCAGCTGGAATCCCAAGAGCTGGCTCTATGCGCTGCGCAGCGGTCGGGCAGGGAACAGCTTGCGTCCGGAGAGCGTTGCACCCCCGGAATAATGTATTTGCAAGGGGGCTGGTGATTGAGCGGGAAGCACGTCCACATCGAGGAGCCCGGTCCAAGCGAATTACGCAGCCCGCTCGTCCAGCATGAAATCAAGCGCGCAGGCGTCTGGATCGCCATGGCCGTGGCGGTCGCGCTCGTCGTTTTCCTGGCACAGCCGATCCTGCTGATATTGGGCGCGCTGGTGCTGACGACGATGATGGATGGGGGGACGCGCTTGCTGGGCCGCGTACTGCCGATCGGCCGGGGCTGGAGGCTCGCGATCGTCCTCCTCTCCGCACTGTTGTTCATGGCATATACCTTTTACCTGACCGGGGCGAGCCTGGCCGAACAGGCCCAGACCATGCGCACGGTCGTCGAGGCGCAGGTGACGCGGATCGGCGGCTGGATGCAGCAGTTGGGGATCTCTACGACGCCCAATGACTTAAAGAGCCTGGCGACAGAAGCGTTCAGTTCCATCGGCCGGGTCACTGCTGCAGTCAGCACCTTCATGGGCGCGGTGACCAGCGGCGTGATGATGCTGGTCCTGGCCATCTTCATCGCCGTAGATCCACGGTTATATGAGCGAGGCGTTGCCTGGATGCTGCCCATGGGCAGCCGGGTCAGCTTCTACAATGTCGCAAGCAAGATGGGCTGGACGTTGCGCCGCCTGATGTTCGGGCGGCTGATCGGCATGGCGGTCGAGGGTGTGGGAACGTGGCTGCTTCTGCTCGCCGGGGGCGTGCCGATGGCAGGGCTTCTCGGCATATTAACGGGGCTCTTCGCCTTCCTGCCGAACATCGGATCGATCATTTCGGGCGTATTGATCGTGCTCGTCGGCTTCTCGGCGGGCGTCAATGCTGGCCTCTATGCCTTTGGCGTTTATCTGGTGGTGCAGATCATTGACGGCTACCTGATCGTCCCGATGGTGGCCAAGCGCGCAACCGACCTGGCGCCCGCACTGGTCCTTGCCGCACAGATCGTGTTCGGTACGCTTTTCGGCATATTGGGCCTGTTCCTCGCTGACCCCATCATAGCGATGATCAAAGTCTATCTGGAGGAGCGGTCCAAAGCGATCAACGGCAGCGATGACGCAAAGAGCATCGTCGTCAGCGAATGAAAAAAGGGCCCGGCGAGCGGGCCCCTCTTCATATTCCAATCGAGCAGATCAGTTGCCCGGCAGCGGCGGCGCTGCGCCCTCCTGCATCATCTGCTGCATGCGCATGATGTCAGCCTTGGACTTGAAGTCATGCAATTGCACATCGAAGACCAGCACGGAGTTGGCCGGGATCGGACCAGCCGCCTGCTCGCCATACCCAAGCTGCGGCGGGATCCACAGGCGATACTTGCCGCCCTTCTTCATCTTCTGCAGGCCTTCGGAAAAGCCCGGCACCACGCCATCGACAGGCATCGCGGTCTGGGGGTTTTCGTCGAAGACAGTCCCATCGAGCAGCGCGCCCTTATAGCCGACCAGCGCTACGTCCGCAGCGGTCGGGCTGGGGCCGGTGCCCTCTTCCAGCACCTTGTACTGCAGGCCCGATTCGGTCGTAACCACGCCTTCCTCACCCGCGTTGCGGACAAGATAGCTGGCTGGCGACGGTTCCATGCCACGCTGTCCAGCCCAGGCCAATCCGGCGGCGGCGACCGCCACTGCGGCAACACCGATCCAGAGACGCGTCAGCGACCCCTTAGCGATGGGACGAAGGGGAACAGCGGTCGTGGACATGGACCTAAGCCTCGCAGGTGCGGATGATCAGCAGGATGGAGCGGCAAACCGCCGCCCCACGGAAACGAACGTCTTAACGGACGCCGTCGCGCTCGGCGCGCTTCCGCTCCAGCTTGCGCGCGCGGCGAACCGCAGCCGCCTTTTCGCGGGCGCGCTTTTCCGAGGGCTTTTCGTAGTGACGGCGCAGCTTCATCTCGCGATACACGCCCTCACGCTGCAGCTTCTTCTTGAGCGCGCGCAGGGCCTGGTCGACATTGTTGTCGCGAACGATGATTTGCATAAGCCAGTCAAACTCCAGTCGAAAACGGGCGGTTCGTCAGGAAACAAACCCTTCCCGACGGGCCTACCGAAACTAATAGCGATGAGTCGTCGCAGGGCAGCCTGCGCCGTATGGGGCGCGCCCTACCAGCAGATTCGGCCAAATTCAACCCCGAAGCCGTTTCACTCGACAGGAGCGCATGCGGGGCCGATAGTCACGGCAACAGATAAAGGAGGATCGCCATGGCAACCGCCGTTGCTGCTGCCGACATGTCAGCCGCCGAATGGGAGGCACGCCAGCAACTCGCTGCCTGCTACCGCATATTCGACCATATGGGCTGGTCGGAGTTGATCTACAACCACATCACCTTGCGCGTGCCTGATGAAGACAAGGCTTTCCTGATCAACCCGTTCGGGCTGCTCTATTCCGAAGTGACCGCGTCCAACCTCGTCAAGATCGACATCGATGGCCACATATTGGACGGCAGCGCCCATCCGGTAAATCGGGCGGGGTTCACGCAGCACAGCGTCTTTCACCGGCACCTGCCCGACGCTCATTGCGTCATTCATACGCATACTACGGCGGCCATGGCGGTCAGTTCGACCAAGGAAGGTCTGCGGCCCACCAATTTCTATGCCGCGGCCTTTGCCGGGCGAATCGCCTATCATGACTTTGAAGGCATCACGCTACGGCCGGAAGAGGGCGAGCGACTGATCGCCAATCTGGGCGAACGGCGGCTGATGATGCTGAGAAACCATGGCTCGCTGATGATGGCCGATACATTGCCCAAGGCCTTCCTGCTGCACTGGATGCTTCAGCGCGCCTGCGAAATTCAGGTTGCGACCGGCGCCGCGGGCACGCCGGTCGATATTCCAGACGAGGTCATCGCGGTCCACCAGCGTGACATCGGCGGGGTGCAACTGCCAGTCGGGCCGGGCGTGCCCGACTTTCAAGCGATGGTGCGACTGATCGACAAGATCGATGGGAGTTGGAAAAGCTGAAAGAAACAGGCTGAGCAATCTAGATCAAGGACAAGCGCGCCATCAGAACATAGTGTGAACATATGGCTGTCCTTTCGATCCGGCAAAAGCTGGAAATCCTCGCCGACGCGGCAAAATATGATGCCTCTTGCGCCTCTTCAGGAACGAAGAAGCGCGATAGTATATCGGGTCGCAAGGGTGGCATCGGGTCAACGGAAGGCATGGGGATATGTCACGCTTATGCACCGGATGGACGGTGCATATCCTTGCTCAAGATACTGCTGACGAATAGCTGCATCTTTGACTGCCATTATTGCATCAACCGCCGGTCGAGCGATGTGCGCCGGGCGCGATTTACCGTGCAGGAGGTGGTTGACCTGACCCTGAGCTTCTATCGCCGCAATTATATCGAAGGGTTGTTCCTATCCTCCGGGATCATACGGTCGTCGGATTATACTATGGAGCAGTTGGTCGGCGTCGCCCGCGCATTGCGGGAAGAGCATGATTTTCGCGGCTACATTCATCTGAAGACCATCCCCGACGCTGACCCGGAATTGACCCATCAAGCGGGGCTGTATGCAGACCGTCTCTCGATCAATGTCGAATTGCCGACAGAGCAAGGCTTGCAGCGACTGGCGCCTGAAAAGAATGGCGAGCGCATTGAGGGGGCGATGCAGGGGCTGCGCACGGCAATCGAAGACACGGCCGATGCGAAAAAGCGCTACCGCCATGCACCGCGCTTCGCGCCAGCGGGGCAGTCGACACAGATGATCGTAGGGGCCGACGGAGCGGATGACCGGGCGATCATCCGGCGCGCGCGATCGCTATATGACCGGCATGCGTTGCGCCGCGTCTATTACAGCGCATTTTCACCCATCCCGTCTGCGAGTAGCGTGCTTCCCCTCAAACGCCCGCCCCTTTTGCGCGAGCACCGACTGTATCAGTCGGATTGGATGATGCGCTTCTATGGCTTTTCGGTGCAGGATCTGGAGCAGGCGACTGATCCGCTAACAGGCGATCTACCGCTCGATATCGACCCCAAGCTCGCATGGGCCTTGCAGCACCGGGACATATTCCCCGTGGACGTAAACCGCGCGCCTCGGGAATTGCTGCTGCGCGTACCGGGATTGGGCGTCAAAGCCGTCAATCGCATATTGGCAAGCCGCAGGGTTCGCCGCCTTCGGCTGGATGATGTCGCGCGGTTGACAAGCTCGATCGCAAAGCTCCGGCCCTTTCTCGTCGCGAGTGATTGGAAGCCGGTCCACCTGATCGACAAGGTCGATCTGCGACGGCAGCTCCCCCCTCCCGCGTCACAATTGGAGCTTTTCAGCTGAAGGGCTGTTTTCCCTGTTGATAAGTGTCGCACTTCATGATTTCTTGAGATTAATAAAAGTCGAGGGGAAAGCGCTGGTGGCAACGGCATTCAACAGTGGTTCAGCACGAGCTCATGGCGGGCGTTATGCCAAGCGCATGAGTAGTCATCTTGCGGCTGCGCTCGTTGTTTTCTGCCTCATCCAGATCGGTATCGTCGCCCGGATGGGCGGCTCGCTGATCCTGCACCTTGCCCTTATCGCCGCGATTGGCGGATATGCCATAATCTCTCGACGGATGGAGCGCCGTTGGGAGATGCTGGATGAAAGCGGCCTGTCGATGTCAGGTCTAGGCCTGCGCTTTCGCCGGGATGTTACGCAGGTGTGGGTGAGCAGCATCGCTTGTAGCCTGCTCTGGATACCGGTCGCGATCATCTTCAATTTTCTGTTCGGCTGACAGCGGACCCAAAGCGGCGTGCCTGTCGTTGTGCCCTCTATATCTAGAGGAGCACATTCATGGCCAACGCCACGATTTTCGACAGATTGAAGCAAGATCATGACGCACATCGCCAGCTGTTTGAGAAAATGGCTGACGCGCAGGATGATCATGACCGGTTGGAAAAGCTGTTCGAGCAGTTCCGCGTCGAGGTGATCGCACATGCGGCCGCCGAGGAAGAGACGCTTTACGCCACGATGCTTGCCCGCCCCGACCTGCGGGAAGATGCGCAGCACAGCGTAGCTGAACACAAGGAAATCGACGATTATCTGGAGGAATTGGCGGAGCAGGCCTTCAATGGTCCTGAATGGCGGGAAACCTTTGCCAAGCTGAAGAAGCGCTATCTCCATCATATCGAGGAAGAAGAAGAGGAGATGTTCCCCGACGCGGCGGCTGAACTGACGGACGAGGAAGAACTGAAGCTTGCCGCCACCTTCGCGCGGCGCAAGCCCGCCGAGCTGGAGCGCGCAGAATCATCCGACTGATTTCGCGATGTTTCAGGCGCTGCTGAGCGGGCCGGATGATTTCGACGGGTGGCGCGAGGCTGCCCGTCGTTTCGCGTTGGCTGGCGTGCCGCCCCAGGAGATCGACTGGCGGGTCGAAGGAGAAGGGGGATCGCTCCTGTCCCTCGACGATCCGCCTCCCGTTCAGGGCGGGGGAGCATTTTCTGTTCCGCGCGGTTTTCTGGAATTGGCGGAAAGCGCGATATTGCATAGCGATGCCGAGCGGTTTGCGCTGCTCTATGCGCTCTTGCTGGATATTCGCGAACAGCGCACGCGAATGGATGACCAAGCCGACCCCCTCGTCCGCAGGGTGGAAGTGCTGGCGAAAGCCGTTCGCCGCGACATTCACAAGATGCGCGCCTTCGTTCGTTTTCGCGAGGTGCAGGAGGGCGACGGCGTTCGCTTCGTCGCCTGGTTCGAGCCAGATCATCATATCGTCCGCGCGAACGCCGGTTTCTTCGTGCGCCGCTTTGCATCGATGCGGTGGTCGATCCTCACTCCTGAACTCAGCATTTTCTGGGACGGCGAAAAGCTGAGCGAAGGGCCGGGCGCGTCCAAGGGCGATGCTCCTGCCGGAGACCCGGTCGAGGATATGTGGAAAAGCTATTATGCTTCGATATTCAACCCAGCCAG
>JAEZCS010000093.1 GCA_023433445.1 Pseudomonadota bacterium | reverse complement strand
GCTGCGCGTCGATCACAAGACGATGATGACGTCGATGGACGGCGTGTTCGCCGCGGGCGACATCGTGCGTGGCGCTTCGCTGGTCGTGTGGGCGATCCGCGACGGCCGCGACGTGACCGAGCATATGTACCGCTATCTCCGCGCGAAGGCGAAGGCGGGCGAGAAAGTCGCCGCTTAGTCCACTCAACCTATCCGCCCGTTCGGTTCGAGCTTGTCGAGAACGGGTTACGAGGTCTCGACAAGCTTGAACGAATGGATTGACGAGGAGGCATTTATGGCCAGCACCCCCTATATGGCGAGCCCCGAAGAGCGCGCGCGCCTTGCCGCTGAGGGCATGTATCATCCGGAGATGGAAGGCGACGCCTGCGGCGTCGGCCTTGTCGCCGCGACGGACGGCCGTGCGAGCCGCCGCGTTGTTGCTTCGGCGATCGACGCGCTGAAGGCTGTGTGGCACCGTGGCGCGGTCGATGCGGATGGCAAGACCGGGGACGGCGCGGGCATCCATGTCGACCTGCCCGTGCGCTTCTTTGACGATGCGATTGCGGATTCGGGTCACAAGCCCCTCCCCAACCGCCTCGCCGTTGGCATGATCTTCCTGCCGCGCACCGATCTCTCCGCGCAGGAAACCTGCCGCACGATCGTCGAAAGCGAAATCATCGAGGCGGGCTATACCATTTATGGCTGGCGCCAGGTGCCTGTCGACGTTTCCGTCATCGGCGAGAAGGCGCAGCGCACCCGTCCCGAGATCGAGCAGATCATGATCGCCGGGCCGATGCCCGAAGAGCGCGACCAGGCCGAGTTCGAAAAGGACCTGTACCTCATCCGCCGCCGGATCGAGAAGAAGGTGATCGCCGCGCAGATCCAGGATTTCTACGTCTGCAGCCTGTCGTGCCGCTCGATCATCTACAAGGGCCTGTTCCTCGCGGAATCGCTGTCCGTCTTCTATCCCGATCTGCAGGATGAGCGGTTCGAGAGCCGGGTGGCGATCTTCCACCAGCGCTATTCGACCAACACCTTCCCGCAATGGTGGCTGGCCCAGCCGTTCCGCACGCTCGCGCATAATGGTGAGATCAACACCATCCGCGGCAACAAGAACTGGATGAAGAGCCACGAGATCAAGATGGCGAGCCTCGCCTTCGGTGATCACTCCGAGGACATCAAGCCGGTGATCCCGGCAGGCGCGTCGGACACCGCCGCGCTCGACGCCGTGTTCGAGGCGATCTGCCGGTCAGGCCGCGACGCGCCCACGGCCAAGCTGATGCTGGTGCCCGAAGCCTGGCAGGCCGCCGCTGCCGAAACGCCGCAGAGCCATGTCGACATGTATGAATATCTCGCCTCCGTCATGGAGCCGTGGGATGGCCCGGCCGCGCTGGCGATGACCGATGGCCGCTGGGTCGTGGCTGGCGTCGACCGCAACGCATTGCGTCCGCTGCGCTATACGCTGACCGGCGACAATCTGCTGATCGTGGGTTCCGAGACCGGCATGGTCGTGGTGCCCGAAACCACCGTCGTCAAGAAGGGCCGCATGGGCCCCGGCCAGATGATCGCCGTCGATCTGCAGGAAGGCGAAATCTACGATGACCGCGCGATCAAGGATCAGATCGCGAGCGAGCGGCCCTATGCCGAGCTGATCAAGGACTTCATGAAGGTCGGTGATCTGCCGGAAGCGGAAAGCAGCCTGCCCGTCTGGGACAAGGCCGAACTGACGCGCCGCCAAGTCGCAGCGAACCTGACGCTGGAGGATATGGAGCTGATCCTCGCCCCCATGGTGGAGGATGCGAAGGAAGCCATCGGATCGATGGGTGACGACACGCCGCTGGCGGTCATTTCCGACAAGCCGCGCACGGTCAGCCACTTCTTCCGCCAGAATTTCAGCCAGGTCACAAACCCGCCGATCGACTCCCTGCGCGAACGGCATGTGATGAGCCTGCGCACGCGCTTTTCCAACCTGCATAACATCCTGGAACAGGATGCGCAGAACAGCCATGTGCTGGTGCTGGACTCGCCAGTGCTGATCTCGTCCGAATGGACGCGGCTCAAGGCGCATTTCGGCCCCGCAGTGGCGGAAATCGACTGCACTTTCCCGGCCGACGGTGGGCAGGAGCAGCTGCGCGCGGCGATATCGCGCATCCGTGAGGAAGCAGAGCAGGCCGTGCGCGAAGGCCGGACCGAAATCTTCCTGACCGACGAGCGTGTCGATGCCGACCGGATCGCCATTGCAGGGGTGCTGGCGGCGGCGGCGGTGCACACGCATCTCGTCCGCAAGGGCCTGCGCAGCTATGCGTCGATCAACGTGCGCTGCGCCGAAGCGCTCGACACCCATTATTTCGCGGTGCTGATCGGCGTCGGCGCGACCACGGTGAACGCCTATCTGGCCGAAGCGAGCATCGCTGACCGCCATGCACGTGGCCTGTTCGGCGACCTGACCCTCGATCAGTGTTTCGAACGGTTCCGCACGGCCATCAACGAAGGCCTGCTGAAGATCATGTCTAAAATGGGCATCGCGGTCATCAGCAGCTATCGCGGCGGCTATAATTTCGAGGCGGTCGGCCTGTCGCGCGCGCTGGTGAACGACCTGTTCCCCGGCATGCCCGCGAAGATTTCGGGCGAAGGCTATGCGTCGCTCCATTACAGCGCGAAGCTGCGCCACGAGGCCGCCTATGACAGCGCGGCCGTGCGCCTGCCGATCGGCGGCTTTTATCGCCAGCGCAATGGGGGGGAGAGCCACGCTTATTCCGCACAGCTGATGCACCTGTTGCAGACGGCGGTGGGCACGGACAGCTATTCGACCTACCTGCAATTCTCGCGCGGCGTGCGGGATTTGCCGCCGGTCTATCTGCGCGATCTGCTGGAGTTCAACTTCGCTCGCGAAGCGGTGCCGATCGACGAGGTCGAGGCGACGACGGAAATCCGCAAGCGCTTCGTGACGCCGGGCATGTCGCTGGGCGCCCTTTCCCCGGAAGCGCACGAGACTCTGGCGATCGCGATGAACCGCATCGGCGCGAAGGCCGTGTCGGGCGAAGGCGGCGAGGATGCGAACCGCTTCAAGCCTTACGAGAATGGCGACAATGCCAACAGCGTGATCAAGCAGATCGCTAGCGGTAGGTTTGGCGTCCATGCCGAATATCTGGGCTCTGCCGAAGAGATCGAGATCAAGGTCGCTCAGGGCGCCAAGCCCGGCGAAGGCGGTCAGCTGCCCGGTTTCAAGGTGACCGAGTTCATCGCGAAGCTGCGCCATTCGACGCCCGGCGTGACGCTGATCTCGCCGCCACCGCACCATGATATCTATTCGATCGAGGATCTCGCGCAGCTCATCTACGACTGCAAGATGATCAACCCGCGTGCGCGCGTCTGCGTAAAGCTCGTCAGCCAGGCGGGTATCGGCACGGTGGCGGCTGGCGTGGCGAAGGCGCATGCCGACGTCATCCTGATCGCGGGTCATGTCGGCGGCACGGGCGCGTCGCCGCAGACGTCGATCAAATATGCCGGCACGCCTTGGGAAATGGGCCTGTCCGAAGCCAATCAGGTGCTGACGCTCAACGGCCTGCGCCATCGGGTGAAGCTGCGCACGGACGGCGGTCTCAAGACCGGGCGTGACATCGTGATCGCCGCGATCCTGGGTGCGGAAGAATATGGCATCGGCACGCTGTCGCTGGTCGCCATGGGTTGCATCATGGTGCGCCAGTGCCACAGCAACACCTGTCCGGTCGGCGTCTGCGTGCAGGATGAAAAGCTGCGCCAGAAGTTCACCGGCACGCCGGAGAAGGTCATCAACCTCATGACCTTCATTGCCGAGGAAGTCCGCGAGATCCTCGCACGGCTGGGCTATCGCAGCCTGGACGAGGTGATCGGCCGCACCGAGTTGCTCAAGCAGGTCAATCGCGGCGCCGAGCATCTCGACGACCTCGACCTCAATCCCATCCTGGCCAAGGTGGATGCGCCCGACGATCAGCGGCGCTTCAGCCTGACGGAGTGGCGCAACGAGGTGCCTGACAGCCTCGACGCGCAGATGATGCGCGATGCCAAGGCGGTGTTCGAGCGTGGCGAGAAGATGCAGCTGACCTACACGGTGCGCAACACGCATCGCGCCGTGGGCACTCGCCTGTCGGCGGCCGTGACCGAACGGTTCGGCATGTCCACGCTGGCGGACGGGCATCTGACCGTGCGTCTGCGGGGAAGTGCGGGCCAGTCTCTGGGCGCGTTCCTGTGCAAAGGCATCACGCTGGAAGTCTTTGGCGACGCCAACGACTATGTGGGCAAGGGCCTGTCGGGCGGCACGATCGTCGTGCGCACGACCGTCTCCTCGCCGCTGTCGAGCAAGGACAATACGATCATCGGCAACACCGTCCTGTACGGTGCGACGGCGGGCAAGCTGTTCGCGGCGGGCCAGGCGGGCGAACGCTTCGCCGTCCGCAATTCGGGCGCGCAGGTGGTCGTGGAAGGCTGCGGCGCCAATGGCTGCGAATATATGACCGGCGGCACGGCAGTCATCCTGGGCAAGAC
This sequence comes from Pseudomonadota bacterium, assembly GCA_023433445.1. GTDB lineage: Bacteria > Pseudomonadota > Alphaproteobacteria > Sphingomonadales > Sphingomonadaceae > Sphingobium. Next base: position 8,652 of record JAEZCS010000093.1, on the reverse strand, counting down.
CGGCGCGAACTTCGGCGCGGGCATGACCGGCGGCATGGCCTTCATCCTGGACGAGGATGGCAGCTTCGATGAGCAGGCCAACCCGGAAAGCATCGTGTGGCAGCGGCTGGAAAGCGCCCATTGGGAAGCGCAGCTCAAGGCGCTGATCGCTGAACATGCGGTGACGACCGACAGCAAGTGGTCGAATACGATCCTGGACGATTGGGATCGCTGGCGGCGGTATTTCTGGCAGGTGTGCCCCAAGGAGATGGTGCACCGGCTGGCTCACCCGCTGAGCGACACGCCTGCTTCGGTAGTCGCCGCCGAATAAGAGGAAGGGGAGGAGCGGCAGGCTTCCTCCCCTTTTTTCATGCTGTAGGACGGGGGATCACCCTGCCCCGCCTGCATCGCTCGACCTAATAGGAAGTCATTGTTGCGGCAGGGGCCTGATCGAATGTCGGCTGGCTGCCTTGCGCCAGTTGCGTCGGTTGGGGTTGCGCGCCTTCGCCACTGGCGAACCGCTCTACATTCGCGGAGAGCCGATGAACCGGCGAGGGCGGCGCATCATCCTGAGGCTGCCAGTCGCGCTGGGCATCGACATCCTGCGCTTCGTACCGTTGAACAACCGGATCGTCATAGCCGCTCCAGCTTCCCATCATCGCCGTCATCTGCCGCTGCGCCAGCGTCGGGCCGCAGCCCTTGCAATCGATTTCCACAGGTCCAGCCAGATCAGGGCCATCTGTGGTCACGACTGGATCGGAAGAAACCGAATAGGAGGGTTCGACATCGGTGAACGCCACACGCGGCGGGGTCGTTGCATAGAGCCCTAGCGCCAGTCCGCTGGTCAGCGCGGCCCCGGCACTTGCCAGGCTGAACAACCAGAATCGAGCGGACATGCAACCTTCTCCTTCTCCGCCCTCGCCCACACCTTCACGATCTTTCGTCAAAACTAACGCGCATGACGATCGGTTGTTGCATGGCCCTAAAGCCTTTGCTAAGGGCCGCCTCCTACCAAGGCACCGGTCACGCCGGTTTCCCTTCAGATGTGCGGTCGTGGCGGAATTGGTAGACGCGCAACGTTGAGGTCGTTGTGGCCGAAAGGCCGTGGAAGTTCGAGTCTTCTCGACCGCACCATCATTCCTGAATTTCAAGGGTTTTCGTGCCTTTTGGCACGGCCCTTAATTGGTGCTCCAACCGCACACCAAACTGACAATCTCCGGCTGCGATGCGCGGGGGCCGTCGTCTGACATTAGCCCGCCTGTCGTGCGCATTCGCAGTCGCAAAGGTCTAAGCCTTCGCGGCAAGCCTGGCAGCCTCGACATGCGTATCTGCCGGCCGGCCCTGTTCGGCACGCTCGGAATAGCGGTCGACTAGTTGATCGACATGGGGTCGCAGAAGCACTGTGAAACGAACCAGTTCCTCCACCACATCCACGATGCGGTCGTAATAGCTTGATGGCTTCATTCGTCCCGCCTCGTCGAACTCTTCGTACGCTTTGGCCACGGAGGACTGGTTGGGGATGGTGAACATCCGCATCCAGCGACCGAGGATGCGCAGGGTGTTGACGCTGTTGAAGCTTTGCGATCCGGCGCTGACTTGCATCACCGCCAGCGTGCGGCCTTGGGTCGGACGCAGGCCTTTATATGCCAGCGGCAGATGATCGATCTGTGCCTTCATGATCCCGGTGATCTGGCCGTGCCGTTCCGGGCTGCACCAGATTTGGCCTTCCGACCACAGCGAATGTTCGCGGAGTTCATGCACTGCCGGATGATCATCGCCGTTGACCTGATCCGGCAAGGGCAGATCGGAAGGATCGAAGATGCGCGTCTCACAGCCGAAAAACTGCAGCAGCCGCGCCGATTCCTCGACCACCAGTCGCGAATAGGACCGCTCGCGTAGCGACCCGTAGAGCAGCAGGATACGAGGTGGCGGATCAAGCTTTCCCAGGCCAAAGGCGGGGGAGCGGTGCGCAAATTCGGGCTTGAGGGCAGGCAGCAGATCGGGTTCTGACAGCAGGCGCAAACGAGGGGAATCGGCCATTTTTTATTGAACTCCGTTACGCCGTTCGCGGCGCAAAGAGGATGATGGCTGCGCCAACTATGCAGACGGCAGCGCCCGTGAAATCCCACCGGTCCGGCGATTGGCGCTCGACCACCCAAAGCCAAAACAACGACGCTGCAATGTAAATGCCGCCATAGACGGCATAGGTCCTTCCAGCGGCATCTGTCGGTGCGAGCGTCAGCAGGTATGCAAAGAGAACGAGCGAGATCGCCCCCGGCGTGAGCCACCAGATCGACTTGCCCATCCGGAGCCACGCCCAGAAGGCGAAGCAGCCCGCGATCTCGAAAAAGGCGGCCGCGAGAAAGATGCCGAGTGCGGCAGGGGAAACGCTATTCATCTTCGCGTTTCTAACGGAACGCTGTCGGGAAACCAGCGTCGCCCGAACCAGAAGGCGACGTTGACCAGCAGGATCAGCACCGGCACCTCGACCAGGGGCCCGATCACGGCAGCAAAGGCGACAGGCGAAGCCAATCCGAACGCGGCGATGGCCACGGCAATCGCCAGCTCGAAATTGTTGCCCGCCGCCGTGAAGGCGACAGCGGTCGTGCGCGGATAATCGCTGGCAATCAGCTTTCCCATGAAGAAGCTGATGGTGAATTGCACCACGAAGTAGATCGTCAGCGGGATGGCGATGCGGATGGTGTCGCCCGGCAGTGTGAGGATATCGCCGCCCTTGAGGCTGAACATGGCAGTGATGGTGAACAGCAGCGCGGCCAGGGTAATCGGTCCGATTTTCGGCAGGAAGGTGCGCTCATACCATTCATTGCCTTTGGCCTTCACCAGCCACTTGCGCGTGAGAAACCCTGCAAGAAACGGAATACCCAGGTAGATCAACACCGCTTCGGCGATCGTCCAGAAGCTGATGTCGATCACGCTGCCTTCAAGCCCGAAAAGCGGCGGCAGGAAGGCGAGGAAAAACCATGCGTAGACGCTGAAGAAAAGGATCTGGAAGATCGAGTTGAACGCCACCAGCGCGGCGACATACTGGTTGTCGCCCTTGGCCAGCTGGTTCCAGACGATGACCATGGCGATGCAGCGCGCCAGGCCGATCAGGATGAGGCCCGTCATGTATTCCGGCTTGTCCGAGAGAAAGATAATCGCCAGCGCGAACATCAGCACCGGGCCGATGATCCAGTTCTGGATCAACGAGATCGCCAGGACGCGCTTGTCCTCGAAGACGCGCGGCAATTCCTCATATCGCACGCGAGCGAGGGGTGGATACATCATCAGGATCAGGCCGATGGCGATCGGAATGTTGGTGCTTCCCCATGACAGGCTGTCGATGGCCGTGGGCAAGCCTTTGAACAATGAGCCCAGCCCGACGCCCAGCGCCATGGCGAGGAATATCCACAAGGTCAGATAGCGATCCAGGAACGACAGACGTTCGCGCTTGGGCTGGGAGGTCACGGTCTGTCCTGCTTCAGCTGGCGAAGCGATTGCCGGCGGCATCGACGACCTGTTCGCCGTCTTCCTTGGCGAAGGCGCCCCGCTGTGCAGCCGGGATGAGATCGAGGACCTCTTCCGACGGCCGACACAGCTTCACGCCGAGCGGCGAGACCACCAAGGGACGGTTGATCAGGACAGGATGCGCCATCATCGCGTCGATCAGCTGGGCATCGGAGAGATCGGGATTATCGAGGCCCAGTTCGGCATAGGGCGTGCCCTTTTCGCGCAGCAAGGCGCGCGGGGTGATGCCAGCGCGGTCGATAAGGCTTTCCAGCAGAGCGCGCGATGGCGGCGTCTTGAGATATTCCACGACGTGCGGCTCAATCCCCGCGTTTCGAATCATGGCCAGCGCGTTGCGCGACGTTCCGCATTCCGGGTTATGGTAGATGACGATGTCGGCGGTCATGCGCTTGCTCCACCGCTGGCGCCTTCGGCCTTGCCGATTTCCTTGAGCTTCTGCTTCATCGCCATCTCGTCGATGCTGGCGATCGGCAGCGTCAGGAACAGCGTGATTCGGTTCGTGAGATAGCGCAGAGCCTGCAGAAAGGCGTCGCGCTGGCCATCGCCCTCAACGGCTGCCGGATCTTCGATGCCCCAGTGAGCGGTCATCGGATGGCCGATCCAGACTGGGCAGATCTCGCCCGCAGCGCTGTCGCAAACAGTGAAAATGAAGTCGAATTCGGGCGAACCGGGCTCGCAGAATTCGCTCCAGCTCTTCGAATAGATACCGGTGGTATCGTAGCCCATATTGCTCAGCACAGAGAGCGCCATCGGATGGACCTCGCCCTTGGGCTGGCTGCCGGCGCTCCAGGCCTTGAAGCGACCGGCGCCAAGCTTGTTCATCACCGCCTCGCCAAGGATCGAACGGGCGCTGTTGCCAGTGCACAGGAACAGGACGTTGTAGATCTTGTCTGACATGAGAAGCCTCAGGCGTTAGCGGGTGGGGCCGGGTTGCAGGCGAGATCACCCAGCAGGTCAGCGCACATTTCCGGCGCGCCCTGGCAGCAATCCTGCATCAGGAATGTGAGCAGACGGCGCATGCCCGCAAAGTCTGCACGGTAATGGATCAGACGGCTTTCACGTTCGGATTGCACCAATCCGGCGCGCTCCAGCGTCGCCAGATGATGCGACATGGTCGAAGGGGGCACGCTTGCCGCCTGGGCCACCGCTCCCGCGATCAGTCCCTCAGGACCCGCCTGGACCAGCATGCGAAACACCGACAGGCGCGTCTCATGTGCAAGGGCGCCCAGCGCATCGACAGCCCAGACGCTGCTACTGAGACCGTTCATATGATTCCACCTTTCGAGAATCATCGAATAGCGATGTTCGGGACTTTGTCCATCGAATGTTCGACTATGATCGAAATATGGCGCCTGTGGGTCACATGGCTGTCACGGCGCAATGCGAAGGCATGATGCATAACTGCGCGAATTGTTCAGAGCGGTCGGCGATCGGCCTCTACAGACCGGCTAACCCTTCCGGTTCCGGGAATCGAGCGACCAGCGTCCGGCGCCTGACAGCAGCAGGTAGATGGCACCGCACAGCATTGCCCAATCCGTGCGCGTCTCGTGGGTGAAGCTGAGAAAGCCGTAGCGGTTGAGTTCGCGCAGGCTGAACCCGCTCCATTCCCTGCCGAGCAAGATGGGGATCTTGGTCGAAATGATTGCAACGATCATCGTGATAATGATCGGCACCGCTGCCGCACGGGTAGCATAGCCGACAAGGAACAGGAGTCCGGCGAGCAGCTCCACCCATCCGACGAAGGGGCCGAAGAATTCCGGGCAAGGAATGCCAATCTTGGCGAACCGTCCAGCCCCCAGAATGTCGGGGAGCGTGAGCTTCTGCAGGCCTTCCGGGATGAACACACCGGCAAGTGACAGGCGGACGAGGATCGACCAGGTCGCCTCGCCGGGCGACATCCACCAAGCCTTGTCCATGGTTTACTCCCTTGTGTTGATCCAGATGCGGCGCGTCAGACGAAGCCAGATAGAGGCAGGTGACCGGCCCGGCCACTGTTATGCATCACAGATATAGCCGAGCCTCTTTGGGCATCTTCAAGACCGAAAGGGTGGCGCTACCCGCGGGGCACTTGACGACGCCGTTCTCGATCGTCGTCTTGGTCCTTTCCCAGCGATGGGGCGCGCTAGCATCGGTGCTCGGTTGGTGTGCTAGATTTTCCCAGGCTCATTTCGAATAAACAGCCGCTCAAGGCTTTCGCGGCGCGGTAGTCCGATTGCACCTTTGGAAATCCCATCCCTCCCGGTGCGCCGCGCGGCATGGCGGGCCAGCAGATAGCTTGGATCCAGCAGGGACAGGAAGGTCAAAGCAGGTGCCAGACCGGGCCAGCGCAGCTGGACCAGGCGCCTGTAATATTGAAGCCGCGCGCACATTCCGCGCTGGACGGCGCGCGGGACATCCATGTCCAGCAGCTTGGCGGCGGTCAGCAACTGGGTGCGCATGGCGTTACGCGCATAGCCCGAATGGAAAAGCCGGTTGAGCTCGTCCCAGTCGGCGCACGTGAACTTGCTGGCAAAGAACTGAATGTCGAGCAGGTGGCGCAGGTCTATCCGGCCGCGCAGATAGTCCCTACCCTTCAGCTGGTCATGCAGCAGGAGAATGGCGGTGCAGGCGACGGGCGATGGCAACGATATGATGCCGCCCTTCAGGTCCAGCAGGACAGCATCCTTCGCCAGATCATCGAAGCGGTAGAACAGGGTGTTGATGCCACCATATTCCGAATGGAGATCAATGGTCGCAGCGTCTTGCGGGCGGGACAGAACAGCGGGGACGCCCGGTTCAAGATCGGTTGTTTCCAGATGATAGCCGATGCCGCGAAGCTGATCGATCATGGACTGGAAGCGGTCTGCGGGAACCATGAGGTCGATGTCGGCCAGCATCCGCGCCGCCCGCCGTTCCGGCGGCGCATGGACCAGCCAGGCGGTCCCCTTCAACAAGACGGGCGACACACCGGCGGCGTTCATGACGGCCGCGGTTTCGTCCAACTGCGCCATGAGGCGATCGTTGCGCTGCCCATTGCGCCTCTCCATCTCGCTGAAGAAGGTCCCTACGTCCGCGGGAAGCCCGGGAAAGAGTCCCGCATCCCGAAGACGCGCGGCCACGGCGGGGGTGCACAGGGTCTTGTTTGCAAGACCGATGATGCGGGACCAATCGGCATGCGCAGGCAATTGGCCGCGCAGGCAGCGAAGAAGGCCGTCGAGATGATCAAGCCGCGCCACAAAAGTCGCCGAGAAGAGCCGCAGCCTCGTCCAGATCATCATATTCCAGAACAGAGGTGCGGGCCGCGCCAACGGTGCGGATCACTATGTCGATAGCGCTTCGGTCCGCTTCTCCGCTGGATGAGGCGGCTTCGGAGAGGAGATGTTTGACGAGCGCGGCCGGATGGTGCGGGATGAGCCGTGCGGCCGTGCCCTTTGTCCGACGCAGCTTCACGATCCAGCCGACCGGCAACGACTTTTGGTCGGGGGCCTGAGGCAGATCGAGATAGCGGACACGCCGTCCATCAGGGCGCCAGTGGATCAGCGGCTGAAGTCGGCCCGGATAGCGCGCGGCCATCATCGGCCACGCCCCGGACTTGACCGTCGGCAGGAAAGGAAGCCCCTGCACTCGCGCATCGGGGCTGAGCATGCTGATGTCGTCGCCATGGTAGGTAAAGCCGCTGCCGATCAGCCATGAGATCAGGGTGGTCTTGCCCGCGCCCGGAGGTCCGCTCAGCAACAGCGCCTTTCCATTATGGCTTACGCAGCCTGCATGCAGGGCGAGCGTCCAGCGGGGATCATCGATGATGTCCTGCACGATCTGCGCCTTGACCAGTGTGGCGGCCTGGCTGAGCCGCAGCAGTGCGGCAGGGCCGCTGTCCTGACTGAACAGGCAGAGGCCATTACTCTGCCACAGGTCGTAGGTCGTCAGGGCCTCTTCAACGGGTGCATCGCTTTGCAAATGAGCGAACAAGGGTGAGATTTGCCGCGCCAACGCCGCATCATGATAGCGCAGCGCAAAGGTTCGATCGCCGAGACACATGCGCTGGACGAGGAAAGGCGGGGATGCGGGCGGCCAAGCGGCGGCCTGGACCAGCCCCGATTGGGACCAGTCCGCCAGCACCTTGTGCAGCATGACCGATGGGTGACTGACGCCCCGGTCGGCGACTTCCTGTGCAAGTTGCGAGACGGATATGCCGTCTTCCAGGCGGCACCCGATATAGCCCGCAATCTGGTTCAGTTCATAAATGGCGTGCCGGGACTGCGAAACGATCAGCGGCTGATCGCCGATGAAGGTCAGGGAAGTCCCGGGAGTAAGGCGCAGCATCAAATCCGCCCTTGGAGCGAGCTCCGCCCAATTGTCATCGGTTGGCCGAACCGCCGCGTTCAGTGTTTGCCGCCCTTGTTGCCGGGATTACCCGGACCAGTGCCGGGACCATCGTTGATCGGCGGGTTGCCCGGCGGCTGTGGATCGTAGCCATTGCCAACGCCATTGTTGCCCTTGGGCCCCTTACCGCCGCCGCCGCCGCCACCTGATGCCGCGATCGCTGGAGATGACAGGGAGGTCGACAACATGATCGTCATCGCTGGCGGAACCGTCGCGGCGAAGCGTCCGCAGGTTTTCAGGAAATTGCGGCGGTCATCGGCCGCATCCAAAATGGTAGGTTCCTCTGCCAAGGGTAGCCTCCTCTTGTTCAAGATCGAGACACGCTACCATCCCGGCCGAGTCCGCCGCACTGCTATGGAGGGGTATACCAGAAGGTATAAGCCTGGCGCATCCCTCCATAGCCGGTACTGATCACCGACTTGGCTCAATTGGAGCTATTCCGAAGCGGGCAGGTAAATCTCGCTCCCCTTGTTTTTGAACGTCTCACTCATTTCGGCCATGCCTTTCTCGGCATCTTCGGCAGCGAGGAACTGGTCGCTGGGCTGATTCTGCCTGGCGGCAAAGTCCCTGACCTCCTGCGTGATCTTCATCGAGCAGAATTTGGGGCCGCACATGGAGCAGAAATGCGCGGTCATCGCTCCCTCAGCGGGGAGCGTCTGGTCGTGATATTTTTCCGCCGTGTCGGGGTCGAGCGACAGGTTGAACTGGGCGCGCCAACGGAACTCGAAACGCGCGCGGCTGAGCGCATCGTCGCGCACCTTGGCGGCGGGGTGGCCCTTGGCG
>JAEZCS010000092.1 GCA_023433445.1 Pseudomonadota bacterium | reverse complement strand
GTCCTACCAAAGGAGCTCAGATCATGGACGTCCAGCAGAAGTCGCGCTTTACCGTCAACCCGAGCAGCAAGGCTGTATCGGCTGACCAGCGCGCCGTATTGCTGGAAGATCCAGGCTTTGGCCGCCTGTTCACCGATCATATGGTGACGATCCGCTATACCGAGGGTCAGGGATGGCACAGCCACGCCATCGGCCCACGTGAGCCGTTCCAGCTCGATCCTGCCTGCGCCGTTCTGCATTATGCGCAGGAAATCTTCGAAGGGATGAAGGCCTACCGGCTTGAAGATGGCAGCATCGCGATGTTCCGGCCGGAAGAAAATGCTCGCCGCTTCGCCGAATCGGCGGAACGCATGGCCATGCCGGTCCTGCCGGAGGATATCTTTCTAGAGGCTGTCGAGGAGCTGGTGAAGATCGACGCCGACTGGATTCCGGGCGGCGAGGGCAGCTTGTATCTACGCCCCTTCATGTTCGCGAGCGAAAGCTTTCTGGGCGTGCGCCCGGCGGCGGAATATATTTTCTGCGTCATCGCTTCGCCTGCTGGCGCCTATTTCAAGGGCGGCAAGAAGGCTGTCACGCTCTGGGTGTCGGAACATTATACCCGCGCGGCAAAGGGAGGCACCGGCGCTGCCAAGTGCGGCGGCAATTATGCCGCGAGCCTGGTCGCACAGTCGGAAGCGACCAAGCATGGCTGCGACCAGGTCGTCTTCCTTGACGCTGCAGAGCATAAGTGGGTCGAGGAACTGGGCGGCATGAACGTCTTTTTCGTCATGGACGACGGGTCGATCATCACCCCGCCGCTGTCGGGCACGATCCTGCCCGGCATCACCCGCAACAGCATCATTACCCTGGCCCGCGCCAAGGGACATGATGTCCGCGAAGAGCCCTACAGCTTCGCGCAATGGCGCGATGATGCGGCCAGCGGCAAGCTGCGCGAGGCATTCGCTTGCGGCACGGCGGCGGTCGTAACCGCGATCGGGACCGTGAAGAGCGTCGATGGCGATTTCACCATCGGCAATGGCGACGGCGGCATCGTGACCGATGCGCTGCGTTCGGAACTGACCGGAATTCAGCGTGGGACCGTCGCAGACCCTGCTGGCTGGGTACGCAAGCTTTAAAGCCTGGGTTTACCTGGCCCTCCTGTCGGACGCAGGATGGCTTGTCGCACTTCCCATTGCTCCGCCGAGCGCCTAGATAGCTCATATGCAACGTTTTGACGTCGTCATCTTGGGCGGAGGCCTTGTCGGGCTGACTTTGGGCATCGCGCTTTCCGGTCACGGGGTGCGCTGTGCCGTCATCGATCCCGCCGATCCTGTGGAAACGAGTGCGGTAGGGTTTGACGGACGCGTCTCTGCCATTTCTTCGACCAGCTATGCGATGCTGTCCGCCATAGGCGTAGCCGATCTGTTGCAGGGGAAAGGTTGTCCCATCGACCGGATTTGGGTGAGCGACGGACTGGAGCCTGGCGCGCTCGACTTCGCACCGGATGCCGACGATGGCGTCATGGGGATCATGTTCCCTAATCGTGAACTGCGCATCGCACTGGCTCAGGCAGCAGCGAAGGCGGAGAATCTCACTCGCTTTCAACCCGACCGCGCCATCCATGTCGACCGCAATGCCGATGGCGTCAGCCTGACGCTCGCCAGTGGGCAGATGCTGCACGGCGCGCTGCTGGTCGCGGCCGAAGGTCGTAACAGTCCCACCCGCGAAGCTGCGGGCATCCGCATCACGCGTTGGCAGTATAAGCACACCGCCATGGTCACCGCGATCGATCATGAGGTGCCGCACGCCAACACGGCTTACGAGATTTTCTATCCCGGCGGCCCCTTCGCGCTGCTGCCGATGCTGCCCGGCACACGATCGGCCATCGTGTGGACCGTGCCGACCGAGCAGGCGCCGGTGATGCTGAAATTGTCCGAGCGGGCATGGCTGGCCGAAGCGCAAAAGCGCATGGGCGGCTTCCTGGGCGAAATTTCGCTCGCCGGGCCGCGGTCCAGCTATCCGTTGGGCTTCCACCATGCGGCGCGGATCACGGATACGCGGCTGGCGCTCGTCGGCGACAGCGCTCACGCTATTCATCCGATCGCGGGGCAGGGCCTGAACCTCGGATTCCGCGACGTAGCAGCGCTTGTGGAAGTGCTGGTCGATGGCATGCGCCTTGGCCTTGATCCCGGCGACGCCCAGTTGATGGCACGCTACCAGCGTTGGCGCGGTCTGGACGCGATGTCGGTCAGCGTCGCTATGGACGGGCTGGTCCGGTTGTTCGACGTGCCCGGCCGCATCCCCTCAGCCATCCGCCGCTTCGGCCTCGCCGCCGTCCAGCGCACGCCGATGCTCAAGAACCGCTTCATGGCGGAGGCACGTGGCGAGTCCGGCGCGCTGCCCAAGCTGCTGATCGGGGAACTGGTCTAAAGTCTTTCGATCATGTCGGCGAAAACCGGCATCCCACTAAGACCACGGTGCCCGGTGAAGGCGTTTCTACCCCAACATCCGCCGCAGCACGTCATCCTTCAGAATGAAGTGATGACGCAGCGCCGCCGCGACATGCAGGATGAGGAGCGCGATCCAGGCGAAGGCGAATATCTCATGCGCCTCGGCGGAGAAGCCCACAATCGCATCATCCTTCGTCACCGCAAACTTCGGCACATCGAACAGGAAGAACCAGTTCAGCGGATATATTCCCGCCGAACTCATGACCCAGCCGGTTAGCGGCACCAGCAGCATCAAGCCGTAGAAACTGTAATGCGTGACCTTCGCGGTCAGCCTTTCCCAGGCGGGCAGTCCTTTCGGCAAGGGTGTCTGTCGGTGGGTCAGGCGCCAGGCCAGCCGAAGAACCGTCAGCGCCAGCACGGTGAGGCCTATCGACTTATGCACTGGCATCACCTGCCAATCACGCGGCAGCGACTCATGCGCCAGGCCAAGCCATAGATTGAAGAGGATCAGGATCGCCATGATCCAGTGAAGCGTCCGAGCAACCAGGCTGTATCGTTCCACTGCCAGCGTCTCCTGATCCTTGCGAGATGTTATCCTTGACGATTGGCGACCAGATTATCCACCACCGACGGATCGGCAAGGGTGCTGGTGTCGCCCAGAGCCTGCGCCGACACCTCGCCCTCGGCGATCTTGCGCAGGATGCGGCGCATGATCTTGCCCGACCGGGTCTTGGGCAGGCCCGGAGCGAACTGGATCGCATCGGGCGTTGCGATCGGGCCGATCTCGGTGCGGACCCAGGCGACCAGCGTCTTGCGCAGGTCCTCGCTCGGTTCCTCGCCGCTGTTCAACGTGACATAGGCATAGATGCCCTGTCCCTTGATGTCGTGGGGGAAGCCGACAACCGCTGCTTCTGCGACCGCTTCATGCAGCACCAGCGCGCTTTCGACCTCGGCGGTACCCATGCGGTGGCCCGAGACGTTGATGACGTCATCAACGCGGCCGGTGATCCAGTAATAGCCGTCCGCATCGCGACGCGCGCCGTCGCCGGTCGTGTATTTGCCGGGGAATGTCGTGAAATAGGTCTGGAAAAAGCGTTCATGATCGCCCCACACGGTGCGCATCTGCCCCGGCCAGCTTCCGGCGATGACGAGGTTACCCTCCGCCGCGCCTTCCAGCACCTTGCCCTCGCTGTCGACGATCTGCGGGATCACGCCTGGCATCGGCAATGTTGCGGAGCCGGGCTTCAGGTCGGTAGCGCCGGGCATCGGCGCGATCATCGCCGCGCCCGTCTCGGTCTGCCACCATGTATCGATGATCGGGCAGCGATCCTCGCCCACGACATGATGATACCAGCGCCACGCTTCGGGATTGATCGGCTCGCCTACGGTGCCGAGCAGGCGCAGCGATTTGCGGCTGGTGGAGCGCACGAACTCGTCGCCCTCCTTCATCAGTGCGCGCAGGGCCGTGGGGGCGGTGAAGATGGTCTGCACCTGATGGCGGTCAACCACTTCCCAGATGCGGCTGGGCGTCGGATAGTTGGGAACGCCCTCATACATCAGCGTCGTCGCACCGTTCGCCAGCGGACCATAGACGATATAGCTATGCCCAGTGACCCAGCCGATGTCGGCGGCGCACCAGTAGATGTCGCCGGGCCGGTAGTCGAAGCAGAGTTCGTGCGTCAGGCTGGCCCACAGCAGATAGCCGCCGGTGGTATGCAGCACGCCCTTGGGCTTGCCTGTCGAACCGGAGGTGTAGAGGATGAACAGCGGATCTTCCGCATTCATCGGTTCGGGCGCGCAGTCGGCGGAGACCTTTGCGGCTTCCTCATGCAGCCAAAGGTCGCGGCCCTCCTGCATGGCGGTGGCGCTACCCGTCGCTTGCACCACTACGACCTTCTTGACGCTTGGGCATTCCTTGAGCGCGGCATCGACATTGGCCTTTAGCGGTACCTTCTTGCCCGCGCGGCGGCCTTCATCAGCGGTGATGACAATGGTGGAATCGCAGTCGACGATCCGCCCGGCCAGCGCTTCGGGAGAGAAGCCGCCGAACACGACCGAATGGATCGCGCCGATCCGCGCGCAGGCGAGCAGCGCGAAGGCCGCTTCCGGGATCATCGGCAGATAGACGGTGACCCGGTCGCCCTTCTTCGTGCCGGCGGCTTTCAGGACATTGGCGAAGCGGCAGACTTCCTCATGAACTTGGGCGTAAGTGTAGCGGCGCGGTTCTTCGTCCGGGGAATCCGGTTCCCAGATGATCGCGGTCTGGTCGCCACGCTCGGACAGGTGCCGGTCGATACAGTTCGCGCTGACGTTCAACACGCCGTCAGCAAACCATTTCACGCCAAAATCCGCTTCGTTGAAGCTGCTCTCGTTAGCCTTGGTTGGGAAGCTCTGCCAATCCAGGCGCTTGGCGCGCTCCAGCCAGTAGGCATCCGGTTCGCTGATCGACCGCTTATAATCTGCCTCACGTCCGTCCCGGTCGAGCAGCGCCGAAGCGGCCCATTCCGAAGGTACCGGGAAAAAATCGTCAGACATCGATCATCCTTTCCTATGCGTTGCCTGCCCCTCTAGAGGGTAGAGGCGATCATCGAAAGCCCGGATTGCCGCGCTGCCGCCAAAGTTTCTGCCATTATCGGCCCACAATTAAGCGACCGCGCGCCATTTTGCCGCTTCCCGCAAGCGCCGGGTCCGCTTAACAGGAAGCCATGTGGCAGCTCTTCCAATTCCCCCTTTGTCCCTTCTCACGCAAGGTGCGCCTGCTGCTGGGCGAAAAGGGGATAGGCTATGATCTGGTACGCGAATCGCCTTGGGAAGCGCGTGACGAGTTTCTTGATCTCAATCCTGCCGGGACGACGCCCGTCATGGTTGACCAGGAAAAGGGATCGACGCTGATCGATAGTCAGGCGATCTGTGAATATTTCGAAGAGACGGTGGAGAAGTTCCCGCTCATCTCCGGCACCGCGGCGGGCAGGGCCGAAGTGCGGCGGCTCGTCGCCTTCTTCGACCAGAATTTTTATGGCGATGTCGTCGGCCCGCTACTTCATGAGCGCATGAAGAAGCGTCTGATCGAACGGGCGCCGCCGGATGCCCGCGTGCTGCGCGAAGCCATGAAGCGGGCCAATGTCCATATGGACTATATGGACTATCTGCTCGATCACCGCAGCTGGATGGCGGGCGGCACGATGAGCCTTGCCGACATAACGGCGGCCGCGCATCTGTCTGTCGCTGACTATCTGGGCGGCATCGACTGGGCCGGACATGAAACGGTCAAGCGCTGGTACGCGGGCTTCAAATCCCGCCCCTCCTTCCGCCCCCAGCTGTCGGAGCGGATGGAGGTGATCACCCCGCCCCCTCATTATGAAAAGCCGGACTTCTAAGGCAGGATCACTCCCCCTCAACCGCGAGGTAGACGCGGTTGCGACCATGTTCCTTGGCCAGATACAGCGCCCGGTCTGCCGCCTTCAGCGCAGCGCGTGGATCGTCGTGGGTGAGCACGTTAGCGACGCCCGCTGAGAAGCTCACACGTTCCATACGCTCGCCATTGGTGCGATTGACAAGGCTGCGGGTCGCCAGGTCCTGCCGCACGCTGTCCACTGCCTCGCATGCCTCTGCGGCGGTCTTGCCGCGAAACAGCATGACGAATTCTTCGCCGCCGTGACGGGCGACATGGCAATGATCGTCGCTCACCTTGGCTAACAATCCAGCCACGAACTTCAGTACCCTGTCGCCCGTGTCATGGCCGTGCGTGTCGTTGATCACCTTAAAATGATCGATATCGCAGAAAGCGACTGCAAGAGGCTGTCCTTCTTTCCGTGCCATGGCGACTTCCTCGCGCAACCGGCCTTCGAAGGCGCGCCGGTTGGGAAGGCCCGTCAGATGGTCGTGCTCAGCCGCGCGCCGTGCATTGGCCAGGCTGGAGCGAAGCGCGTGGTTCTGTTTCTGGTTCTGCCGCAGTTGCCCTTCGACCTGTCGCGTCTTTTCCACCATCGACCGGGTGAGCGCCACCAGCCGGGACAGGACCGGTTCATTGTCCGCCCGCGCTGCCAGACCCTTCACCTCTTCCTGCAGAGCGGCGCCATAATCCTTCGCGGAATTGCGCGATTCGGTCATCAGGCCGGTGAATTCGGAGAGATTCTCTTCGACCTTGGCCAACATGCTGGACAGGGCTTCGGGCGTCACTTCGTCCGCGCGCTGTTCAGCGACGATCTCTTCGACCCAGCTGTTGCTGATCTTGCCGCGTTCCGCCAGTACCGCCTTTATCGCCTTTTCAACCGCGATTTGCGAACCGGTCAGATAATCGTGCGCGACCCCGAAATTCAGCGGGGTCAGGTCAAGATCATGGGCGAAGAGGAAATTGCCGATCTCATCGTACAGCTTGCGGCGGCGATTGACCTCGCGATGCGCCGTGCTGCCTGATCGTGCGCGCTGGGTTTCCGCTTCCTCCGCTTCCTCCTCGGTCTCAAGCTTGCCGGACAGACCGCGTGCCCACCGAGTCAGGCGGTCGGCCAGGCCGTGCTGCGGATTTGCGGATGATGATGCCCCAGTCATGCGGCTGATAACGGCTCGAGCGTGACAGGGTTAAGAGCGTCACAGGAAAAAATCGCCAAGCCCCTGATTGGCTAGCATTTGCGGTGGTGTCAGATATCCGCCGCGATCAGCCAGTCGCGGAAAATGCGTACGGCGCGAGTCTGCAAGGCACGCGGGCGACACACGAAATAATAGCGGTAGGGGCTTTCCACCCGCGTTTCGGGAAACAGGCGGACAAGACGCGAGTCGCCCGCTTCCTTGAAGTGGCTGGCATGCATGACGGCGACGCCCAAGCCCTGCGCAGCAGCCTCCAGCATCAACTGGCCCGAATCATAATTGTCGATCGCCAGCGGCTGCAGGTCGGGCAAGCCCACCGCCTCCTTCCAGGCGTCGAAAGACAGGTTCATATCGCGGTGGAGCAGGATCGTGTGCTGCGCCAGATCCGCGGGAGATCCGATCTTTTGTGGGGCTTCGAGCAACGCCTTGCGACCGATCAGATAGACCTCATCATGGTCAAGCTCATGGGCGTACAGCGCCGGATCGATATCCTTTGAAAGGACGATAGCCGCATCCAACCCTTCGCCGAGCCGCGCGACGGCATGCGGCGTCGTTTCGATATCGATATGAAGCTGCGGATGCTTCTGCCGCAATGCGCCCAAATGGGGGAAGAGCCGCTGCGTCGCAAAAAGCGGCATGACGGCAAGGCGCAGCCGCAGCTGATTGCCGCCGCTCTGAATATTCTCCAATGCCTGGCTCAGCGAATCCAGCGCCGGGGCAATGTCGTCGAGCAGCTTCTGCCCGTCGGCGTTCATCTCCAGCGCTTGATGCTTGCGATCGAACAGCGGGCGGCCAATGAATCGTTCCAGCGCCTGTACGCGGCGGCTGAGCGCGGGCGTGGACAAGGCAAGTTCCTCGGCGGCAGCCTTGACCGAGCCAAGCCGGGCTACCTGAACGAAGGCCTCTAGGGCAGTAAGGGGCGGCAGTCTGCGCATAGTTTATATCTTAGCCAAGCCGCTGCTCTGCTGCGACGCGTCATTGTCGCGGCGCGGGCAGTGAGCAGCCCGAGTTCAGTCATCCTATTTTCATCAGCATGAAAAAGCGTCAACTGGCAAGATGCAAATTTTGCAACTTGCCGACCCTTTTCGCAATTGCAAAATACCATGCTGCAGTGCACATAGAAAAGGCCTTTCAGGCATCCTCTCCTAAAACTTTTCGGGCTGGCCTTCGGGTCGGCCCTTTTTTTATGCCGGGTTATCATGATCGGGGGGCTCTTTCCTCCGGCTTCTACGTTTCCTATCTCGTTACGCAGTGACAAGAATGGGGATGGCAATGGCTGAACAGGAAAGCCCGGAACGTCGAATTCAGGTGGCCAACGCGCGCCCCGAAGATGCAGGGCGCGGGCTCGCGCGCATTCCAGTGGCCGTCATGGCGGAGCTTCAGCTTGCTGAGGGCGACGTGATCGAGATCGCGGGGAAGCGGTCGACGCCCGCGCGAGTGGTGCGGCCCTATAAGGAAGATGAGGGCCTTGACGTCCTTCGCCTGGATGGTTTGCAGCGTGCGAACGCAGGGGTCGGCTCTGGTGATTTCGTTCACATCAGCAAAATCGAGCCGCGCCCGGCCCAGCGCGTTGTCTTCGCGCCTGCACAAAATAATCTGCGGCTTCAGGGCAATCCAGAGGCGCTGAAGCGGGTGTTCTTTCAGCGCCCCCTGGCGGCCGGCGACGTCGTCGCCACGGCCGGCCAGCAGCAGGTGCCGCCAACCGACATGCCGCCGCAGTTGCGCCAGATGCTGGCCGCGCCTGCCTATGCCTTGCAGGAGATCCGGCTCGTCGTTGTATCCACCACGCCCAAGGGCTTCGTGCAGATCGACGCCGATACCGAGATCGACCTGCGTGCCGAATATGAAGAACCGCGTGAGTCCCGGCGCGCCGACGTTACCTATGACGATGTCGGCGGCATGGCCGAAGCGATCGACCAGCTCCGTGAAATGGTGGAGCTGCCCCTACGCTATCCCGAATTGTTCGAGCGGCTGGGCGTCGACCCGCCCAAGGGTGTGCTGCTCCATGGCCCGCCCGGAACCGGCAAGACACGGCTCGCGCGCGCCGTCGCCAATGAGTCGGAGGCGGAGTTCTTCTTGATAAACGGGCCTGAGATCATGGGATCGGCCTATGGCGAATCGGAAAAGCAGCTGCGCGAGATCTTCGAGGCGGCGGCAAAATCCTCGCCCTCGATCCTGTTCATAGATGAAATCGATTCGATCGCGCCAAAACGCGGCAATGTGACCGGCGAAACGGAGAAGCGGCTGGTAGCCCAGTTGCTGACCCTGATGGACGGTCTGGAGCCGCGCACCAATCTGGTCGTGATCGCTGCCACCAACCGGCCGGAAGCAATCGACGAAGCATTGCGGCGTCCGGGGCGGTTCGATCGCGAGATCATCGTCGGCGTTCCCGACGAGCGCGGAAGGCGGGAGATTTTGGGCATCCACACGCGCGGCATGCCGCTGGGCGAGGGCGTCGACCTGGGCGAACTGGCGCGCATGACCTATGGTTTCGTCGGGGCTGACCTTGCCGCCCTGACCCGTGAAGCGGCGATCGAGGCCGTGCGCCGTTTCATGCCGCGCCTCAATCTTGAGGAAGGCACCATCTCGCAGGATGTGCTGGAGGAACTCTCGGTCACCCGCGATGACTTCATGGCGGCTATAAAGCGCGTCCAGCCATCCGCCATGCGGGAGGTGATGGTGCAGGCGCCCAATATCGGCTGGTCCGACATTGGCGGCCTGGACGAAGCGCAGATGCGCCTCAAGGAAGGAGTCGAGCTTCCGCTCAAGGATCCCGACGCCTTCCGCCGCATCGGCATCCGTCCCGCCAAGGGCTTCCTGCTCTACGGCCCCCCCGGCACCGGCAAGACGCTGCTGGCAAAGGCGGTGGCGCGGGAAGCGCAGGCGAACTTCATCGCGACCAAGTCCAGCGACCTCCTGTCCAAATGGTATGGCGAAAGCGAGCAGCAGATTGCCCGCCTGTTCGCCCGCGCGCGGCAGGTGGCGCCTACGGTCATTTTCATCGATGAGCTGGACAGCCTTGTCCCGGCGC
>JAEZCS010000080.1 GCA_023433445.1 Pseudomonadota bacterium | reverse complement strand
GCAGAGCCGGTTGCGCGAGTGAGAAGGACGAGGTGAAGCGATGACGATGACCCTTCATGGCTATTGGCGCTCGTCGGCATCCTATCGGGTGCGGCTGGCCGCCAACCTCAAGGGGTTGGCCTATGACCAGATGAGCTACGACCTCAGGCGAGGCGAGCAGGGAGCGCCGGCACTCCGCCGGTTGGCGCCTCTGGGACTCGTGCCTGCGCTCGAGGTCGATGGAGGCAGCCTGACGCAGAGCCTGGCGATCCTCGAATGGCTGGAGGAAACCCATCCGGCCCCGCCGCTCCTCCCCGCCGGGTCGATGCAGCGCGCCGCCGTGCGCGCAATGGCTTCCACGATCGCGTGCGACATTCACCCGCTTAATAACCTGCGGGTATTGCAATCCCTTCGCCGCGATCTGGGCGCCTCGCAGCAGGTGGTCCAGGACTGGATATCCCGTTGGATCAGGGATGGCTTTGCCGCGCTTGAAGCCATGGTCGGCAGCCATGGCGCGGGTTTCTGCTTCGGCGACACGCCGACCCTAGCCGATTGTTGCCTGATCCCGCAGATATACAATGCGCGCCGCTTCAATGTCGACCTTACGGACTTTCCGGCGCTTCTCGCGGTGGACGCCAAATGCGCGCAGCTTGACGCTTTCGCGCGCGCCTTGCCGGAACGCCAGGCCGATGCCGATGGAGCGGGCGCATGACGGCCGAGCGCCCGATCGATGCGATCGATCGCAAGCTGCTGCACGAACTGCAGCGCGACGCCTCAATCAGCCATGCCGAACTCGCCGAGCGCGTGGGCGCTTCGACGGCGTCCTGTTGGCGGCGGATACGCGCATTGGAAACCGATGGCGTGCTGGGTCGGCAGGTCCGGCTGGTGAATGCCGCGCGCCTTGGCCGCGGCGTCAACGTCATTTGCCACATCAAGATCAAAAACCATTCCATCGAGACGACGGAGGCGTTCGAAGATTTCATCGCGTCGCGTGACGAGATCATCGAATGTTATTCGATGTCGGGTGACTGGGACTATCTCCTGCGGATCATGGTGTCCGACGTAGAGGACTATAACCGCTTTCTGATGCGAACCGTGTTGCGGCACCCCTCGGTCGCGACCGGCTCGTCCCATTTCGCGCTGTCGCAAGTGAAGTACACAACGGCGGTGCCGCTTTAAGGCGGCGCGACATGGCACGAGACATCATGAAATAGGCTTTGCATTTCTTATACCGAATGGCACAATGCATAAGTGTATCGTACCATCGCCAAACGGGAGCATAGGTCGAGCCATGGGGCCAACTGCCAGCCTGAACTCTTATCCGCGGATGGAGCAACCGCTATGACGCCCGCCTTTTACACCCCGGAGCAGGTCCGTGCGCTGCTGGACTATGACGGTTGCATTAAGGCTGTGCGGAAGGCCATGGCGGACTTCACCGCATCGGCGGCGCCGCAGCCGCTTCGCTCGATCGTCCCGGTCGGCCCGGAGAAGCTGTTCGCGCTGATGCCGGGCACATTGGCGCACAGCGAAGGTCTGGGAGCGAAGATCATAACCGCTTTCGGCGATCCGGAACGGCCCGGTCGGTCTGCCCACCGCGGCGTGACGGTGCTTTTTGACGCCGACACGGGTGAGTTGTCCTGCGTCGCAGACGCCGGGGAAATCACGCACATCCGCACCGCCGCCGCCAGCGCGGTCGCGACCGACGTTCTGGCTAGACCGGATGCAACGCGTCTCGCGATCTTTGGCTGCGGCGCGCAGGCGGAAAGTCATATTCACGCCTTGTCGCGCGTGCGGCAGTTGGAGGAAGTCAGGGTCTGGGGCCGGTCGCTGGAAACCGCGACCAGCTTTGCAGCGCGCATGGCCGCAGAAACGGGACTTCACATCGTTGCCTACGGCAATGGCGAAGCGGCCGCGCGAGACGTCGACATCATCTGCACCGTGACCGGGTCGACAACCCCTGTGCTGTTGCGTGACTGGGTTGCGAACGGCACCCATATCAACGCGGTGGGATCGAGCTACGCGGGCCCGGTCGAGGTCGACACGGCTCTCGTGGCGGCGAGCCGCTATATTGCCGACAGCCGCGCCTCCGCAGAAGCGGCGGCGGCCGAATTGATCGTCGCGCGGGATGCCGGAATCTTGGGCAACGACCATATCCGTGGCGAGATCGGCGAAGTTCTTCTCGGACGGGTTCCCGGTCGCACCAGCGTTGACGAAATCACCTTCTACAAGTCGCTTGGACATGTCGTGCAGGATCTTGCGGCGACCCGTTACCTGCACGCCCGCGCGACAGGCGCACCATCCTCAACAGGAGAATTGGCTCCATGAATGCTGTTACACAGTTGACCGCTCCGCCCGTGGTCGATGACATTCCCGCACTGCTCGCGCGGCAGACGCCGGGCTGGTCACTCGAACAGCCCTTCTACGTCGATCCCGCGATCTTCGAACTCGAGCGCGCGCTCTGGTTCCCAAGACAGTGGACGGTCATGGCGCACATCTCCGAATTGCCGGCCAAGGGCGACCATATCGTGCGTGACCTGTTGGGCAGCGAGATCGTGATCGTCAACGCCGGCGATGCGGGCTTCCGCGCATTTCACAATGTCTGCACGCATCGCGGCTCGCGCATTTGCAAGCAGGATGGCCGCTCGCCCCTGCTGGTATGTCCTTATCACGCCTGGTCTTTTCGCCTGACCGGCGAGTTGCGCTCGACGCAGGAAGTGCCCGAGGGCGTCGATGTCGACAAACTCGGCCTGCATCCCGTCGCTATCCGGGAGGCGGGCGGCCTGATCTTCTGCGGACTCGATGAAGACGTTCTGCCGGATTTGACGCCCGCGCTCGACGCGCTGCTTCCGGCAATGCGGCACCATGGTTTTCAACGGGCGAAGATCATCGAACGGCGGTCTTATCCCACCGCCGCGAACTGGAAGCTGGTCCTCGAAAACTTCTTTGAATGTTATCATTGTCGTCCATCCCATCCGGAATATTATCGGATGAACGGGCACGTGAAACAGAGTGCGATCCGCGATGAAACCGCCGCAGCCGAGTGGGAGCGCGAGGTCGCCGCATGGCGCGACGCAGTGGGCGACGCGGAATATAATGTGACGATCCGCCATCCGGGCGATGTCGACCAGATGAAATTCACGCTCTATCGCCAGCCCATCGGTCTGGGACGCAGCACCATTTCGCGCGACGGCACACCTGTCGCTCCGTTGATGGGAGGCTTTACCAGTTTCGATGGTGGCGAGACGGCGATGCATTTCGGCCGACTATGCTTTGCCGGCGGATATAATGACCATATCATCCTGTTTCAGTTCACGCCTCGTGGACCGGAAGACACCGATGTGGTCGCAACCTGGTTTGTCGACGCGGACGCCGACGTTGATGCGGTGGATGTCGATGCGCTGACATTCATGTGGGACGTGACCACCACGCAGGACAAGCAGTTGATCGAGGAGAACGCCGCAGGCGTCAGGTCACGCGCCTACCGTCCAGGCCCCTATACGGCCCTGGAGTCCCAGTCGTCCCAGTTCATTCAGTCTTATGTGGACGCGATGCGCAAGCTGTTGGCGGCCTGACCGATCAGCCGGGGAGGATCGTTCCGACCTCCCCGGCAATTCGTATCGACGTCCCGAAGGCGCGCGATTGCTCGCTGAGTTGGGCCAGGATCCGGCGCGCTTCGGCTCCCTTGGCACGAAAAGGGAGACCACGCGCCGCGCCAGGTGCGGAATTGATCATCAGCGGATAAAGGACGATGTCACGCACGTTTCGGCCCTGGAAGCGCGTCATCGCTACCATGCTGTCGAACCACTCGGCGGGCGGTTCGAACGTGATCGGACCATTGGGGCCCTGCGCCGTGATTTTACGATCGAGATCGAAGAACAGGCTGCCCATGCTGTAAAAGATCGGCTTACCACGATAGATCTCGACGCCCTGCAATTCGTGAGGCCCATGCCGGATCACCATATCCGCCCCCGCATCGATCAGATCGCGAAACAAGGGGGGCAGGAAGTCGCCGGGCGTGGGATCGACATAGGACCCCGACCCGCTCTCATGCGCGTGGATCGAGAAGACGACCCAGTCCGCCACCATGCGCGCACGCCGGATCGAGTCGAGTAAAGCGGTCCGATCTTGCGGATCGACGACATAGGTCATGCCCGGCCGCTCCGCGACCCGGTACAGTCTATCGGCGATGCGCACTTCCTTCGCATCGGGTCCCGGAAGATCATAGCCCTGCCATCCGATCCGGTTGGCAATCGCGATCAGCGCGGGCATTTCTTCGCGCGTGACCAAAGTCACCGCCTCAAAGCGTAGCGGATTGACCCCGGGTCGCGGACCGGCGCCGCGAAACGCATTCCCGGCAGGTGACATTCCGGTGAATGTCGAAGCAGCAGCGATCAGCGCCACCTTCCCCTTGGGGGTCGTCAGGATCGCGGGCGCTCGCGCTTCGTCCAGGCTCATGCCCGCACCGGCATGCGCAAGCCCAAGCGAATCGAGCGCGGCACCCGAGGCGCGCAGCCCGGCGTCGCCCCAGTCAGTCGCATGATTGTTCGCGCGAGACAGAAGATTGATACCGAGCGATTGAAAGGCGCGCACGGTTGCCAGCGGCTGAAGCGGATAGCCGCCGCCATTCTCCGCGGCCGCATAGCCCTTGAACTCAGCCAGATCGAACATGTTGCCCTCCGCATTGGCGAAGGTCACGTCCGCGCTTCGCATCAGGGCGGCGACCGGGCGAAAGCCTGGCGCATCGAAGTCGGGCTTGTCGCCATAAGGGCCGAGCAGGTCGCCCGCAGCGAGAAACAGCAGATCCGAGCCCTTCGCCAGCGCGCCAGCCGGCCCCGCCTGCAGCGCAGCCAGACCCATGGCCCCCAGTCCGGCAAGCGCGCTGCGTCGCGATAGGGCGGTCACCGCCACGCCTGCTCAGCCACGCGAAGCATGTTGCGCCCAAGCACGCCTTCGATGACCGCCTCCCCATGGCCACGGCGGAGCAGTTCGTCAGCAAGTTCCGGCAGTTCAGACGGCGGAAAAAAGGATGGATGGAAGTCGGATGGATATTGCTCGGGTGGCCAGAAGTCGGGATTATCCGCAACGATCCGTTCGATGCCCGGCAAGTCGACCGGAAATCCAAGGTCCAGTCCCAGCGCCACATGATCCGGGCCGGCGATGTCGATCAGATAGTCGACATGGTCGGCCAGGCGAGCTGCCGTCGGCGCGCCATCGCCCAGAAACAGGTTCAACCCTACTACGCCCACCACACCGCCGGTCGCGGCGCATGCGCGGATCTGCTCGTCGGTGATGTTGCGCTGATGGTATTGCACCGCAGATGGGTTTGAATGGGAGAAGATCACCGGCGCCTGGCTGGCCTCCATGGCTTCCATGCTGGTGCGATAGCCCGCGTGCGACACGTCCACGATCATGCCGACCCTGTTCATCTCGGCGATAACCGCACGGCCGAAATCGGTTAGTCCCCCATCCTCGTCGTGGCAGCCTCCTCCGGCTGCATTGTTGCGATTGTAGGCAAACAGCATCTGTCGCACGCCGAGGTCGCGATAAAAGCGAACCATCTCGATCCGGCCGTCGAGCGCGACCATGCCTTCAAGATCGAATGCGACCGCCATTCGCTGACTGGCCTTGGCTGCCGCGATATCCTCGACCGAATGAACGAGCAGATAGCGATCCTGATTCTCGAACAACCAGCGCCTGAACGCTGCAATCGTCGCAACACAGTCCTGCCAGGGCATGAGATCGAAGCCGACGTTGATCGACAGGAAATCAACATTCGAGTCGCGCCAGAGGGCGAGATTTTCGAGATTCGCTGAACGATCTGGCATGAAGCCGGAGTGCGCATCCCACACCAAGGCCCGACGGGTCAATTCGCTTGCCGCTTGTCCATATGCCATATCATCTGCTCCTGCGTCCTTCATCATCATAAGATACATATGTGTATTGACAAGCTGCAACATCGAATCTCTTCTGCGACGACATAAGGGGAAGGCAGATGCAGATCCGGTTCGCCGTCGAGACATTAGCAAGTAGCTGCGCCATGGCGCGACGAAACCGCGATTGGCCTGACTCCATTCGTTTCAATCACACAAGCTGGCGCGCCTTCGGCCCGCGCCTTACGCGGGGGTTTTAATGGTCGTCCAGCCCACGGCAGCCAATGGGCGCACGGACAGGCTGGTTAGTCCGACGCTGATCGTCCTGACCTTATTCATCTTCGTCAACTATCTCGACCGCTACGCGCTGGCCGTTCTCCTGGAGCCGATCAAGCAGGAGTTGGCGCTGTCGGACACTCAGATCGGGCTGCTGACAGGCGCTGCTTTTGCGTTGCTATATTCCACGCTGGCAATCCCGGTCGCGCGCATCGCCGAACACGGGAACAGAACCTACGTCATGTGTGCGGCGATCCTGCTGTGGAGCGCTGGCACGGCGCTGTGCGGATTAGCGGGCGGGTTCGCCGGCTTGTTCGCTGCGCGCATGATCGTCGGCAGCGCTGAGTCCGGCGCGCTCGCACCGGCGCATGCCATGATCGGCGATCGCTACGCTCTTGAGCGTCGAGGCACCGCGCTCGCAATCTTCAGCACCGGTGGCGCACTTGGCACTGCGTTGGCCCCAATGGTCGGTGGTTACCTCGAAGGACATTTCGGCTGGCGCGGCGCCTTTTTCGTGCTGGGTGCGATTGGCATTCCAGTCGCCGTCGCGCTTGTCCTGATTGTACGTGATGCGCCGCATAGCGGAGCGGGACGCGCGACGCCGCCCCCGTCCCTGATGATCACGCTGAAGCGGCTCTGGCGGCGACGATCCTTTGCTCTGCTGGTCCCCGCGATGACCTTTTTGGGTCTTGGTGACTACAGCCTGTTCCTGTGGCTGCCATCCTATCTTTCGCGCATGTTCGGCAGCACGCCCGCCGAGGTCGGCGCGCAGCTCACGGTCTTTCAGGGCCTGCCATTGTTCGCAGGGACGTTTCTAGGCGGCGTGCTGGCCGATCGCCTCGTCCGTCGCGACCGGAGATGGCTTGTGCGCCTGCCCGCAATTGCCTGCGCGGTCGTGGCAGGAGGAAGCGGGCTGCTGCTCTTCGCCACCAGCTCCTCTATCGCGCTGATGCTTTTGATCCTGCCGTCGCTCGCCTGCGGTCTGTATCTTGCGCCTAGCTATGCCGCCATCCAGGCTCTCGCCGGCAGCCGGTCGCGCGCGACAGCCACAGCAACACTTACCTTCGCCGTCAATCTTGTCGGCCTCGGCCTGGGGCCGTTGCTGATCGGTGGGACAAGCGACCTGCTCAAGGGGTGGGCTGGTGCAGAATCGTTGCGTTACGCCTTCTTCATCATTCCGCCTTTGTATTTCTCCGCAGCAGCCTTGTTCCTCCTCGCTGCCCGGTCGATGCCCCGTGACATGGCCGACGCCGAAACGGAATTGAACCAACCATTACCCGAAACTCAGCCGCCATCCGCCTAGCGCTCGCGCTCCTGCCGTCACGGCCTTCTCCCAAGCTTTCGCGAGCGGTGAGTGTCTGATGGCCATGCACAGTTCCGCCCTGCCCTGCATCCAGGGCAGCGGCAGCTACAAGATACTCAACCTGACGAAGCGCGACGCCGATGGTCGATCACTTGTCCGGCAGGCATATCGCGAGGGGAGGCAAAGCAGCATAGAGGTTAGCCGCTCACCGCTATCGGGCCTGGCCCTATGCCTATTTTATCGTTTTGAGATAAGCGATCAATGCAGCCCTATTCGCCGCGTTGGCCACATTCATCGGCATGCGTGTGCCCGGCGCGAATTTGACGGGAGCCGCAAGGAAGGCGTCCAGATTCTGCTCTGTCCACTTGTCCCCTTGTTTGGCCTTCAGAGCGCTGGAATACGTAAAATCGGGCCGGCTCGCAATCTTGCGCCCCACCACATCTTTCAGTGCGGGTGCCAACGGTGTGCTGACCGCAGGCTTGTGACACATCGCGCACTGGGACTGAAACAGCTTGGCGCCATCGGCCGCAAGCGCGGGTGAGGCTACAGCAACGAGGGATAGGCTAATCAACAGGGTATAAGGTGACATGCGGCCTTCTTTCATTTCGTGGGTAACGCAAAGGCGACATAGGCGGAGCCTTGCCGCGCCTTCGGATTGCGCTGGTTACTTGTGGCGATTACGATGAACTGGCGACCGCCGGACATGAATGTCGTAGGCGTAGCCACACCGGCATAAGGCAGCACGGTCTGCCAGAGCAGGCGTCCGGTGCGGCTGTCAAAGGCGCGGAACTTACGATCGTAAATCGTTGCACCGATGAACAAGACGCCGGAACTGGTGATGAGCGGGCCGCCATAATTTTCGCTTCCGGTCGGCGGCTCGCCTTTGGCGACGAGTTCGGGATATTCGCCCAGCGGAATCTTCCAGAGATATTTGCCGCTGTTGAGATCAATGGCGTTTAGCGTACCCCAGGGCGGCGCGACGGCGGGGTAGCCGTCGATGTCCACAAACTTGCGGTAACCGGTCAGATAATAGGGCGAACGCGCGGGCTTTGCATCGGCGGGGGCGGCAACCTCCCGCTTGTCCGAGGCGCCGGCCTGTTCCTGTTCGCCGAGCAAATAGGACGTGATCGCGCTGCGATCGGCAGCGGGTATCTGCGGGAAGCCGGGCATACGTCCCCTCCCCAGCTGGATGATCTCGTTGATTTTGGCCGCCGACAGCTGCTTGCCCACATCAACCAGGCCCGGGAATGCGGGCGGCGAACCCTTGAGATCCTGACCATGGCAAGCCGCGCACTGCTCCTGATAGAGTCCGGCTCCTCGGGCTGGTGTTGCCGTTGCGACGGCAGGCGTCGCCTTGCGGGCCGCAAGCTGGCCAGTCCAGGCGATGTCATTGCTGTTGATGAACAGGATCCCACGCTTGCGATCGATCGCGGGACCACCCCATTCGGCCCCTCCGTCAAAACCGGGGAACATCACGGTCGGCGCCTTCGTCGTGAACGGGATGAACGGTCCCCCGCTCCGCATCTGCGCAAAGGCCTTCAGCGCCGCCTCGTGCGCCTCCGGCGTGCGTTTGGTCAGCATATCGGCTGTCAGGCGCTGCCGCGCGAACGGGGCGGGCGTGGTGGCGAACGGCTGGGTGGGAGAGGCGAACTCGCCCGGCATGTCGCTGGCCGGAACGGGGCGCTCTTCAATCGGGAAGATCGGCTTTCCGGTCACGCGGTCGAGGATATAGAGAAAGCCCTGCTTGGACGGTTGCACGACGGCGTCGATGCGCCGACCATTGCGCGTCACGGTCACCAGTGCGGGCGGGCTGGACAGGTCGCGGTCCCACAAATCGTGATGGACAGCCTGGAAATGCCAAAGCCGCTTGCCGGTGCGCGCGTCGAGCGCCAGCAGCGAGTTGGCGAAGAGATTGTCGCCCTTGCGGTCCGCGCCGTAAAAGTCGTCCACCGCCGATCCAGTCGGCACATAAACGATCCCGCGCTTTTCATCGAGCGCCATCCCGGCCCACGCATTGGCGCCGCCTGCGTCCTTCCAAGCATCCTCGGGCCAGCTTTCATGCCCCACCTCCCCGGGATGGGGAATGGTATTGAAGGACCAGCGCAACTGCCCCGTCCGCACGTCATAGGCGCGGATGGTCCCCGGCGCGGCAGGGCGCGTTTCCGATGTGCGGAAACCGACGATGATGAGGTCGCCGAACACCATCCCCGGCGACGTCAGGAAAGTCGCCATCGTCGCGGGATCGCGCCCCAGATTCTCGCGCAGGTCGATGGCGCCATCCTTGCCGAAACCCGCAATCGGCTTGCCACTGTCCGGGTCGAGCGCGATCAGCGTGCTGCCGAGGGAAGAAAAGAGCCGGCGCTCCGACCCCTCCTGCCAATAGGAAAGGCCGCGAACCGGCTGCTGCCCCCGCACCGCCGCGCTGGACTTCCAGATTTCCTCGCCGGTTTCCGGGTCGAGCGCAGCGACCTGCTGGGTTGGCGTGACGATATAGAGCCGCCCGTCGCGAAACAGCGGGGTGGTCTGCAATCCACCCACGCCGGTTTCATAGGTCCATGCGACTTGCAGCTGAGCGACGTTGGCGGGTTTAATCTGATCGAGCGCATAAAAGTGGTCGCCCGATTGATCCTGCCCCAGCGATACCCCGGACCCTTGCGTGGAACCTGTGAGGGTGGCGACGCCTCCGGTGGTGCAGGCGGCGAGACCAAGGGCGCCAAGGATCGCCATTTTTGGCGACAGGCGCTTCGTAGTAGCGAAAAGGCTCATCCCCTACCCCCATTTTCCGCCGAGGCGCGCTTCAGGCCGAGCAGTTGCCGATTGCGGTCCGCGTCAACGCCGCTTGCGGCAAAGTCGTCGAACGCACGATCGGTCACGCGGATGATATGGTCGCGAATGAACGGCGCGCCCTGCCTTGCCCCTTCCTCCGGGTGGAGGAGCGCGCATTCCCATTCCAACACCGCCCAGCCGGGATAATCATTCGCTGCCATCTTGGAGAAGATGGCGCCGAAATCGACCTGCCCATGGCCGGGTGAGCGGAAACGCCCGGGCCGATCGACCCAAGCCTGATAGCCGCCATAGACGCCCGAGCGGCCATCGGCACGAAACTCGGCATCCTTCACATGGAATGCACGGATGCGCTCATGGTAAAGGTCGATGAACGCCAGATAGTCCAGTTGTTGCAGGACGAAATGGCTGGGATCATAGAGGATATTGGCGCGAGGATGGTCGCCTACAGCGTCCAGGAACCGCTCGAACGTCGCGCCGTCATGCAAATCCTCCCCCGGGTGGATTTCATAGCAGAGATCGACCCCGGCATCCTCGAACGCGTCAAGGATCGGATGCCAGCGCTTCGCCAGCTCCGCGAACGCCTCCTCGATCAGCCCAGCAGGGCGTTGAGGCCAGGGATAGACATAGGGCCAGGCCAACGCGCCTGAGAAACTAGCGTGCGCGTCAAGGCCCAGCCGCCGGCTGGCGACGGCGGCGGCGCGCATCTGCGACACGGCCCATTCTTGCCGAGCGGCCGAATTACCCCTTACTTCCGGCGGCGCGAACCCGTCGAACAGCGCGTCATAGGCGGGATGAACGGCCACCAACTGACCCTGCAGATGCGTGGAAAGCTCTGTGATCGCGAGTCCGCGATCCGCCAACATGCCCTTCACATCGTCGCAATAGGTCTGGCTTTCGGCGCCCAACGCGACGTCGAACAGCCCGCCCACGCCGGTGGGAATTTGCAGACCCGCATAGCCAAGATCGGCGGCCCAATTGGCGAGGTTTTCGAGCGTATCGAACGGCGGCTTGTCACCCACGAACTGCGCCAGGAAGATGCCCGGTCCCTTGATGGTCTTCATTACGCCATGTCTCCGATGGAAACCCAAGCCGACCCGTTGCTGCTCGAACGCACCGCCGCTGTCACGAAGGCGAGGCTCCGTACGCCATTGTCGATGTCCGGCAACGGCACGCTGAGGGGCCGGCCTTGGATGAGGTCGGCGAAATCGCGATAAAGCGTAGCGAACGCCTCGATAAAGCCTTCGGGATGGCCGGTCGGCAGGCGGGACGCCGCCAGGCTGGAGCCGCCAAGATAGGGCGCGCCGCTATGCAAAATCTGCGTGGGGCCATCCGCCGGGTTGACGATCAACCGATCGGGCTGTTCATGGCTCCAGTCCAGCCCCGCCTTTTCGCCATAGACGCGCAGGCGCAGCCCGTTGCGGTCACCGGT
Source organism: Pseudomonadota bacterium (assembly GCA_023433445.1). Lineage (GTDB taxonomy): Bacteria > Pseudomonadota > Alphaproteobacteria > Sphingomonadales > Sphingomonadaceae > Sphingobium. The sequence goes on along the minus strand of JAEZCS010000080.1, from coordinate 16,307 downwards.
CGCGACCTGTGACGTCACCAGCACGCCCGGCACGCCGCCCTCCAGCTTCATCAGCGCGTTGCAGTCATCGTCCAGCACCCGTCCCTCCACCAGGGCCGACAGGCTGACGCACAGGCTCTCGACCCGCAGCCCGGTGACGAACTCCACCAGATCGAAGGCATGGACGCCGATGTCGCCGCTGCATCCGCCCGCACCCGCGAGATGGGGGTCGACGCGCCAGGCGGCCTGCTTGTTGCTCGCATCGTCGCCCGTGGCGAGCCAGCCTTGGCTATATTCCACGACCACCTTGCGCACCCGGCCGATGTCGCCCCGCTCCACCATCTCCCGCGCCTGACGGATCATGGCATAGCCAGTATAGGTATAGGTCAGCGCATAATGCGCGCGCGCCGACCCGACGATGTCCCGCAACTCCAGCGCCTCGGCCAGGGTCGCCGTGGCGGGCTTGTCGCTGATGACATGCAGTCCCGCCGCCAAAGCCGCCCGCGCGACGGGCAGATGAAGGTGATTAGGGGTGACGATCGCTACAGCCTCTACCCCGTCCTCGCGGCCCGCCTCCTGAGCGATCATGGTCTCGAAGTCGGGATATCCCCGCGCTTCGTCCAGCGACCAGCCTCGCGCAGCACCCCGCGATTTTTCCGCATCACGGCTGAACGCGCCCGCGACAAGGCGGAAGCGGCCATCCAGTTCGGCAGCCATCTTGTGAACCGGGCCGATGAAGGCATCCGGGCCGCCTCCAACCATGGCAAGGCGGATCGGGCGTGTTGCACCGGTCATGAGTCAGCTATCCTCCGATTTCGGTACCGGCGCGGGGCCTCGCTGAGCGGGGCGAAAGGCAACCGCCAGCAGTAGCGCGCCAAACAAAGCAAGCCCCGTCGGCACCATGAACAGGGTCGAATAATCGACCTCAGGCGGGACCAGCGCGGTTCCCGGACGGATGGTCAGCCGCGCGACCAGCATCGGGAACAGGAAGCTGGCGACCACATTGCCGACGCCCAGGATCAACAGGTTGAAAAGCCCCTGCGCGCTCACCCGCACATCCTTTGGAAAGGCGTCATCGACGAAGATGTATACGGTTGCAAAGAAGAAGGCGTAGCAGACGCCATGCAGCAACTGAACCGCGACCACCGCCGTCACACTGTCAGGGAACAACGCAAAGACACCGAACCGCGCGGCATGGCCCAGAATGCCGACAATCATCGTTGTGCGCCAGCCTAGCCGGGCAAGCACGGCTCCCAACACGCCCATCGTCACCACCTCGGCAACCTGGCCAAGGCTCAGCACGACCATCGACAGATTGCCCGCAATGCCCACCCGGTTGGTCAAAAAGGCGTCGGACACGACGAAATAGCCGTTGTGGACCACGGAATCGATGAAGGTGACGATGAACAGTATTAAAATGGCTGGCCGCCGCAGCAGGCTGAACGTTTCACGCCAGGCAAGCGAATCCGAATGACGGTCCCGGCACGGCGGCGTGTGGGGCAACGTGAGGGAAAACAGCGCCATTGCAAAGGATATGATGGCCGACACCACGAAAATCCACCGCACCTGCGTCACGTCCGCCTGGGCGCTCAGCAAGAAAATAAACGGCCAGCTGGCAATGACCCAGCCGACGGTGCCGCCCATGCGGACCTTGCCGAAGTCGCGAGCCGGATCGCGCAGGTTGGCAAAGCTGATCGTATTGGCGACCGACAGCGTCGGCACGTAAAGCAGGCTATACCCGAGGAAAAATAGGAAGAAGGGAAGGAATGTAGCCGAAAAGGCCGCGCCCAGCAGGCAAGCGCCGCCGACCGCATGACTGAACGCCAGCATCCGCTCGGCTGCGAAATTGCGGTCGGCGAACTGGTTGGAAAAGAAGATGCCGAGGATCGACGCGATGCCCCAGCAACTGCCGACCAGCGCCTGCTGGCTCGCGGTGAAGCCGAGCATGGCCATATAGGGGAACAGCTTGGGCGCCCAGGCTCCCCACACAGCTATTTGCAGCGCCATCATGATGAACAGGCGCACGCGCAGCCCGCGAGCCCCGGTGACGGGGGCATTGGCGACCGGCAGGACCGCGTTCATATTTGCCATCCGCACGATAGCTGGCTGCCGAGGCAGCAAACGCTCTTCACTACACTATTCACGGCCACCCCCGCCCAACGATCAGAAAGCGAAGATCTATAAACCGGCGAATTTTTAAGGCAACTAAATTTCATAACGATCAGTGCTCCGGATCTGGTGCAAAATCGGCTGCCCGAACCCCGCACGCCGCCCCCGATCAATGCCAAGGCCCCCTCGACGAATCTGCGCCATTCATCTTCCTCTTGTATGAGTATATCTGGTATGAGTATATGCCGCTGACCGCAAGCCACCCCGCATAAAGCGAGCAGAGCGACCTCCATGACCGAAAAACCGTCCGTACCCCGACCGCTGCGTTCCACCGCGTGGTTCGACAATCCGGACAATGTCGACATGACTGCGCTCTATTTGGAGCGTTATCTCAACTTCGGCCTGACCTTCGAAGAGCTGCGAAGTGGCAAGCCCATCATTGGCATCGCGCAGACCGGCAGCGACCTGTCACCTTGCAACCGCCATCATCTCGTCCTGGCGGAACGCGTCCGGGAGGGCATTCGGGAGGCAGGAGGCATCGCCATTGAGTTTCCGGTGCATCCTATTCAGGAAACCGGCAAGCGGCCAACGGCCGGCCTCGACCGCAACCTTTCCTATCTGGGTCTGGTCGAAGTGCTTTATGGCTATCCGCTAGACGGCGTGGTCCTGACCATAGGCTGCGACAAGACGACGCCTGCCTGCTTGATGGCCGCTGCCACGGTCAACCTTCCGGCCATCGCCCTGTCGGTCGGCCCCATGCTCAACGGCTGGCACAAGGGCGAGCGCACGGGGTCCGGCACGATCGTGTGGAAAGCGCGAGAGCTGCTCGCCGCAGGCGAGATAGACGACGAAGGCTTTATTCGCCTCGTCGCATCGTCTGCGCCCTCAACCGGCTATTGCAATACCATGGGCACAGCGACCACGATGAACAGCCTGGCGGAGGCGCTTGGCATGTCACTGCCCGGATCGGCGGCGATTCCGGCACCCTATCGCGACAGACAGGAAAGCGCCTATCACACCGGGCTGCGCATCGTGGAGATGGTGCAAAAGGACCTGAAGCCGTCGGACATTCTGACGCGAGAAGCGTTCCTGAATGCGATCGTCGTCAACTCGGCTATCGGCGGCTCCACCAACGCGCCGATCCATCTTGCCGCCATCGCCCGCCACATGGGCGTTTCCCTGGATATTCGTGACTGGCAGAGCCACGGCCATAAGGTGCCGTTGCTGGTCAACCTGCAGCCCGCGGGCGAATATCTGGGTGAAGATTATTATCGCGCTGGCGGCGTTCCGGCGGTGGTCAACCAACTCATGCAGCAAGGTCTCATCCACGAGGATGCGATGACGGTCAACGGTCGCAGCATCGGAGAAAACTGCCGGAACGCCGCCATCGAGGATGAGAATGTCATTCGCCCCTTCGACCGACCGTTGCGGGAGGAGGCGGGCTTCATCGTGCTCTCCGGCAATCTGTTCGACAGCGCCATCATGAAGACCAGCGTGATTTCTCCCGAGTTCCGCGCCCGCTATCTGTCCAATCCAAATGATCCCGATGCGTTCGAAGGGCCGGTGATCGTGTTCGACGGACCGGAGGATTATCACGCCCGCATCGACGATCCTGACGAGGGAATCACCACGGAAACGCTGCTGGTCATGCGCGGCGCAGGTCCCGTCGGCTATCCCGGCGCTGCTGAAGTCGTGAACATGCGCGCGCCCGCCTATCTCTTGCGCGAAGGTGTCCATGCCCTGCCCTGCATCGGGGACGGGAGGCAATCTGGCACCTCCGGCAGCCCGTCCATTCTCAACGCGTCGCCCGAAGCGGCGGCCATGGGAGGGCTGGCTCTGCTCAGGAGCGGCGACCGAGTACGCATCGACCTGAAGCGCGGCACGGCGGACGTGTTGATCCCCGACGCCGATTTGGCTGAACGCCGCAGCGCGCTCGCTGCAAGCGGCGGCTACGCCTTCCCGCCCTCTCAAACGCCTTGGCAGGAAATTCAGCGAGGCCTTGTCGGGCAGATGGAAACCGGCGCGATCCTGGAGGGAGCGGAAAGCTTCCAGCGGATCGCACAGACGCGCGGGCTGCCGCGCGACAATCATTGATAGCGGAGATCCATTCGTGATTGACGGAAGCATTTTCATCGGTGGTGAACGCCGCCAACGCGATCCGAAGTTCGTAGGGATTGACGCGGCAAGTGGTCAGTCGCGCGCGCAATCCTTTTCCAGTGCCAGCGCCGAAGATGTTTCCGACGCCTGCGCTCTGGCGGCGGCGGCTGCTGAACCCTTCGCGACTTTGCCGCTGGATGCCCGCGCCGGCTTCCTTGAAGCGATCGCGATGGAGATCGAGGGAATCGGCGACAGGCTGATCGTCGATGCCATGGCGGAAACGGGATTGCCTCGCTCCCGGCTTGAGGGAGAGCGTGGACGGACGGTCAACCAGCTGCGACTGTTCGCGTCAGAAGTGCGCGCGGGGCTGTGGCTCGACGTCACGGTCGATCCCGCTCTGCCGGACCGCGCACCGCCCAGGGCGGACCTGCGTCGCATGAACGTGCCGCTAGGACCTGTGGCAGTGTTCGGCGCGTCCAACTTCCCACTGGCGTTCTCCGTCGCAGGTGGTGACACAGCCTCCGCCTTTGCGGCTGGATGCCCGGTCGTGGTCAAGGGTCATCCCGCTCACCCTGCAACCGGCGAGTTGGTGGCGCGCGCCATCAGTCGTGCCGTCGCGGCCTGTGGTCTGCATCCCGGCACTTTCTCCTATCTGCCAGGCACCGACAATGATCTAGGTCGCGCACTGGTCGCCGACCCCCGCATCAAGGCGGTCGGCTTTACGGGATCGCGATCCGGCGGGCTGGCGCTGGCTGCCATCGCCGCCAAGCGCCCCGAACCAATCCCGGTTTACGCGGAGATGAGCGCCATCAATCCGGTCGTGCTGATGCCGGGCGCGCTGCGGACGCGGGGCGAGGCGCTGGCATCGGCATTCGTTTCGTCCCTCACAATGGGCGCGGGACAGTTTTGCACTAATCCGGGCCTAGTCATTGCCATTGATGGTCCAGATCTGAACTGCTTCCTTGCAGCCGCAGCCGGGGCGGTGGTCGCGGCCCCGACGCAGGTGATGCTGACACCAAATATCGGCGATGCCTATGCCAAGGGTGTGGCAGCGCTTAAGGCAAACCCCAACGCGGAATTGCTGGCGTCGGCGGCAGATCGGCCCCTCATCGGTTCCGCGGCGCTCTTCGCCACCAGCGCCGATGCATTTGCCAGCGATCCATCCCTTGGCGAAGAGGTGTTCGGTGCATCATCCGTCGTAATCCGCTGTGCGGATATGGAAGCGATGGCGCGAGCGATCCAGCATCTGGAAGGGCAACTCACCGCGACCATCCATCTCGACCCGGAGGATGAGGCGGACGCCGCCCGCATCCTGCCGCTGCTGTCCGCCAAGGTGGGGCGCGTGCTGGCCAACGGCTGGCCAACGGGCGTGGAGGTCACCTGGGCGATGGTGCATGGCGGTCCATATCCAGCAACCACCGACGGCCGCACCACCTCGGTCGGCACGCTGGCAATGATGCGCTTTCTGCGACCGGTCTGCTATCAGGACATTCCCGACGCCTTGCTGCCGCCTCCCCTGCAACATGCAAATCCATGGAAGCTGCCGCGCCGTGTGAATGGCAAGGGAGAAGCAGCATGATCCGGTCGCTTCTGCAGTTCACTCGGGACGGCGCGCGCGGCGTCGCTGCACTGGATGCGGACGGTGCTGCGCGCCGTCTCATCGGTGTTGGATCGATCCGCCAGCTTGCGCTCGAAGCCATCGAAAGCGGAACCACGCTGACCGATCGGACAGCGCTGCTGCTATCCGACCCGATGACTTTGGACGAGGTGACGCTGCTGCCTCCCATCGATCATGACGATCCGGCCCACCTCCTTATCAGCGGCACTGGTCTTACCCACCTCGGATCAGCCGAGGGACGCGACAAGATGCACAAGGCAGCGGCCGCCGGGCAAGCGACCGACAGCATGCGCATGTTCCTGATGGGAGAGGAAGGCGGCAAGCCGGGTCCGGAAGAAGAGGGCGTGCAGCCCGAATGGTTCTACAAGGGCGATGGGTCCATCCTGGTTTCGCCCGGAGCGCCTCTCGTCATGCCATCCTTCGCAGGCGATGGGGGGGAAGAACCTGAAATCGCGGGTATCTATCTCAACGGTAAGGATGGAACGCCGTACCGCCTCGGCTTCTCGATTGGCAACGAGTTCTCCGACCATGTGACAGAGCGGGTCAACTATCTTTGGTTGGCACACAGCAAATTGCGGCAGGCGGCTCTTGGGCCGGAGTTGCTGCTGGGCGATCTCCCGATCGACGTTCGTGGCACCAGCCGCATCGTTCGTGGAGGCGAGACGCTGTGGGAGAAACCGTTCCTCTCCGGCGAGGCGAACATGTCGCACAGCATCGCTAATCTGGAGCATCATCACTTCAAATATCCGCAATTCCGGCGGCCCGGCGATGTGCATGTGCACTTCTTCGGCACGGCCACCCTCTCCTTCACCGACAAGGTCGAGACAGAGGTTGGCGACATATTCGAAGTTGCGGCGGACTGCTTCACCATTCCCGCTCGCAACCCCCTCGTCCGCGCTGCGGACCAAGGGTTGGCCGTGGTGAAAGCACTATGAGCAACCCGGTGAAACTCGGCCTCGTCGGCTACGGCAAGATCGCCCAGGACCAGCATATACCCGCCATTGCGGCGAACCCTGACTTTGCGCTCGTCGCGGTCGCCAGCCGGAACGCAACGATGCCGGGCGTCCGCAACTACCATGACATCGATGCAATGCTCGCGGGCGAGCCAAGCCTGGACGCCGTCATATTGTGCCAGCCTCCTCAGGTCCGCTTTGCAGCGGCACGATCAGCCCTGCTTGCCGGCAAGAGCGTGTTCATGGAAAAGCCACCCGGCGCGACGCTGTCCGAAGTCGAAGCGCTCATCGCTTTAGCGGCTGAGCAGCAAGTCACGCTGATGGCAGCATGGCATTCCCGTCACGCAGCCTGTGTCGCACGCGCAAAATCCTGGATCGCGGCACGGGATCTCCGCTCCGTCCAGGTCATCTGGAAAGAGGATGTGCGCCACTGGCACCCCGGGCAGGACTGGATCTGGCAGCCCGGCGGTTTCGGCGTATTCGATCCCGGTATCAACGCATTGTCGATCCTGACGGAAATCCTGTCGGAACCGGTGCGTATCCTTGGCGCTCGTTTGGAAACCCCGTCAAACCGTCAGGCACCGATTGCAGCTAGCCTCAAAATGGAGACAAGCGCCGGTGTGCCTGTGTCGGCCGAGTTTGACTGGCGACAGACGGGCCCGCAAAGCTGGGACATCATTGTCGAAGCCCAGGACGGAACTCTTGCTCTTAGCCATGGCGGCAACAGTCTCTCCATCAACGGCGATGCGCAACCCGGCGGCGAAGAAGCAGAATATCCCTCTCTCTACGCGACATTCGCAGCGTTGATAGCCGCGGGCGACAGCGATGCGGATGTTGCTCCACTTCGCCTCGTAGCGGATGCTTTTCTCTGCAGCGAGAACATCCTTACAGAGCCCTTCCACGACTGAAGGGAGCGATGATGAAGGAACAGAAACCGCACGAGCAGATAACGGGCCTGCGGATCCACCAGTCCCTCGCGCGCCAGCTGGGCGTCGCCATTCTTTCTGGCCGCTACCTGCCGGGCGACGGCCTGGGAGGAGAGATTCAGGAGTCAGAAGCGCTGAAGGTCTCCCGGACGGCCTATCGCGAGGCAATTCGTATTCTCACTGCCAAGGGGCTGCTGGAAAGTCGTCCGAAGGCCGGTACGTACGTCACGCCTCGTGCCAGATGGAACATGCTCGACCCTGATCTGCTCGCCTGGATGTTTCTTTCTGGCAAGCCCGAACCGCGCTTCGTTCGGGAGTTGTTCGAACTGCGCGGCCTGATTGAACCACCCGCCGCCGCCATGGCCGCGACGCGACGATCGGAGGACCATGTTCATCAGATGCGTGAGGCGCTGGAAATCATGCGCACAGAGGGACTTGGAACGGTTGAGGGCCGGGCCGCCGATCAGCGCTTCCACAGCACTATTCTTCAAGCTGCGGGTAATGAGTTGCTCGCCTCGCTCTCCAGTTCGGTTGAGTCCGCAGTAACGTGGACGACGCGCTTCAAGCAGGATCGAAGTCCTGATCCCCGCCAATCCTATGCCGATCATCTTGCGGTATTCGAGGCGATAGCGGCGGCTGATCCAGTCCGCGCGCGCGTGGCGATGGAAGAGCTATTGCGCCTCGCTTTACAAGACATGGGGCTATCCGATCTGCGCACGGACAGCGGCCCTGGCCAAGATCCAACACCCTAAATCGAAACAATAAGGCGGGGCTGAGAGCCGTCGCAACGGAAGGAAGACTGATGAGTGCCAGTAACGACATGATTCTCTCGCGACGGATGCTTTTAAGGGTATCGACCGCCGCGGGAGCGCTCGGTTTTACCTCCTCTTTATCCGCTGCACCCCTGCGCACCCCGTCCGAGCGACATCAAGCTGATCTGCGCGGGCAGCCATTCGACGGCAATTGGCGTTTTTACAGAGGCGATGGCGAAGGGCTGGCGGCCAGTGCGTTCAACGACGGCAGCTGGCGCTCGCTTGATCTGCCACATGACTGGAGTATCGAGGATCTGCCGGGAAGCGATCCCGCATTGAACGGCGTCATACGTGAGGCCGATACCGCACCCCTCTGGCAGAAGCCTACCAAGTCGCCGCTCTTGATCGGACCGTTCGACGCACGACTTAATGACAACCTGGCCTATTCGCATAGCGCAAGCGGTGCGCCGACAGGCTTCACTGTGGGAGGGATAGGCTGGTATCGCAAGCACTTCACCTTGCCCCATCTTGCCTCGGACGCGCATGTCGAGCTGGAGTTCGATGGCGTCTATATGAACGCGCAAGTCTGGCTCAATGGCAAGTTCGTGGCGGAGCATCGCCACGGTTACACCGCCTTCGTCGTCGATCTGACGCCCCATCTAGACCCCTCCGGGCAGAATGTGCTGGCGGTGCGGGTCGCGAATATCGGCCGCAATAGCCGTTGGTATTCGGGTTCCGGCATCTACCGGCACGTCCGGTTGAACATCCTGCGCGCCGCGCGGTTCGAACAATGGGGCCTGACGATCACGACGCCGGTAATCACGGCAGACGCCGCGACCGTCCAGATCGTCGCCCGAACCGCGAACGCCGCGTCGGGCAGTATGATCCGAACCCGTATTCGCGACGCTGCTGGCAAGATCGTCACGGAAGGCAGCAGTCCGGTTGATTCCCCTGCGCAGCTTCAGGTCGCTCGGCCCAACCTCTGGTCGCCTGAAAGCCCGGCCATGTACGAAGTCGAATGCCTGTTGGTCGCAGCTGGCAAGACTGTCGATCGCATGACCGCCCCGCTTGGCTTCCGAACGATTGAAATCGACGCCGTCAACGGATTGCGGATCAACGGCAAACCCTACAAGCTTCGTGGGGGATGCATCCACCATGACAACGGTATGCTTGGCGCGGTTGCCATTGACCGGGCCGAAGAGCGCAAAGTCGAGTTGATGAAGGCCAGGGGGTTCAACGCCGTGCGTTCGTCGCACAACCCTTCCTCCCCCGCCTTCCTCGCTGCCTGTGACCGGTTGGGCATGCTGGTGATGGAAGAAAGCTTCGACATGTGGCGGGTGGCCAAGAACCCGGACGACTACAGCCTCTATTTCGACGGCTGGTGGAAGCGAGACCTGACCTCGATGATACGCAGCAGCGCCAATCATCCCAGCATTTTCATGTGGAGCATCGGCAATGAAATCCCGGAGCGGGGAGAGCCGGATGGTGTGAACACGGCGAAGATGCTGGCCGAAGAAACCCGTCGTCTCGATCCGACGCGCCCCGTGACGCAGGCAGTCCCCGGCAGCCCGGGGCCGGAGGTTACCGGTCCCGACGGCAAACCGGATCAGGCGGCGTATCAATTCCTCGACGCATCAGGCTATAATTACAAGCTCTCTTCCTACGAGCGCGACCACGCCAAGTTCCCCGATCGTGTCATGGTCGGAACGGAAAGCTTCCCCAAGGACGTCGACAGAGCTTGGCGACTGACGGAGAAATTGCCTTATCTGATCGGCGATTTCGTATGGACGGCGATGGATTATCTGGGTGAAGCGGGGATTGCGCGCACGGGTCTGAGCGGCGACATGCGGGGTGAAGCCGAATATCCCTGGGTCGGCGCGGGCTGTGGCGACATCGACCTGATCGGCCAGCAGAAACCGCAGTCGCTGGCCCGCGATGTCGTCTGGGGCCTCAGCCCATTGGAGATTGCAGTCCAGCGACCTATTCCCGAAGGTAAGAAGGAAACGCCGTTCCTGTGGGGCTGGCGCGACGAACTGCAAAGCTGGACCTGGCCGGGCGCCGAGGGCCAGAATCTCTCCGTCGCGATATTTTCTCGTGCAGAAAGACTCAGGGTCGAACTGAATGGCCGCCTTATCGCCGATCAGGCCGTCGAAACTGACAAGGGTGCGATAACGCAGGTGAATGTGCCCTATGAGCCCGGCACGCTGCAGGTCACCGCTTTCGCGGGTGGCAAGCAGATCGGCCGCCGCAAGTTGGAGACGGTAGGCGAGCCGGCCGCGCTGCGCCTGAAGGCCGATCGCAAGCGGATCACGACCAACCGAAACCAGCTAGCCTATGTGACGATCGAGATCCTCGACAAGTCTGGAAGGATTGTGCCCGATGCCGTTCATGTCCTTCGGGCAAATATATCCGGCCCAGTAGAACTGGTGGCATTTGGCAATGCCAATCCTCGGGGGGTTGCCAGCTTTCGCCAGCCTGTCGCGAAAACATGGCACGGACGCGCATTGGCAGTGCTCCGACCAACTGGAGAAGCGGGCGTTGCCACAATCAGCATCGATGGCGACGGCCTGTCAAAGGCGCAAGCGGCACTGATGGTTGGCGAAGCTCCGAAGCGGACGACATAAGCGTAAATCGGTCGGTGCTCCAGGCCTATGCCGGGTTTGGAGCACCGCCGTGAGACATGCCTCATTCGTCCGCGCGATTGTTTCAGGTATTAAACCGTCTTCCGCAGCGCTCACTGTCGAGCATCCGCTTTCAGCTTTGCAGAGATTTGATTGGCTGGCCGCGGCGACCAAATAGCCGGTCGATAATCATCAGGATCAGCAACGATGCGCCAAACAGAGGCAGCAGCAGCGCCAGCGCGATCAGCGCCGCGATCATCCACGGCCTGCCTCTCCCAGCCACCGCAGGCGGCTCACCGATGCTGCCTTGCGGGCGGCGTTTCAGCCACATTACAACGCCGAGGATGCTGATCCCCACCAATGCGATGGCCGTTAGCACGCCGACCAACTGGTTGACCCAGCCGAAAAGTTGACCTTCATGCCAAGCGACACCGGTGTTCACGATGCGGTCGATCACATGCTGGTCGGCGAAGCCGCGTCGACCAGTCTCGGCGCCAGTAACGGGATCGTAAGTCACCTGACGTCCCAGCCACCGGTTCTGCGCTTCGGACTTGATGGTCCATTCATTGCCGGTCGGCGGACCAAAGCGCGTCGGGACGTGCGGCGGTAGCACTAGCGCAGGAAAAGCGAGATGTTGGTCGCGCGCCTTTCCGACAAATACGGACAACGGCAGCCCTGCCGCCCGCAGCATCGGGGGGTTCGGTATAACCGAGTGATGCTCGGCATGGTCGCCTTTGACGCCAGTCTTCCAGTCCTGGGGCCCCTTCATTACGCCCAGCTCGGCTCGCGCCCATTTGAAAGCACTTCCCCAAGCACCCGCCCAGGGTAGGCCACTCACCAGCATCATCAGCACCAGCCCTGCAATCCAAAAGCCGGTAACGCGATGGACGTCCTTGAGCAGCGCCCGCCCTTTGAGCGACAGGCGCGGCCACAGCGTGCCGGCAAGTCGGAATGGCCGCGGCCACCAAAGATAGAGGCCGGTCAGGATCATGACGATCGTCCAGCTCGCCGCCAGTTCGACCAGCCAGTCGCCCCAGGTACCGATCAGCAACGAGCCATGGATGCGCGCGACTGTCTCCGAAATTTTGGCGTTCGGATCGCGAGTGCCAAGCACCGTGCCCTGCGGCGAGACGAAGACATCACGCTGCGCACCGTCAGACCCGATCATGTGGATCATCGCCGCGTCGCCTGGGCGCTCGGGCAGGCGGTAATAGTTGAACCGCATCGCCGGGTTTGCGGCGAGGGCGGCAGTGAGTTGCCTGTCGGGCGACACGGCATCCGACATGGCAAGCCCCTGATAGACCCGCTCCTCCCAACGATCGATCTGGGGCTTGAACAGGTAGATCGATCCCGTGATCGAAAGGATCAGAATGAAGGGCAATACGAACAGGCCGGTATAGAAGTGCCAACGCCAAACTGTGAGATAGGCCGCGCTTGCTGGCGCTGGAACGGGCTTGGTGGGCATTACCATGTGAAGCGCGCTCCGGCGAATAATGCCCGGCCTGAACTGAAAATCTTCGAAGCGGTGCTGGCGCTGCCGCCCATGGCCAAGGGAGCGGTGCAGTCCCCATCTGTGATGTAACGGCCCTCGGCTCGAAGCAGCCAGCGCGAAGCAGCCAGCGCGATGATGGATGTCGTCACGATTCTTCCTTAGTGTCTTGATGTCCGGGCAGACGAGGCGTCATTGCCCGATTGCGGCCGGGAGCGGCCGTGCCGATGCGGATATGCGGTGCAGGCGGAGACGACGCGAACGGATTCGCTAACGTCCGCCTATTTGACGCTGGAAAATCAGTTGAGCGGCGGAGCTCTCAGCGGCGGGCGCAAATAGGGCGGTGCGGCCGCAGCTGGTCGAACCTGCGGGCGCGTTCCCTGCGTCAGAACGAACAGGATCGCGGTCGCTAACAGAAGCGGGCCGGCAGCGGACAGAGATGAGGCAGACAGGCCAACGAAGGCGCACGGCTTTTCCATTGTGCCCTGATGGCTGCCAATGTCCGATTTCTGTTCGACACCGGGGATAGTGATGACCATCGTCTTCGGACCCATGCCTGAACACATGCTGACAACGACCTGGCCATCGGATATCGTCGGCATGAACCCTGCGGGTACGAGAATTTTCATCAGCAACGCGAGTGCGATGACCATGCAGGCAATAGGCCTATTGGCCAGGACGAGGCGACGCATCTGATGCACGGAAGATGTCCTTAACGAGCATCATCGAAAAAGTCATTTTCTATCGTTCTGCCTCGCCGCCCCGATAGTCGGTGAAGCTCTGCTCTATCGCGCAGTGGCGGCCACTTCCACGGTCAAACTCTCCCAGTAATTCAGTCGGCTTGATTTAGGCGGGAAATGCCGCCGCCGCCTGCGCTCCAGAAAGCACGGTCAGCGCTTAAGATCCGCTGGGTGGAGCATTCCATATGCCGTACCGCTGCCACGCGGGCCTGTTCGGGATCACCAGCGGCGATCGCATCGCGAATAGCGCCATGTTCTTCGTCCACTGCACGTACGAAATCGCCGCTGAGCGCCTCGTTCGACCTTGTCACTCCGATTGCCACCTCGATGGGCCGCGCGAGCGTCTGGACAACCTTGCGCCAATAGTCATTGCCGCATGCGTCGGCGATGCTGGCATGAAAGGCGCGGTCTTCGATAACACCGAGCGCTCCAGCGTCTTGCGCGCGTCGCAGTCGATCCAACGCTCGATCAATCGCCGCCATGGTCTCGCGCGTCCTTTCCTCCGCCGCAATCGCCGCGATCTCGCTCTCAACCACGCGTCGCACGCCGATAAGATCGATCAGCGATTTCACCGATGACCGGGTCAGGGTGTCCAACTCCGGCCCACCGGCATCAGGGAGACGGACAAAGGCGCCGCTGCCCTGAATTGTCTCCACGCGCCCCTCCGCGCGGAGCATGGCGATAGCCTCGCGAATGACCGAGCGGCTTACGCTGAAACGCTGGGCCAGGGCATTTTCCGACGGCAGCTTCGCGCCGGGGAGGAGGTCATGGCTTTCGATATGCTCGACCATGAGCCCCGCTATCCACTGCGAACGCCGCCCGCTATGGTGATCAGAGCTGTTGAACGGGAGAGCGGGGCCGCGCCCTGACTTACTCATCATCGAAGGGCCTGATCCGACCTTCCATCGCTCTATCTATCCAATCCAGCTTTGCCATCACTGCGACACAAGGGCAGCTTTGCCCGGAGATCGCGGTCCGGCAAAGACCGCAAGGGCGGCGATGATCAATATAACGCCCAGTATCGCCGTGGCGGCGGCCCGGCTCCCCGTCGTTCCGCTGATCCATCCAATCAGCAGCGGACTGGCAAAGCCCGCCAGGTTCCCGACCGAGTTGATTGCGGCGATCCCTACCGCAGCCGCGCTGCCGCGCAGGAACGCGGTTGGAAGGTTCCAGAAGAGCGGGCTGGCGGTAAGCGTGGATGCCGCAGCAAGGCATAACAGGGCGATCGCCGGTACAGGATTTTGCGCCATTGGCGTCAAGATAAGCGCGCCCGCGCCGACCAGCAAGGGCAGAACGAGATGCCATCGGCGTTCGCCAGTACGATCCGAACTGCGCCCGACGAGCAGCATTGCAGCGGCGGCGCAGGCATAGGGAAGCACCGAAAACAACCCGACAACCAAAGGTGAACCGCCCGAAATGTCATCAATCATGGTCGGCAACCAAAACGTAAAGCCATATTGGCCCATGATGCAGCCGAAGTAGATCAAAGCCAGTCGCATGATCTGCGGGTCGCCGAAGACGTCGCGGATGCGCGCGTGATGACGCACGCCCTCGGGCTCGTCGGCGGCAAGGTCCTGCTCGATCCGACCGCGTTCGCCGTCACCGAGCCAATGTGCTTCGGCAGGCCTCGAGGGCAGCATGCGCGGCACAAGGCAGCCCAGCACGATAGCGGGCAAGGCCTCGATCAGGAACATCCACCGCCAGCCACTCCAACCGCCTACACCATCCATTCCTTCCATGATCAAACCGGACAATGGCCCTCCGACGATCCCGGCGAGCGGGATGGAGACCATGAAAAGGGCGATGATTTCGCCGCGACGGGATGAAGGAAACCAATAGCTCAAATAGAGAATGATGCCGGGGAAGAAGCCGGCTTCGGCGACGCCAAGAAAGAAGCGCAGCACGTAAAAGGAGATTGGGCCCTCGATAAAGGCGCAGCCGGCGGAGAACACAGCCCAGCTGATCATGATCCTGGCGATCCAGCGCCGCGCGCCGAACCGGTGGAGCGCCATGTTGCTTGGAATTTCGAACAGGAAATAACCGATAAAGAAGATGCCCGCGCCAAGTCCATATGCAGCTTCGCCGATGCGGAGCTCACCGGACATGCCCAGCTTCGCGAAACCGACATTCACGCGGTCAAGATAGGCGACGACATAGCAAACCATCAGGAACGGGACGAGCCGCCACTTGACCTTGCGGTACACCCCGTCTGCCTGCGCCTGATCAGCGCGCTCCCCAGTCATAGCATTCCCCTTTTCCATAGCTGTCTGGTTGTCAGACAAGTTCATATGTGTCAATGCGGCGGCGGAAGGGGTTGTGATGCTACTGGGATGTATTGCCGACGACTTTACCGGCGCGACCGACCTGGCCAACGAACTGGCGAGCCGGGGATTACGGACGTCGCTGCTATTCGGAACACCGGACGGTGCGGACCTTCCAGAGGCTGACGCGGTCGTCATCGCGCTCAAATCGCGCTCCATTGCCCCGGATGCCGCAGTGGAGCAGTCGCTTGCAGCCTTGCGATGGCTGAGGAGCGCTGCCTGCGAGCGG
This sequence comes from Pseudomonadota bacterium, assembly GCA_023433445.1. Lineage (GTDB taxonomy): Bacteria > Pseudomonadota > Alphaproteobacteria > Sphingomonadales > Sphingomonadaceae > Sphingobium. The sequence continues at coordinate 473 of JAEZCS010000080.1, read as the reverse complement.
TACTATTTCAAATATTGCTCTACGTTCGATTCGACCGATGCTGGCAATATCGGGCCGGTGCTGGAAGCCATGGCGGCGGACCTGGGAGTGGAAGCTGTCATCGCCTGCCCGGCCTTTCCTGCGACTGGCCGCACCGTATATCAGGGACATTTGTTCGTCGGCGATCGGCTGCTGAACGAATCCACCATGCGCGATCACCCACTCAATCCGATGCTCGACGCCGACCTTGTTCGCATCTTGCAACGCCAGATGCACGGCACAGTTGGGCTTCTGCCGCGCGAAACCCTTTGTAGCGGAAAGGCCGCCGAAGCGATGGCCAAACGCCGCGAGGCGGGCATCACCGCCGTCATCGCGGATGCCATCTGCGACGAGGACCTCGCGCTGCTTGGACATTATTGCGCTGGAGTGCGCCTGTCGTCGGGCGCTTCGGGCTTGGCTTCCGGCATTGCCCTCGCACTTGCCCCGCTGGACGC
>JAEZCS010000057.1 GCA_023433445.1 Pseudomonadota bacterium | reverse complement strand
ATTGAAGACTGCCGCCAACGTCACCGGGAAATGTGCGAAAGCGGTATCGACGGTCGCCCAGCGCCCGGACAAGCGCAAATCTCGCTCGTTACCCTGCGGACTCTCATCAATTTCGCAAACCGCCGTTACCCGCGTGCAGACGGGTCGCCGCTCATTCCAGTGAATCCGGTGAAGGCGATGGCGCAGGACGATTGGAAGACCTTTGAACCGCGCACCCGCCATGTCGAACTGCATAACATCGGCAAGGCTTGGTATGCGCTGGACGAAATGCGGCTGGCACCGAAGAACACCGACGCGCTTGCAGCCATAGATTTCGCGCGCTTCCTATTCCTGACCGGCGCCCGCAAGACCGAAGCCGGTTCGCTCACTTGGGATCGGGTTCACTTCGACGACAACCCCGCCAATTGCTGGTGGCACCTCCGCGAGGAGGACACGAAGACCGGCAACGCTATCTGGCTGCCGCTTTCCACGCAGGCGGTCGCGTTGCTCAAAGAGCGCCGTAGGCTGGCAGATGAAGCGAAGAAGCTGGGGAAGGGGGATAGCCCGTTCGTGTTCCCGTCGCGGGCGAAGTGCGGTTACGTCGCTGATCCCCGTGCGCCGTTTGAGCGGGTCCGCAAGGCGCTGGGCATGGACGGTCTGTCAGCCCACGACATGCGCCGCACCTATATCACGGTCGGCTTCTCAGCCTGCGACGTCGAGTATTTCAAGTGTGAGTTGCTGACGAACCATGTGCCCGAGGGCATCACGGCGCGGCACTATCTGCAAACCTCCCGCCTGCAATATCTCTATCCTGAGACTCAGCGCATCAGCGACCATATCGAACGCGAAGGAGCGATTGCACGGGCGAAGGCGACCGGCGGCAACGTGGTGGCGCTGCCTCAGCGAGCGTGATGCACGGCGGGGAGCGCACAGCCGAGCGCACAGGGGCGGCACCAGCGCGCCGCCGGGTTAGGGACGGCAGCGCGGCGATCGCGCCCCACGCGGCCCCACAGCGAAGGTCCGCCCAGCCAGCCAAAATCGCACAATCAGGCAAAATCGGTCGAAGGTGGCCCTACCAAATCACCCCCCCTGATCGGTTTACGAAACAAAAATCTGTCGGCCTGATCTTTGCCGACCGCCGCGATCCCGGTTCGGGACAGCGCTCCAGCAAATATCGCTTGCAGGACCTAAAGCGCGCCGCGTAAAACACCCCTTGTCCCCGCTATGTGGGGTATGGGCCTTTAACGAGGCGCATCCAAAAGAAGTATCGTTACGTGAAGCTGGGAAGGAGGCGGAAGCCTACGACCAGACATTTTGCCAGAAGGTGTTCTTCTGGTGCTGATGACCACAGCTTGTTCACCCTGATCGACGGTCGAGAACCGCGCAGGCAAGCTATGGAACAGTCAGCTATGACCACAACGGTTGATTTGGACGACCTGCTCAGCAACGAGCAGACTGCTGCAATCCTTGGCGTGAAGCCAAACACCCTCGAAATTTGGCGATGCAAGGGCAAAGGCCCCGCGTTCCTGAAACTGGGCGATCACCCTTCGTCGCCCATCCGCTATCAGCGTTCGCGCGTGATGGCGTGGCTCCATGCGCGCACATTCGCCAGCACCAGCGCATACAGCGCCGCAGCCAGAACAGCATGACCGTCACGAATAGGGGCCGGACGCCCAGCAGCATCCGACCCCCGAAAGGTATCAATGTGAACAGCACCAAGTATAGCGGCCTCGCGGGGAGGTCGCAAACTTCAACATGCCCCGAAGTTTTTGCAAAATACTTTGCTTCGCGTAAAAATTTGCCGAGATCAGAAGGCGATACGCGAAAATCCTTGCATACCCCCACCGGCGGGGACGTGCGTCATGGATGAGCAGAGCTTTGACGCATCCGAGCTGCTCGCGCAGGCAACGCAGATCCAGCAGCAAGCACAGGCTGAGAAGCAGGCAGAGTTCCGGCGTGAGTTGGACAATGCCAAAGCGCAGACGCTCACGGCACCGGGCGGGGCCGCATATGCCGCTGACGGTCCCGCGTCACCCGCACAAGGTGCGCTGCCCATGCCACCGGGCTTCGTGGGTGCGCTGGCGCATTTCATCTATCATCAGGCACCGCGTCCTGTGGCAGAGGTCGCCATCACCGCTGCGCTTGGCCTGATGGCGGGGATTGCTGGGCGGACATGGTATATCCCCGGTTCGGGCTTGAATCTCTATGCCGTGCTGGTCGCCCGCTCTGCCGTTGGGAAAGAAGCCATGCACAGCGGGATCACGAAGATCATTGCCGCTGCCGGGGCGCATTGCGCCGTCGCCGGGAACTTCGTTGACTTCAATGACTATGTATCAGGTCCAGCCCTACAGAAGGCGTGCGCGGGGAATCTCTCGTTCGTGAATGTCGCCGGGGAGATCGGACACAAGTTCCTGGCTATGGCGGTGGACAAGGATGCCAGTATGCGGTCGCTCCGCAAGGTGCTGACCACACTGTATTCCAAGTCGGGGCCGGACAGCATTGCCGGGGGCATTTCCTACAGCAGTCAGGAGAACAATGTTGCATCCGCAAAGGGCGTCGCATTCAGCCTGATTGGCGACACGACTCCCGGCACCTTTTACGAGTCCATCACCGATACCATGATGCGCGATGGGTTCATGTCGCGGTTCTGCGTCATTGAGTATGGTGGCGACCGCCCTGCGAAGAACCCGTCTCCTGTGCAGCGCCCGCCGCAGGCGTTGGTTGAGCACATTGTTCGCATCATCGCGCATTCGGACTTGGCGATTGCGGGCGACATGTTTCAGGAAGTGGCGTTCAGCGATGGGGCGCGGGCGCGCCTCGACCCCTTCGAGGACGAATGCGATGCTGCGATCCATGCGGCAGGTGACGACGAGAGTTTCCGCCAGTTGTGGAACCGGGCGCATCTCAAGGCGCTCCGGGTTGCGGCGCTGCTGGCAGTAGGAGACAATTACCTCAACCCGGTCGTCACGGCCGAGCAGGCGGAATGGGCGGTGACGCTCATGCGGCACGGCATCGCTGCCTTCGACCGGCGTATTCGTCAGGGCGAGGTTGGCGAGGGCAACGATGGTGGGCGCGAGCAGAAGGTGATGGAGTTGTGCAAGGAGTTCTTGTTTCTACCTGCCGACAAGCTGCCGGGTTGGTTGAAGCACGGTAAGGCGATGCAGGAAGCGGGCATCGTGCCGCGCAAATACCTCCAGCAGCGCACGCAACGTCTCTCTGCGTTCGAGAAGCATAAGCTGGGGCACACAAACGCGCTGAACATGGCAATCAAGACCGCTATGACGAACGGCAATCTGTTTGAGGTGAAGAAGGAGCCGCTGTCGGAGCAGTTCAGCTTCCACGGGCAGGCTTACCGGGCGCTGTGCCTGACCTGAATGACCACATGGGCAGGGCTACCGCCGCCGTTTGCGTTAGCAGCGCAAGCCCTGCCACCAGCCAGACCTAGGGCTACCCATAGCCCGCATTAGCCCCACCGAGGCTACCGCCCCAAACCCGCGAAAACCCTAGGGTTTCTATACTAAAATAGTAAAAGTTAGTGTGTTAGCCTATACTGGTATCTCTTGGGTCATTTCAGCCATTATGGGGGTGAGAGCGCGAGCCACCCGAGGCTAACTGCTAACGGGCTACAGCCGCTCATGCCTCGCCCTTGTGGTCATCGCCGGGGCTTTGCTCGACCTTAACTGCGCGGTGCCCTTGCAGCCATTCGGTGAGTAGTTTGGCGAGTGCGGCTTGGTTGTCGAACGTCGCTTCGTCCACGGTTGCGGGGAATTCCTTTACTGCCATCGGGATGGCTATTTCGCCCTTGAACATAGATGCAAATCCGCGCCGTATGAGCTCTTGGTCATCCTCAATGACCTTGTGGCCCTCTGGATAGTAAACATCTTTTTCAAGTTCTGAGCGATTGAAGCTGTAGCCGAGAAAGATCGAAATCTTATGCAACATGTCCATAAAGGCGTTCTGCCGCGCCACCGCGAGAACCTGCCCCTCTAAACTTCCCTTGTTTTCGAGGGTGTCGAGGTAAGTGTGCCAATCATCAACAATCGGTTTGAGCTTTTTGCTTCGACCATAGAATTCTACCGGGATCGCGTTCAACGCCTCCACGTGACCGGGGGACAATCGCGCTGCGCGGGTTGCCATAAGCACTCGGAAGATATGGTTGCGTCGGTCATTTATGGCGCGGCCCTTTTCAAGCCATTTCTGAGCCTGAACCGCTAATATGGGTCCAGCGACCGTGGCAAAAACAATAGCCACGTCCGCCATCTCAAAAGTCCAGTTAGCCACTACTACCGCGTTCGCCATAACTTCCCCCCGTTCAGACCGAACCTTAGCAGAAAGCGGAACGAAAGGGATACCCGCTGGTGGCGCAAGTGTGCTCACCACATGCAGGCCGGGCAGCGCCGGGGCTAGGGGCACGAAACCGCACCGCCGTTCGCTACAGGGGCACCCCATGCGCGCCGCGCCCCAGCGGGCCTTGCAGCGGCCCGCCCGCATGTGGTCATCACCCGCAAATTGTCGGCGCGCACATAAGCTATGTTCAGTTCGCGCCCTACTGAACTGAACTAAGTCATTGTAATAGCAAAATAATACCTTGCGGACCTTCACGCGGCCTCGTTACGCATAAGCCTACCGTAACCTATCAGCCGAAAGTGTAGTTCGATATGGCCGATGAAATTCAAGACGCCGACACTCGCGTCACTCCTTCGTTTCACGCGCAGACTGTCCGGTCGATGCCGGAATACGACGAAGATACCGCCAGCATTCTTGCGGGGACCGAAGCGGTGTTCACCGAAGCCTATATTGCGGTCGGGCGGGTCCACGATGCGCGTGAGGCGGGCAAGACCAATCCGGCATGGACGGAAGCCGCTGCGCTCATTGAAACGCAGAACTTCGCGGACAAGCTGACCACGAGCCTCGCCAAGCGGTTCGACAGCGCCACCAGCAACCTGACCCGCGTGATTGCGGGGCTTGAGAGCGACCTGTCCCAGCCGCTTGAGGGTCGTGGCGTTGGGGCGATGGCGGGTGAGATTCGCTCGTATGTCCACAGCCTGCCGGAAGGGCAGCGCATGGGTTTCATCCAAAAGGCAATCGAAGCGGGCGACGAACGCACTGTCGGCGCGGTGCTGGGCGGGGTTCCCTACCTGTCCGGCATCACACCGGAAATGGCGAGCATGTTGCTACGCCTCTATCACGAAAAGACGAACCCGAAGGCGGCGCGCCAACTCAGGGCAGCAAAGGCCGGTCTTGAACTGATCGGGGAGCGCGGCGGATTGCTCTTTGCAGAGATGGAAAAGGCGGTCGGGGCGAAACAAGCAAAAGTGCAGAAACTTCGCGCAGCAAAGGCGGCGGCTGAAAAGTCGTTCGTCGTCTGATCCTTGTTCTAAACAATCCGAGGCATCCGATGACCGAACAGATTGCACCGCCTTGGGGAACGGACTGGAAGCCCACGCCTCCGCCTATCCCATCCGAACCGCGTGGTCCGGGCAACCCCGCATGGCGGGACGCCGATGGCAACGGGGTCAGCGGCAACCCTCGCGGGCGTCCGCCGGGGCGACCAGACCGGCGCTTGCTGGCCACGCAACAGATGCTCGACGAAATGCGCAACATCGTCGCGGTGCTGGTCGGCAAGGCACTTGAGGGGGACACGAACGCTTGCGCGATTGTGATGCAGAAGGTGCTGCCTTCGGTGAAGGCTCAGGCGGAGAAGGTTCAATTCGACCTCGATACCAGCGCACCGATTAGCGCCCAGGTGAGCGCCGTCCTTGACGGCGTAGCACAGGGGCAACTTGCGCCGGATGTGGCGCGGCTCATTATCGACAGCATCAAGTCGCTGGCGGACGTTCGGGCGACCGAAGAGCTGGAGGCGCGGATCGTAGCGTTGGAGGCGGCGAGCGATGCCCGAACGTAAATTGCAATTATCTGCACAAATTATTTTTCGGGGCCGGATGCGAACGGCAACACCGAAAATCCCATCGTAGGGGCACCGACATGAGAATTCAGACAACCCGCAATGTGGTCATCACAGAGCAGCCCGAACCGGATGACGTGCTTGTGCGCGTATCGTTGATGGTGCCCGGAGACGAACCCGGCACGCGCTCAGTGCGGCACCTGCCATATCAGCCCGTCAGCGAATATCAGGAAGCGGTGGATTGGGCGGTCGGGATGGCGGACAGCATGGCCTATCCCATCCATGTCGTGCCGCTCAGCCATAACGACATTTTCCGCACGAAGCGCTGGGACCCGTTCCGCGAGTTTATCGCTGGCATGAACGATCAGGAGCGGGGCGAACTGCGCCACATGATTGTGACCACAGCAGCAGAGGTCATGCGCGACTGCGACGACCCGGAAATCCGCGCGGACATGTTCCACGTCCTGCGCCAACTAAAGGTGATCCGCCATGAAACCTGACATATCGCTGGCAGAGCGCCAGCGTATCGAGAGGGAGCAGCAGGCGGAGATTCGCGCTGCACTGGCACCCCGTCACTTCGCTGCGATGATGGAGGAGCAGGCAATAACTGCCTTCTGGTTCGCCCATGCCCTTGAAGCTGCACCGCGCATCCGTGCCATGCTGGCGCGCATGGGTTGCGGTCCGGTGCCGGTGTCAGCACCTGTGGTCACTGCCGAAGCGGAACCGGCTCCACCGCTTGAACCCGTGCCAGAACCGCTGCCCGTTCGTGCCAGTGCGCCAGACCTGCCCTTTGACCTGCGCCAGCGCCTCGGACTGCAATAACCACAATGGCGGGCATCCGGGCTTTGCAGAAGCGGCTTGGTAAGCTGGAGGATGCAGGGAAGCCGCGCCCGTCGCCCATCGCGGTCTGGTATGGTTCGTTTGACGCATGGGTTGAGCGCGAGGTGCTGCCGGGGGTTGAGAGCGGGGCGCTGGCCGCTGAAGATATGATTGAGGTTGTTACTGCCCTTCGCGGTTGGGAGGCGCTGTATGCTCGCTGACGGTGAACCCGCGTGGCTGGTAGCATGGCGCGAGCGGGACCATCAGCCGCAACCGTCGCAATCGCCCAAGCCTGCGCCGCAAAGGCGCTCAACGGCAGGCGGCCCCCTCGTGCCGCTCCGTATGCGCGGGCAAGCTGCCGCCATTGGTATCATCGAGCCGGACCCTTGGCCGTTTGACGGATGCAAGCGCCGGGAGCCGGTGACGGACGAGGACCATCCGGGCATTGTGGTCAGGAGGGTGGGCTGGCACCGCTGCCTCAAGTGCCGCCGTCCATTTTTCTCGGAGGACGTGCTGCGCCTACGGCTGTGCAGCGGCGCACAGGGTTGCAGGGGCGACGAGGACAGATTCAGATAGCGCGGGGGTTCCACTTGCTCGCCGCGCCGGGGTTAAGGACACCGACCCCCGCCATATAACATCGGGTCCAGCAGCGGGGACGGGTTCTTCTCCCGCCTGACGCTGCCAGCGCCCTGCACCTAGCGGTGTGGGGCGCTGCTATGAGGGGCGGCGACTCTGCGCGGCAGCTTATGGTCTGCTTATCGGTGCCATAAGCAACGCAAAACGGGTGGCTTTCGCCACCCGCTTAACTTGTTGTTTTTGCTTGGAAATCCATTGGTCGGGACGAGAGGATTCGAACCTCCGACCCCCACACCCCCAGTGTGATGCGCTACCAGGCTGCGCTACGTCCCGACCGGAGCGGCGGCACATAGAAGCATGTTTCAGAACATGCAAGCGTTTCGGCAAAGCCATTTCGCGGCTTTCTTCCTTCCCTTATGATATTGCCTCCCTGTCCCCATCTGTGTTAGCCGCGCGCCCTTGATCCGCAGGCATTTGCCTGTCTGCGGCCGGACAAGAGAATAAGGCGATAGTCCCATCATGTTCATTACCCCAGCCTTTGCCCAAACCGCGGGCGAGCAATCTTCCGGCGCATCCATGTTGGTGCAGATGGCGCCGCTCGTGCTCATCTTCGTTGTCTTCTACTTCCTCCTGATCCGCCCCCAGCAGAAGCGGATGAAGCAGCATAAGGCAAAGATCGACGCGGTGAAGAAGGGCGATCAGGTCGTCACCGGTGGCGGCCTCGTAGGCAAGGTCGCTCGCGTCGATGAATTTTATGTCGATGTCGAACTGGCCCCGGGAATGAAGGTTAAGGCAGTCAAGTCGACGCTCACCGACGTCGTCGATCCGGCCACCGCCAAGCCCGCGAACGACTGACCCCCCGATGCTGAACTTCTCGCGCTGGGCTGTTGCGGCGATCCTGCTGCCTCTGGTTATCGGCATCGTGTGCGCCATCCCCAGCTTCCTGCCGGACGCGACGGTGCAGCGGCTGCCGGGCTTCATGCAAACCCGGGTGAACCTCGGTCTTGACCTCTCAGGCGGCAGTCATCTTCTGCTTGAAGCATCGACGCAGGACGTTGCGAAGCAGCGCCTTGCCAACATGGAAGAGCAGGTCCGCACCGAGCTTCGCCGCGGCACGCCGCGCATCGCAATCGGCGATATCTCCAGCCGTGACGGTAAGCTCAGCTTCATGGTGCGCGACCCGTCGCAGGTGGATGCTGCGGTAGAGCGCATCCGGCCGCTGACGCAGGGTGCGGGACTGACAGGCCAACGGGACTTCAATGTCGAGGTCGTGAACAGCTCAACCATTGTCATCACGCCAACCGAGGCCGGGATCAGCAATGCGGTAAAGAGCGCGATGGAAGTCGCCACCGAAGTCATTCGCAAGCGCATCGACGAAATGGGCACGCGCGAGCCGACGATCCAGCAGCAGGGCAGCAACCGCATCGTCGTGCAGGTGCCTGGGCTTCAGGACCCGAAGGCATTGAAGGACTTGCTCGGGCAAACCGCCAAGCTGGAATTCAAGCTGGTTGATACCAGCGCCAACCCATCGGAAGTTGCTCAGGGCCGCGCCCCGGTCGGTAGCGAGGTGCTGCCTTATCCCAATAATCCCTCGGGCATTCCGGTCATCGCGGTCAAGCGGCAGGTGATGGTCTCGGGCGAGGAACTGACCGACGCCACGCAGGGATATGATCAAAGCAACCAGGCGATCGTCAACATCCGCTTCAACGGGTCGGGCGGGCGCAAATTTGGTCAGGTGACGTCGCAGAATGTGAACCGTCCCTTTGCGATCATTCTTGACGGCACTGTGCTGTCGGCGCCGAACATCAATGAACCCATCCTCGGCGGCTCTGCCCAGATCAGCGGCAGTTTCACTGTAGAAAGCGCGAACCAGCTGGCGATTGCCCTGCGATCGGGCAAGCTGCCTGTTGCACTTACGGTGGTGGAAGAACGTACGGTCGGTCCGCAACTCGGCGCCGATTCGATCCGGGCGGGTCTGCTGGCATCGATTATCGCCGTGGCCGCAGTCGCGGCATTCATGTTCGTCAGCTATGGCCGCTTCGGCCTTTATGCGAACCTCGCTGTTGCCATCAACGTGCTCGTCATCCTCGGGGTCATGGGGATGTTGGGAGCGACATTGACGCTGCCGGGCATTGCGGGGTTCGTGCTCACCATCGGCACCGCCGTGGATGCCAACGTCCTCATTTACGAACGCATTCGCGAAGAACGGCGGCGCGGGCGCGGCGTCGTCCAGGCGATCGAGTTCGGTTATAAGGAAGCCAGCCGTACCATCTTCGAAGCGAACGTGACCCATGCGATTGCAGGGGGCGTCATGCTCGCGCTTGGTTCCGGTCCGGTCAAAGGCTTCGCGATCGTTCTGCTGATCGGCATCGCGACGAGCGTGTTCACGGCCGTGACCTTCACCCGCCTGCTCGCGTCCCGTTGGCTCCGCGCCAAGCGTCCGACCGAGATCCATATCTAAGGGGCCGGGAGAAAACCCATGAAACTTCTAAAGCTAGTCCCGGACAACACCAATATCGGCTTCGTGAAGCTGCGCCACTGGGCCTTTGCCCTTACGGCGCTGCTCACCGTCTTGGCCGTGGGCGCGACGATCCATCGCGGTCTCAACCTGGGCGTCGATTTCGTCGGCGGTCTGATGATTGAGGCCCAGTTCCAGCAGCCTGCGGAACTCGACCGGGTTCGCACGACGATCGGCCGGCTCGGCGTGGGTGACGGGTCACTCCAGCAATTTGGCGACCCCAAGACAGTGCAGATCCGCCTTCCCCTTCCAGAAGAGGGTGGCACCGGCGCGGCCAATGCGATTGTCGAGAAGGCGCGTAGGGCACTTAGTGCAGAGTTCCCCGGCGTCGCTTTTTCTCGCTACGACACGGTGTCTGGCAAGGTTTCAGGCGAGCTCATCCGGAACGGCGTGCTGGCCGTAATGCTCGCGGTGATCGGCATCGCGATCTTTTCCTGGTTCCGCTATGAATGGCAGTTCGGTGTTTCGACTTTCGTGGCAATCATGCACGACGTGCTGATGACGCTCGGCTTCTTTGCGATCACGCAGCTCGAATTTGACCTCAACATCGTTGCAGCTGTCCTGACGATCGTCGGCTATTCGATCAACGACAAGATGGTCATCGACGACCGCATCCGCGAGAATATGCGGAAATATCGCAAGATGGACATGAAGGCGTTGATCGACCTGTCGGTCAACGAAACGCTGCCACGCACGGTGATGACGTCGGTCACCATCATGCTGGCATTGGGCGCCCTGCTGCTCTTCGGCGGCCATGTGCTGCGTGGCTTCACCGCTGCGATGATGCTGGGCATCGTCGTCGGCACCTATTCATCGGTCTATGTGTCCTCCTCGCTCCTGATCACGCTGGGCCTCTCGCCGCAGGTGCGGGAGAAAATGGCGAACAAGGCGAACATTGCAGCTCAAGCTGAACGCATGGGCCCGCGCGATGATGGAGCGCGGCCCTGACCGACAAGCGCGCTGGTATCGAACTGCGCCGGGATCAGACCGGGCAGGGGCCGATCGTTACCGGCTTTTCCGGCAAGGGCTTTCGCGTCAGGGACGATGTTTTTCCAGAAGGGCTGCTGCTTACCCCGACCCGCGCTTTGCGGTGGAGCGGCGCGCCTGCGCCTGAACAACTGACGCTTGCCGCCCTGGGTGATCTGCTGACGATCGATCCGGGCCCTGAATTCCTGCTGCTTGGCACCGGACCCGGTCTTCGCCAGCCACCGCGCGCCTTCGTTCGCGAGTTGGAAAATATGGGCATTGGCGTCGAAGCGATGGACAGCCGCGCAGCGGCTCGGGCCTGGGGCGTGTTGCGTGCCGAGGAGCGCTGGATCGTGGCGGCTCTACTCCCACTTTGACGGGCAGCATTCGCGTGGCTCCCTATGTTATTGGATTTCGGGCTCCGTCTTGCGCTTTGTGTGGCATCCGCATAGTCTGATGCCAAGTTCCTTCACCTGTCGGTGTTGGCGAAGAAGAAAAGTGATCCGGCCATGGTGCAGCAAAGCCGCCCATCGCCGCAGAGTTCCGGTCCCGCCGGGGGCGCTTCGGGCAAGAACGCTCGTTCCGGCCCGGGTAATGGGAGCAAGGCTGCGGCCATACCTCCCCCGTCAAAGCAGCGGGGCTCACTGCCTCATCCGCCGCGAGGGCGGCGTTCCTATGCCGCGATTGATCTTGGCACCAACAATTGCCGCCTGCTGATCGCCAAGCCTTCCGCCGATGGCTTCATCGTTGTGGATGCCTTTTCGCGGATCGTCCGGCTTGGCGAGGGGTTAGCGGCCACCGGCAGGATCAGCGATGCTGCCGTCGACCGGGCTATTGCGGCGCTTTCGGTTTGTGCTGACAAGTTGCGTCGCAGGCATGTGACGCTGGCGCGGTCCGTTGCTACCGAGGCATGTCGCCGGGCGGCCAATGGCGCAGAGTTCATCCAGCGCGTCTATCGGGAAACGGGAATCGCTCTCGACATCATCAGCGCGCAGGAAGAAGCACGGCTTGCAGTCATGGGCTGTCACGCACTGCTCGAGCCGGGCGATGGCCCTGCCTTGATCTTCGATATAGGCGGTGGATCGACCGAGCTGGTTCTGGTCGACGCAAACCGGGAAGGTGCGCCGCACATCGTCGATTGGGTCAGCGCCCCCTGGGGTGTCGTCTCCCTTACTGAAAGCGAGTTGTTCGATCATGCGGATCAGAGCGAACGCCTAGCCGCATATGCACGAATGCGTGCGCGAGTAGCGGAGGCCTTCTCGCCGCTTGCTCGTCGCTTGCCGAAAGCTGATTGCTCGATGCGCCTGCTCGGGACTTCCGGCACGGTCACGACTCTCGCTAGCGTGCATCTCAATCTGCCGCGCTACGACAGGCAGGCGATCGACGGGCTAATCGTGCCGTCGACATCAATGCGGTCTATCTCAAGCAGATTGTCCACCATGTCACTTGTCGAACGTCAGAAGCTGCCTTGCATCGGATCGGAGCGCGCCGATCTGGTCGTGGCGGGATGCGCCATTTTGGAATCGATCCTGGACATATGGCCCGCCGAACGGTTGGGAGTCGCTGATCGCGGTATTCGCGAAGGTATATTGCGCGGCCTGATGGATCGCGATGGAGCAATGATGTGAGAGGCGGGGGAGCCGGCAAGGTTCGGGTTAAATCGGCCAAGGGGCGAACAGCACAATCGACACGCTGGCTCGAGCGACAGTTGAACGATCCCTATGTCCGCAAGGCGAAGGCGGAGGGCTGGAGAAGTCGGGCTGCCTTCAAGCTGATCGAGCTTGATGAGAAGTTCCACTTTGTGAAGGGCTCGCGCGCCGTAGTCGATTTAGGGGTGGCGCCCGGCGGTTGGGCGCAGGTAGTGCGCAAGCTCTCGCCCAAGGCGAAGGTCGTGGGCATCGATCTGCTGCCGACGGATCCGATCCCCGGCGTCACCTTGTTTGAAATGGACTTCATGGACGACAAGGCGCCGGCTGTTCTCGCCGAAGCATTGGGCGACGCGCCCGACCTTGTGATTTCAGACATGGCGGCCAACACCGTGGGCCATCAGCAAACAGATCATTTGCGCACCATGGCGCTGGTGGAAGCAGCGGCATGGTTCGCGGTGGAAAATCTCCGTAAAGGCGGGACCTTCGTCGCAAAGGTCTTCGCAGGCGGCACGGACGCTGACCTGCTTGCGGTGTTGAAGAAGAATTTCACGACGATCAAGCACGCCAAGCCGCCCGCCAGCCGCAAAGGCAGCGTGGAATGGTATGTTGTTGCGCAGGGATTCAAGGGACGCCCCGACGAACAGGGCTGACGCTGCTTTATAGCGGAATTTTCAGATTAGCGGGGGCACATTGGTTTCGACGGTATCGACGGTCGCCTATCTTGGGCTGGATGCGCGCAGCGTAGAAGTGCAGTGCCAACTGGTTCCGGGACTCCCGAACTTCATTCTCGTTGGCTTGCCGGACAAAGCCGTGGCGGAAAGCCGTGAGCGAGTGCGCAACGCCATCGCTGCGATCGGGCTTTCCCTGCCGCCGAAGCGGATCACCGTGAATCTTTCGCCTGCCGATCTTCCCAAGGAAGGATCCCACTTCGATCTGCCGATCGCGCTGGCGCTGCTGGGCGCCATGGGCGTTATCGATGCCGAGACGCTGTCGGGTTATGTCGTGGTGGGAGAACTGGGGCTCGATGGTCGCATCGCTTCGACGCCCGGCGTTCTGCTGGCTGCGCTGCATGCGGGTGAAAAGGAGCTAGGCCTTATTTGCCCCGTAGCTCAAGGACCGGAAGCTGCCTGGGCCGGGCAAGTGGAGGTCGTCGCAGCGCCTGATCTGCTGAGCTTGCTCAACCATTTGAAGGGCAGCGCCGCGCTATCGCCGCCGCAGCCTGGCACAGTCGAAGTTCCGCCGCGCACGTCTGACCTTCGTCAGGTCAAGGGGCAGGAGACGGCCAAGCGCGCATTGGAGATAGCTGCAGCGGGGGGGCATAACCTGCTCATGGTCGGCCCTCCGGGCGCGGGGAAGTCGCTGATGGCCAGTTGTCTGCCTGGCATTCTCCCTGAACTGACGCCAAGTGAGGCGTTGGAGACATCCATGGTGGCCAGTGTTGCTGGGTCGCTAGAAGGAGGTCGCATCTCGCGAGCGCGGCCATTCCGCAATCCGCATCACAGCGCGTCAATGGCTGCGCTGGTCGGCGGCGGGCACAAGGCGAGGCCGGGTGAGGTCAGCATGGCCCATCTGGGCGTGCTGTTCCTCGATGAACTGCCTGAGTTCCAGCGGTCCGTTCTCGATTCCTTGCGTCAACCGCTTGAAACAGGAGAGGTCACGGTGGCGCGCGCAAATGCACATGTGACCTTCCCGGCACGCGTTCAACTCATCGCCGCCATGAACCCTTGCCGTTGCGGTCATCTCGGCGATCCTGCGCTTGCCTGTTCCCGTGCGCCGCGCTGCGCTGCGGACTATCAGGCCAAGGTTTCGGGCCCGCTCCTCGACCGCATCGACTTACATGTAGAGGTGCAGGCGGTCACGGCGGCCGACCTTGTGCTGCCTCCACCAGTGGAGGGTTCGGCAGAGATAGCCGCCCGAGTATCGGCGGCGCGTGAGATACAGACTCAGCGTTATGCCGGGACGCGGGTCCGCACCAACGCCGAAGTGGACGGGGAAAGGCTGGAGGATGTTGCCGGACCGGATGCCGCCGGGCGGGAATTGCTGGCACAAGCGGCAGCTGCCATGAAGCTGTCCGCGCGGGGCTACACCCGGGTTCTACGGGTCGCGCGAACCATTGCGGATCTTGCGGGATCGGAGGAGGTTGGCCGGGTACATGTAGCTGAAGCGCTCAGCTACCGTCGGCGCGCTCCAATCAACTGATCCGGTGAATCGCAAGTGGAGCTAGCCCCGGTCACGGGTCCCGTTGGCTCTGGCGGCCGCGAGTTGCTGGACCTCGCGGACGTTGCGGGAAGCTTGCAGGAATGGACGCGGGTTCACAGGCTGCCCGTTGATGCGGACTTCAAAGTGAAGATGGTCGCCCGTCGAGCGACCGGTCGAACCCATGCGCGCGATTTTCTGACCCTGAGCCACTTTCCTGCCGACATGGGTGTTGAACCCCGACAAATGGGCGTAACGGGTCATGATGCCGTTGCTGTGCGCAATCTCTACTACATTTCCATAGCCGCTGCGCTGGCCGACAAAGGTCACCTTGCCTGCTGCGGCGGCAACTATTGGCTCACCATGCTTGCCGGGAAAGTCTATTCCGGCGTGGAAAGCCCCCTGACCGTTGAAGGGATCGCGGCGATAGCCATAAGAGCTTGACTGCATCGGCGCCATGGTTGGACGCGCGGACGGGATCGTCTTCAAGCTCGCCTCCAAAAGCTCCATGCGAGCCAGAGCGTCAGTGAGATGCTCCATTTCCTGCGGCATCGAGGCTTGTGTTTCAGGCCACGGCACGAAAGGACCACCCTGTGCTCGGGCTGCGCTGCGGACCAATGTTTCCGGGTTCAGGCCGAGGCCGCGGATAGCGTGCGCGGTCTTGTCCGCCCGGCGCTTTACGGCATGGGTTAGGAGCGCGGCGAACCGCCGCTGCCGCACATCGATAGCTTGCAGCCGCTGGGCATCCGCAGTCGCACCGATGCGCGCCTTCGCGGCATCTTCTCTTCCCGCCGCCTGTTTCGCTGCGTCTACGTGCGCTTCGTCGCCCTCGCCAAAGTGGGCACGAAAGAGGTCGTCCATGAAGTCCTGCCGCGCTTCCAGCTCGCGTGTACGCTTTTCCACCGACTCGCGATCGCTCTCAGCTTTGCTGGCAGTGGCAGCAACGGCCTTGCTCCGCGCGCCGATCGCTGCGCGCTCATTTGCAATGTCTGCGCGGGTGGTCGCGATTGACAGAGCAAGAGCCATCGCCCCCAGCAGCAGTGCCAGCAATGCAGTTGCGCCAGCAAATTGGGTGGCACGGCTAATATGTATGGACCTTAGCTGCCCGCCCGATCCGAAGATGATTTCGCGTTCAGGTACCCAATCGATAATCTTGGCCCTTAGGCCGGACAGGCGCAGCTTACTCCGATGTAACAATGACGACCCCACACTCGATCTCTGGAGAATCGGGCCGCTAGCAAAAGGAGCTTGGGCAAGCGAATCCGCTACCCTCGAGTCGTGACGAATGGAAATCTGAACGGGCTGAAACGTTCTCGGCCGGCCTTCGTTCCTATGGGGCAGAAAAATTATGCCTTTTTCGGCTGCATCTCCGGGAACAGGCTAATCAGTGCCGGAACTTCGTCAGCGGGTATCGCTGCACCGAAATGAAAACCTTGGGCATAGTGACACCCTCCAGCACGGAGATAGTCTGCCTGATGGATGTTCTCGACGCCCTCGGCCACCGTGCGGATTCCCAAGCTGTAGGCAAGGTTCAACAGGGTTCTGACGATTGCGGCATCGTCGGGGTCGGTCTCGAGGTCCCGGACAAATCGCTGGTCGATCTTGATGATGTCGATGGGGAATTGTTTGAGGTGGGAAAGGGACGCATAGCCGGTTCCGAAATCGTCCAGTGCGATGGAAACGCCTGCGGCGCTCAATTGGTGAAGGCTGCGCTCCACGACTTCGGCATTGCGGCCAAGAAAGACCGACTCGGTCACTTCCAGCTCGATGCCAGAGGTCGGCACGCCCATCAGTTTCAGCTTCGATAGCAATCGGTCCGGGAAACTGCTGTCATGCAATTCGACGCCCGGTACATTTATGGCGACATGACCGATGGCCAGTCCACTATCCTGCCAGCGCCTGCAATCCGATAGCACCCGATCAAGCATCCGATCGTTGATCGTGCGGCCCAATTCCGAATGTTCAAACGCCGCCGCGATTTCTGCGGGCATGATCACCGAGCCATCCGGCCGCACGCATCTTAACAGTGCCTCGAAGCCGATTATGGCGCCGCTCGATAAATCTATTTTGGGCTGATACCATGGTACTGGCGGCGCATGGATCAGGGCATCGCGTGCGCAATCCAGCATTCGCGCCTCCCGCTGCCAGCGATCGAGCAGGCCGGGCTCGAAAAGGCACGCGCGCCCTCTTCCACCGTTTTTCGCTTCGTAAAGAGCGATGTCGGCGAACTTCATGAGTTCGGCAATGTCGCCTGCATGTTCGGGGAAGAGCGCGACGCCCATGCTGACACGGCAATCAACCTCGCGGCTGCCATAAGCAAGTGGCCGATGAAGCTGAACCGTCATCCGTGCCAGCACCACCTCCAGATCGGGCGCATTGCGCAGGCGCGTCAACAGGACCGCGAATTCATCGCCCCCCATGCGTGCGACAAAATCTCCGGGCCGTACCGCTTTCCGCAGCCTTTCCGCCACCGCGCTAAGCAGGGCGTCGCCAACATCATGTCCTGCGCTATCGTTGATACGCTTGAATTCATCGACATCGATCAGCACGACGGCCATTTGGCCGCCAGCATGACCCATCGAACCGGCAGCCTGTGCCAGGGTGGCCATGAAATGGGAACGATTGGCCAATCCTGTGAGCGCGTCGGTCATGGCGAGATGGGCAAGATGCCGCTCCGCATCCTTACGATCGGTGATGTCGACTATACTGGAAAGAACACAATCCTCGTCATCTACCTGAATCGATCGGGTGGCCAGCAGGACGTCGTGGATCGCTCCATCCTTGCCGGCGATGCGGCATTCCTGATTGTCGAGCGGCTCGCCGCTGGCAATCCGCTCTCGCAGGTTTGCCTGCGCCGAAGATCCCTCGCCCAGCAGTTGGACCCGGGAAATATCCTCCGAACCAAAGGTGCGCGCTGCGGCATTGTTGAAGCGGACTACCGTTCCATCTTGCCGCGTTACCAGCAGCGGGATCGGCACGCTCATGAACATGCGCTCCAATGTTTCGCCATTCCGGGCTAGCGCTGCTTTGGCGTTGTTTGCCGCTTGGCTGGCGGTCCATGCCAGGCGTTGTAGCCGGTTGGTTCGCACGATGGTGATCCACATGCCGCAGTGCAGGATCAGCACGGCCATGATCATCCCGGGCATGGTCGCAGAAAGTGGCGCGGGCGCCAGATAGCCTATGAGCAGCGCAACACCACATCCCAGACCGCCGCCGAAGTTGCCCCGGAAACTCGTAGGCACCACGAGGTAGAAAATGAGCGGCAGCATCAGCAGCACAAACAGCGCGATGTCGCTGCGGGAACTGACGAGGAACGCCACGCCGATTGCAGTCACGACCTGCCAAGCACAGCAGAGCCGTTCGACCTTCTGGAACGAATCCAACTCGCGGCTGAGGTACAGGCAGACGAGGGACCATAGTACCACCCCAACACGTGCTGGCACTGCGACCCAGAAATGCGGAGTACCGACAAAGCGCCAGTCGCTCAGCAGGAACAGCGTGTTGAGGAGGACCGAAAAGATAAAGAGGGTGCGGGCGTTCCGGCGCGACTCAGGAAGCCGCTCCGCTTGAAACGCTGCTTCCTGTGTCCGGCTGAGAAACTCACCCGTGAAAGTAGAGAGATGGGTCACAGCCAGTCCATGCCGGCGCTCCCGGTGGCGCCACCGGAAAACAATAGGTTGTCCCGGTTATCAATCTCCTAAGAAGCCGTTCACCACGCTGGCACGTTTCTGTCGCACGCCGGCCCTGCGCCGTCCTTGACCGCCAAGCGCGGCGCCGTTATAGGCGCGCCAGCCCAGCGGCAATCGACCGGTGAAGATTCGTTTTCCCGGTGGGTGCTATGTGAGGCGAAACAGAGCTGAACATTGCCGGTGCTCTTGCGGCTCCAGACGGTTCTTCCGTCGGGGCCTTTGCTGTTTGGAGGCTTGTCCTTTTCAGGCTGCGAAGAACGCAGGAATGCTTGCGGTAAAGTAACTGAAAAGGTGAAGGGCTTCATGCCAACAATCAACCAGCTGGTCCGCAAGGGCCGCGAGCTGCAGAAGACCAAGTCAAAGGTCCCTGCAATGGAAGCGAACCCGCAGAAGCGCGGCGTTTGCACCCGTGTTTACACGACGACCCCGAAAAAGCCGAACTCGGCTCTCCGTAAGGTCGCGAAGGTGCGTCTGGTTAACCAGCGCGAAGTCATCACCTACATTCCGGGTGAAGGCCACAACCTTCAGGAGCACAGCGTTGTGCTGATCCGCGGCGGCCGCGTACGCGACCTTCCCGGTGTGCGCTACCACGTGCTGCGCGGCGTTCTGGATACCCAGGGCGTCAAGGATCGTAAGCAGAGCCGTTCGAAGTACGGCGCGAAGCGTCCGAAGTAAGGGAGACTAAAGCATGTCACGTCGTCGTCGCCCCGAAAAGCGCGTTATCCTGCCCGATCCCAAGTTCGGCGATATCGTTCTGTCGAAGTTCATGAACAGCATCATGCAGGACGGCAAGAAAGCCGTCGCCGAGTCCATCGTTTACGGGGCGCTCGAAACTGTCGAAGCGAAGTCCAAGAAGGACCCGATCGGCATGTTCCATGACGCGCTCAACAATGTGAAGCCCGGCATCGAAGTCCGCAGCCGCCGCGTTGGCGGTGCGACTTACCAGGTCCCCGTCGAAGTGCGCCCCGAGCGCGCCCAGGCGCTGGCGATCCGCTGGTTGATCACCGCTTCGCGCAACCGCAGCGAAACCACCATGGCAGCCCGTCTGTCGGGTGAACTGCTCGACGCCGCCAACAACCGCGGCAATGCCGTGAAGAAGCGCGAAGACACGCACCGCATGGCGGAAGCGAACCGCGCTTTCTCGCACTACCGCTGGTAAAGACGAGCGGGCGCTACGGTGCCCGCTTTTCTATTCTGGTTTTGAATATCGGTCCGTTCGCCGTGGGGCTACCCATGGCGGACGGATTGGTTTAGGGGCCAGCCGCAAGACTCATTCACTTGACCGCCGGCGCGCCGGCAACGGAGAAGCATCATGGCCCGCAGCCATCCGCTCGAACGCTATCGCAATTTCGGTATCATGGCGCACATCGACGCCGGCAAGACCACCACGACCGAGCGTATTCTTTATTACACCGGGAAGTCCTACAAGATCGGCGAAGTCCATGACGGCGCCGCAACCATGGACTGGATGGAGCAGGAGCAGGAGCGTGGCATTACGATCACCTCAGCTGCGACCACCTGTGTGTGGAAGGCCGAAGAGGGCAAGGGCCCCGAGCATCGCCTGAACATCATCGACACGCCCGGTCACGTCGATTTCACCATCGAAGTCGAACGTTCGCTGCGCGTGCTTGACGGCGCAGTCGCCGCGTTTGACGGCGTCGCTGGCGTTGAGCCTCAGTCAGAAACCGTGTGGCGTCAGGCGGACAAGTACAAAGTGCCGCGGATGTGCTTCATCAACAAGCTCGACCGCACCGGCGCCAACTTTTACTATTGCGTACAGACGATCATCGATCGCTTGGGCGCGACCCCGGCTGTCCTCTATCTGCCCATCGGCGCGGAATCGGATTTCAAGGGCCTGGTTGACCTCGTCAATGATCGCGCGATCATCTGGAAGGACGAGAACCTGGGTGCTGAGTTCACCTATGAAGCGATCCCGGACGATTTGGCCGACAAGGCCGCCGAATATCGTGAAAAGCTGATCGAGCTCGCCGTCGAGCAGGACGATGAAGCGATGGAAGCCTATCTCGAAGGCAATATCCCGGACGCCGCCACGCTCAAGAAGCTCATCCGCAAGGGTACGCTCAATCAGTCGTTCGTGCCCGTACTGTGTGGCTCGGCGTTCAAGAACAAGGGTGTGCAGCCGCTACTCGACGCGGTCGTCGACTATCTGCCTTCGCCGCTCGACATTGAGGACGTGCAGGGCATCAACCCGAACACGGAAGAGCCCGACAGCCGCCCGACCTCGGACGATGCGCCCTTCTCGGGTCTCGCGTTCAAGATCATGAACGATCCGTTCGTCGGCTCGCTGACCTTCCTGCGCATCTATTCCGGCACCCTGACCAAGGGCACCTATCTGAACTCGGTCAAGGACAAGAAGGAAAAGATCGGCCGCATGCTGCTGATGCATGCCAACAGTCGTGAAGACATCGAGGCGGCTTATGCGGGCGACATCGTCGCGCTGGCCGGCATGAAGGAAACCACCACCGGTGATACGCTGTGCGCCGAGCGCCAGCCGATCATCCTGGAGCGGATGGAATTCCCTGAGCCGGTTATCGAACTGTCGGTGGAACCCAAGACCAAGGCTGACCAGGAAAAGATGGGCGTCGCGCTCAACCGTCTCGCTGCCGAAGATCCGTCCTTCCGCGTCACGACCGATCACGAATCGGGTCAGACGATCATCAAGGGCATGGGTGAACTTCACCTCGAAATCCTTGTCGACCGCATGAAGCGCGAGTTCAAGGTCGAGGCGAATGTGGGTGCACCGCAGGTGGCCTATCGCGAATATCTCAAGAAGCCGGTCGACATCGACTACACCCACAAGAAGCAGTCGGGCGGCACCGGCCAGTTCGGCCGCATCAAGGTGAAGCTGACGCCGAGCGAGCGCGGTGCTGGCATCATCTTCAAGGATGAGATCAAGGGCGGTAACATTCCCAAGGAATATATCCCCGCGATCGAAAAGGGCATGCGCGAAACGGCGGCCACTGGTTCGCTCATCGGCTTCCCGATCATTGACTTCGAAATCCTGCTCTATGACGGCGCCTACCATGACGTCGACTCATCGGCGCTGGCGTTCGAAATCACCGGCCGTGCCGCAATGCGCGAAGCGGCTCAGAAGTCGGGCATTACCCTGCTCGAACCGGTCATGAAGGTCGAAGTTGTCACTCCAGAAGAATATCTGGGCGACGTGATCGGCGACATGAACAGCCGTCGTGGCCAGATCCAGGGTACTGACACGCGCGGCAACGCCCAGGTGGTCGAAGCCATGGTGCCGCTCGCCAACATGTTTGGCTATGTGAACTCGCTGCGTTCCTTCACCCAGGGCCGTGCGAACTACTCGATGATCTTCTCCCACTATGACGAAGTGCCGCAGAATGTGGCGGACGAAGTCAAGGCGAAGATGGCCTGATGATTTTCCTTGGCCGGGCCGTGCAAACGGCTCGGTTAGGGGCTGGTAATCTGTGAATTTGCTGCTATGGACGCGCCTTCGCGAGGCGCGGCCGAGCGGTCTGACCAAGCTGATTTGATTAGAAGGTAGGAAAAAATGGCTAAGGCTAAGTTTGAGCGGAACAAGCCGCACTGCAACATCGGCACCATCGGTCACGTTGACCATGGCAAGACCTCGCTGACCGCGGCGATCACCAAGGTTCTCGCTGAAACCGGCGGTGCGACCTTCGTTGACTACGCAAACATCGACAAGGCTCCCGAAGAGCGCGAGCGCGGCATCACCATTTCGACGGCGCACGTCGAATATGAAACCGAAGCCCGTCACTACGCGCACGTCGACTGCCCGGGTCACGCTGACTACGTGAAGAACATGATCACTGGTGCCGCCCAGATGGACGGCGCGATCCTCGTCGTTTCCGCGACCGACGGCCCGATGCCGCAGACCCGCGAGCACATCCTGCTCGCCAAGCAGGTTGGCGTTCCGCAGCTCGTCGTGTTCATGAACAAGGTCGACCTGGTTGACGATCCGGAAATCCTGGAACTGGTTGAGCTGGAAATCCGCGAGCTGCTGAGCTCGTACGACTTCGATGGCGACAATATCCCCGTCATCCCCGGCTCGGCCGTGAAGGCTCTGGACGGTTCGAACGACGAAATCGGTCGCGAAGCTGTTCTGAAGCTGATGGCTGCCGTCGACTCGTTCATCCCGCAGCCGGAGCGTCCGGTTGACAAGCCCTTCCTGATGCCGATCGAAGACGTGTTCTCGATCTCGGGTCGCGGCACGGTCGTGACCGGCCGCGTTGAAACCGGCATCGTCAAGGTTGGTGAAGAAGTCGAAATCGTCGGCATCCGCGATACCCGCAAGACGACCGTCACTGGCGTTGAAATGTTCCGCAAGCTGCTTGATCAGGGTGAAGCTGGCGACAACATCGGTGCACTGGTTCGTGGTGTTGGCCGTGAAGACGTTGAGCGTGGCCAGGTTCTGGCGAAGCCCGGTTCGGTTACGCCGCACACCGAGTTCGACGCAGAAGTCTACGTGCTGTCGAAGGAAGAAGGCGGTCGTCATACCCCGTTCTTCGCGAACTACCGTCCGCAGTTCTACTTCCGCACCACCGACGTGACCGGCGAAGTGATCCTTCCTGAAGGCACGGAAATGGTCATGCCTGGCGACAACGTGAAGCTGAACATCAAGCTCATCGCGCCGATCGCGATGGACTCGGGTCTGCGCTTCGCGATCCGTGAAGGCGGCCGCACCGTCGGCGCCGGGGTTGTCGGCACGATCTCGAAGTAATATAGGACCGCAGCGGCGAGAATCGCCTGATTCGCGCCGCTCGGATTTTCTACCGCCCCGGATCGCCTTTCTCCGGCTCTTGCTGAGCTAGAAGGGCAGAAAACGGGGCGGATATTTTTTTGGTGGTGCATTCTCACAAGTCATCGGCTGCTCCAGCTGATTTCTGAAAATGCTCCAGGTTTTTGGCTCTTTCGCATCGGTACAGGAACAATGGACAGCAATATCCGCATTCGCCTCAAGGCGTTCGATCATCGCGTGCTCGATCAGGCGACCGGCGACATCGCCGACACCGCCCGCCGCACCGGCGCCCTTATCCGCGGTCCGATTCCCCTTCCGACGCGCATCGAAAAGTTCACGGTTAACCGTGGCCCGCACATTGACAAGAAGTCGCGTGAGCAGTTCGAAGTCCGCACCTACAAGCGTATGCTTGACATTGTGCAGCCGACGCCCCAGACGGTCGATGCGCTGATGAAGCTGGACCTTGCTGCCGGCGTGAACGTGGAAATCAAGCTGGCCTAAGCTGGCAAGTCCCTGCCTCCCGCAAGGGTGTCAGGGTATCGGGCATTTCGGGAAACCGAGGCTCAAACGACACAAGGGATAGCGCACGGCCTTCCGGTGAACCGGACAGGACCGTGGTCCTGGTCCCCCGTCGCCTTCCCCGAGCAGGGGTCGGCATCCAACCCGGACGGGGTGATTGTTAGTTGGGTTGGACCGCGAAGGAGAGATCCTGAGCGGTTTTTTCGTTGGATACGCCCGCTGCTAAGGCGGGCCTCTATGGGAGTAATCAGTGATGCGCACAGGCGTGATCGCTAAGAAAGTCGGGATGACCCGTCTGTTCCAAGAGGACGGACGTCATATTCCGGTTACGGTTCTGGCCCTTGAGGGCAACCAGGTGGTGGCTCGCAAGGAAGTCGATCGTGACGGTTATGTCGCGGTTCAGCTCGGTGCGGGCGTTGCGAAGGTCAAGAATGTCGCCAAGCCGCAGCGCGGCCACTTCGCCAAGGCGGAAGTGGAGCCCAAGGCGCGCCTGGTGGAATTTCGTGTCGCCGAGGACGCGCTCCTCGATGTCGGCGCCGAGATCGCAGCGGATCATTTCATCGCTGGCCAGCTGGTCGATGTTGCCGGTCATACCCAGGGTAAAGGTTTCGCCGGCGCCATGAAGCGCTGGGGCTTTGGCGGTATGCGCGCCACCCACGGTGTGTCCATCAGTCACCGTGCACATGGTTCGACGGGTAATCGTCAGGATCCAGGCCGCGTCTTCAAGAACAAGAAGATGGCGGGTCACATGGGTGATCGCGAGCGGACGCAGCAGAACCTTGAAATCGTCCGTACGGATGTCGAGCGTGGCCTGCTGTTCGTCAAGGGCAGTGTCCCGGGCGCCAAGGGCACCTGGCTGACCGTCAGTGACGCCGTCAAGGTGAAGCGTCCTGCTGACGCTCCTTATCCGGCCAGCCTGAAGCAGGCTGCCAACAGCAACAACGCTCCGGCCGAGACGCCCGCTGAAGAAGCGGCTGCTCCCGAAGCGACCGAAGGCCAGGAGGGCTAATCATGAAGGTCAATGTACAGACCCTCGACGCGCAGGCTGCTGGCGATGTGGAGCTGAACGATGCCGTGTTCGGCGTCGAGCCCCGCACCGACATCCTGCACCGCGTCGTGCTCTGGCAGCTCGAAAAGCGCCGCGGTCCCGCGCGTGCTACTCGTGAGCGTTCGGACGTTGCCCGCACGGGCAAGAAGTTTGGTCGCCAGAAAGGTGGCGGCACGGCCCGTCACGGCGATCGCAAGGCGCCCGTGTTCATCGGTGGCGGTAAGGCGCACGGTGCTCGTGCCCGTACCTTTGGTCACGACCTCAACAAGAAGGTTCGTGCGCTGGGGCTGAAGATGGCGCTTTCGACGAAGGCGAAGAACGGTTCGTTGATCGTTCTCGACAATCTCGACGTGGCAGAAGGCAAGACCAAGGCTTTGGTCGCTCACCTGGCCAAGCTGAACCTCAACAAGGCGCTGTTCATTGACGGCGACGCGGTGAATGTCAGCTTCGCAAAAGCTTCGGCGAACATCGTCGGCGTGGACCTGCTGCCGGCTGTCGGCGCTAATGTCTACGACATCCTGAGGGCGGATTCGCTGGTGCTGACGCGCGCCGCGGTCGAAAAGCTGGAGGCGCGTTTCAATGGCTAAGAAAGAAGCCTCAAAGGTCGACAATCGTCATTATGACGTGGTCGTCGCCCCGGTTATCACCGAGAAGTCGACTCTTCTCTCCGAGAACAACGCCGTGGTCTTCAAGGTTGCCAATGACGCGACCAAGCCGGAGATCAAGGCTGCTGTTGAGGCGCTCTGGGGTGTGACCGTGAAAAGCGTGAACACGCTGGTTGCCAAGGGCAAGACCAAGAAGTGGAAGGGTAAGCCCTACACGCGGTCTGACGTGAAGAAGGCGATCGTTCGTCTGGCCGAAGGCCAGTCGATCGACATCACCGAAGGAGTGCGCTGATCATGGCGCTTAAGAGCTACAACCCGACGAGCCCCGCTCAACGCGGCCTGATCCTCGTTGATAAGTCGAGCCTGCACAAGGGCAAGCCCGTCAAGGCGCTGACCGAAGGCAAGCGCAAGACCGGTGGCCGCAACAACAAGGGTCATGTGACCTCGCGCGGCATCGGTGGCGGTCACAAGCAGCGCTATCGCATCATCGACTTCAAGCGTCGCCTTTGGGATGTCGAGGGTACGGTCGAGCGTCTGGAATATGACCCCAACCGCACCGCCTTCATCGCGCTGGTCAACTATCCCGATGGCACCCAGGCCTATATCCTGGCGCCGCAGCGTCTCGCTCCCGGTGACAAAGTCGTCGCGGGCAAGAAGACTGACGTCAAGCCGGGCAACGCGATGGAGCTGGGTCAGATGCCGGTCGGCACGATCATCCACAACATCGAGATGAAGCCGGGCAAGGGCGGTCAGCTCTGCCGTTCGGCGGGCACCTATGCTCAGCTGGTGGGTCGCGATCGCGGCATGGTGATGGTCCGCCTGTCGTCTGGTGAGCAGCGTTACATCCGTTCGGACTGCATGGGCACCATCGGCGCAGTGTCGAATCCCGACAATGGTAACACCAACCTCGCGAAGGCTGGCCGTAACCGCTGGAAGGGCACTCGCCCGCTGACGCGCGGTGTCGCCAAGAACCCGGTCGACCACCCGCATGGCGGTGGTGAAGGCCGGACCTCGGGCGGCCGTCATCCGGTCACGCCTTGGGGCAAGCCGACCAAGGGTGCGCGCACCCGCCACAACAAGGCGACGGATAAGTTCATCATCCGTAGCCGCCACGCGAAGAAGAAGAGGTAAGCGAGATGGCTCGTTCCGTCTGGAAAGGTCCTTTCGTGGACCTCAGCCTTCTGAAGAAGGCGGAAGTGGCGCAGGACGCCGGTGGCCGTGCTGGTCCGATCAAGACTTGGTCGCGCCGCTCCACTATCCTGCCGCAGTTCGTTGGCCTGACGTTCAACGTCTACAACGGCCGCAAGCATGTGCCGGTCTCGGTGAACGAGGACATGGTGGGTCACAAGCTGGGTGAATTCGCCCCGACCCGCTACTTCCCCGGCCACGCTGCCGACAAGAAGGGCAAGCGCTAATGAGCAAGGAAAAAGCTCCCCGTCGCGTCGCCGACAATGAGGCGCTGGCCGTCGGCACGCAGATCCGTGGTTCGGCTCAGAAGCTGAATCTGGTCGCCACACTCATCCGCGGGCGTAGGGTCGAGGACGCGCTGAACATCCTCGCCTTCTCGAAGAAGGCGATGGCGGTCGACGTGCGCAAGGTGCTGGCTTCGGCCATCGCCAATGCGGAAAACAACCACAATCTGGATGTCGACAGCCTTGTCGTCGCGGAAGCATCGGTGGGCAAGAGCTTCACGATGAAGCGCTTCCACGCTCGCGGCCGCGGCAAGTCGACCCGGATCCTGAAGCCCTTCAGCCGCGTGCGCATCGTCGTGCGTGAAGCTGGTGAAGAGGCGGAGGCTTAAGCTATGGGTCACAAGAGCAATCCGATCGGTCTGCGTCTGCAGATCAACCGTACCTGGGACAGCCGCTGGTTCGCCGAAGGCGCTGACTATGGCCGTCTTCTGCTGGAGGATCTCAAGATCCGCCAGTATATCATGAAGAACCTGCCGCAGGCCGCGATCTCCAAGGTCGTGATCGAGCGTCCGGCCAAGCTTTGCCGCGTGTCGATCTACGCTGCTCGTCCCGGTGTCATCATCGGCAAGAAGGGCGCGGACATCGAGAAGCTTCGCAAGAAGCTGGGCAGCCTGACCTCTTCGGACGTCAGCCTGAACATCGTCGAGATCCGCAAGCCGGAAATCGATTCGAAGCTCGTTGCCCAGGGTATCGCCGACCAGCTGGAACGCCGTGTTGCTTTCCGTCGCGCCATGAAGCGTGCGGTGCAGTCAGCGCTTCGCTTGGGTGCTGAAGGCATCAAGATCACCTGCGGCGGCCGTCTGGGCGGCGCAGAGATCGCGCGCGTCGAATGGTATCGCGAAGGCCGCGTTCCGCTGCACACGCTGCGTGCGAACGTCGACTATGCCGAAGCAACCGCGCACACCGCTTATGGCGTTTGCGGCATCAAGGTGTGGATCTTCAAGGGCGAGATTCTCGGCCATGATCCGTTCGCGACCGACCGGCTGATGCTGGAGGCTCAGACCTCCGGCGTGCGCCCGGCGCGCTGAGAATAAGGTAGGTATAGCGTCATGCTGCAACCGAAAAAAATGAAGTTCCGCAAGACCTTCAAGGGCCGGATCAAAGGCGACGCCAAGGGCGGTTCGGCTCTGAACTTCGGCGCCTACGGTCTAAAGGCTCTTGAACCCGAGCGCGTCACCGCCCGCCAGATCGAAGCGGCCCGCCGCGCGATCCAGCGGCACCTTCGCCGTCAGGGCCGTCTGTGGATCCGTGTGTTCCCCGACGTGCCGGTTTCCAAGAAGCCCGCCGAAGTCCGTCAGGGTAAGGGTAAGGGTTCGGTCGAATATTGGGCAGCTCGCGTGAAGCCGGGCCGCATCCTGTTCGAACTGGACGGTGTACCCGGCCCGCTTGCAGCAGAGGCTTTCTCGCGCGCCGCGATGAAGCTGCCGATCAAGACGAAGGTTGTCGCTCGCCTCGGCGACACCTCCCACCTGGAGGGTTAATCCGTGGCGAATGTAGCTGACCTCAAGACGAAGTCGGACGACGAACTGTCGACCGAGCTCAACAACCTGAAGCGCGAGCAGTTCAACCTGCGCTTCCAGGCGGCCACCAACCAGCTGGAAAAGCCCAGCCGGGTGCGTGAAGTCCGCCGGTCGATCGCGCAGATCAAGACCCTTCAGTCCGAGCGTTCGCGCTCGGCTGCGAAGTAAGAAGGAAATCACACGATGCCCAAGCGCGTGCTGACGGGAACGGTGGTTTCCGACAAGACCGACAAGACGGTGGTGGTTCGCGTAGAGCGCAAGGTTAAGCATGCGCTCTACGGCAAGATCATCCGCCGTTCGAAGAAGTACCATGCCCATGACGAGGGCAATGTCTACAAGGAAGGCGAAACGGTCCGCATCGAAGAGACCGCTCCGATTTCCAAGCTTAAGACCTGGAAGGTCATTGAACGCGTGGACACCCACAAGTCGCCGGAAACGGCCGCTTGATGGAGGCTCGCTGAGCCTTTGGTCTAAAAATGCGACGCGGGGCTGGCCTTTTCTTGAAGGAAAGGGTACAGGCCCGCGCTTCGCATAGAGTCACAGAGCTCTAGGCACTTGAATTCGGAACCGCCGGGAATTGACCCGGTAGGCCAAATAAGAAGGAACCGGATCTATGATCCAGATGCAATCCAATCTTGACGTCGCTGACAACAGCGGCGCCAAGCGCGTCCAGTGCATCAAGGTGCTGGGCGGCTCGAAGCGCCGCTTCGCGAGCGTGGGCGACATCATCGTCGTCTCGATCAAGGAAGCTGCGCCTCGTGGCAAGGTGAAGAAGGGTGACGTGCATCGCGCCGTCATCGTGCGCACTGCCAAGGACGTGCGTCGCGCTGATGGCAGCGTGATTCGCTTCGACGGCAATGCCGCTGTGCTCATCAACAAGAACGAGGAGCCGATCGGCACCCGTATCTTTGGCCCGGTCGTTCGCGAACTGCGCGCCAAGAAGCACATGAAGATCATCAGCCTTGCTCCTGAGGTGCTGTAATGAGCGCTGCTAGAATCAAGAAGGGCGACAAGGTCGTCATCCTGGGTGGCAAGGACAAGGGCCGCACCGGCGCCGTTCTGCAGGTCATGCCCAAGGACGACAAGGTCCTTGTCGAAGGCATCAACGTGCATGCGCGTCACCGCAAGCCCGACCAGGCGAATCCGCAGGGTGGCATCGAGCGCAAGCCCGCGCCGCTCCACATTTCGAACGTCGCTGTCGCCGACAAGGATGGCAAGCCGACCCGCGTCCGTTTCGAGGACCGCGACGGCAAGAAGGTCCGCGTCGCCGTCAAGTCCGGTGAGGTGCTGTAATGAGCGACAAGTATATCCCGCGCTCGAAGTCGCTCTATGACGCCGAAGTCGCCAAGGCGATGACCGAGAAGTTCGGTTACAAGAACGTCATGGAAGTGCCGAAGATCGAGAAGATCACGCTCAACATGGGCGTGGGCGAAGCGACCCAGGACAAGAAGAAGGTCACCTCGGCTGCCGAGGAGATGGAACTGATCGCCGGCCAGAAGCCGGTCATCACCAAGGCTCGCAAGTCGATCGCGCAGTTCAAGCTGCGTGAAGGGATGCCGATCGGTGCCAAGGTCACGCTGCGTCGTGAGCGCATGTATGAGTTCCTTGATCGCCTGATCAACATCGCTCTGCCGCGCGTTCGCGATTTCCGCGGTCTCAACCCGAAGAGCTTCGATGGCCGTGGCAACTATGCCTTCGGTATCAAGGAGCAGATCATCTTCCCCGAGATCAACTATGACCGCATCGACAAGGTGCGCGGCATGGACGTGATCGTGACCACCACCGCCAAGACCGACGAGGAAGCCCGCGAGCTTCTCCGTCTCTTCGGCTTCCCGTTCCCGCAGGATGCGGACGGCGAAGCGAAGCAGGCAGCGTAACGGAAAGAGAACTTAAGTCATGGCGAAACTGAGTTCCGTGAACAAGAATGAGCGTCGCAAGAAGCTGGTGAAGAAGTATGCCGGCCGTTATGCGAAGCTGAAGGCGATGTCGAAGGACCAGTCGCTCGATGAAACCGAGCGTCTGAT
>JAEZCS010000251.1 GCA_023433445.1 Pseudomonadota bacterium | reverse complement strand
GCGCTGATGGCACAGACTGCGGCGCAGGAGCCACCTGACCAGATGGACGAAGGCGAAGAGATCGTCGTCACCGGCCAGCCTCAGCGTGGCGCCGTCCTTGGCAATATCAGGCCAGAACAGCCGCTGTCCTCCGCCGACATACGGGCTTTGGGCGTCACGTCCATTTCGGAAATGATCACCGAATTGTCAGTGCAGACCAACGGGACGCCGGTCGTTCTGCTGAACGGCAAGCGCATTTCCAGCTTTTCCGAGATCCAGGACATCCCGTCAGAGGCCGTCGCTCGGGTCGATATTCTGCCGGAACAGGTTGCCTTGTCCTATGGCTATGCCCCGACGCAGAAGGTGGCGAACATCGTACTCCGTCAGCGTTTCCGTGCGGAGCTCGCAGACCTGCGGGCGGCCACGACGACGGATGGCGGACGGGAAAGCGGATCGGCCGAGGCGGGCCTGCTTCGTATAAGAGGCGATAATCGCTTTACCTTGAACGTCAAATATAATGCAGCCGCCTCCCTGTTGGAGAGTGAGCGCGGCATCGAAAGGACGGCGACCAACCCGGCGCTGATCGACGTCACCCGTTTTCGCACCTTGAGCCCAGCCACGGAGAGCGTTTCTGCCAATGCCACTTACGCCCGCGCGCTGGGCGGCGTGTCGATGACCGTCAATGGCCGCGTCGAACTGTCGGACAATGACTCGCTGCAGGGGCTGTCGGCCGCCGCTCTCGCCGCACCGGTCGGCAATGGGCCGCTCTATGTCGAATTTCTGCGCGACAACCGGCTCGATCAGCAGATCCGCGGGACGACCGGCCATTTGGGGCTGACGTTCAATGGACTGCTCGGCAAGGGCTGGCAGTGGTCCTTCACCGGCAATGGCGATGTGTCCGACACCCGCACGCGAACCGAACGGTCGACATCGACCGACCGGGCGACCGCGCGTTCGCAAGCCGTTATGGGCGATCTTCTGCTGTCAGGCCCTGTGTTCGACCTGCCCGCAGGTTCCGTGACAAGCTCTGTCCGGATGGGCGCATCGACCAACAGCTTCGAAGCCTGGTCGATCCGCAACGGCACGGAACGCAGCAACGACTATGATCGGCAGATAGCGAGCGGACAGATCACGCTGGACTTGCCGATCACCAGCAAGGCGAGGGGCGTCCTAGGCGCGGTTGGCGACATCGGGGTCAATGTGAACGCGGCGGCGCAGGAACTGTCTGACTTCGGCACGCTATCTACGCTTGGCTACGGTCTGCGCTGGCGGCCGATACCGGCGGTGCAACTGCTTGTGTCTGCCAGTCAGGACCGGGCAGCGCCAACGGGCAACCAGATCAGCGATCCTGTCATCAGGACCGAAAATGTCCCCATTTTCGACTATCAAAGCGGCCAGACCGTCTTCGTCACGCGTGTGACCGGGGGCAACGCCCAGCTGAAGGAAAGTGTGCGAGACCAGTTCCGGCTGAGTGCAACGGTAAAGCCGTTCGACAAGCCCAATCTGACCCTGACCGCGACCTACCTCAACAGCCGGACAAGCAATCCAATCTCGGCTTTCCCCGAACCCACGCCAGCGATCGAGGACGCCTTCGATGGCCGCTTCACCCGCATCAACGGCGCGCTCACCGAAATCGATGCGCGGCCAATCAACTATCTGCGTTCACAAAGCGAACAGTTGCGCTGGGGCTTCGACCTCTCCTTCCCGCTCAAGTCGCGCATCCAGAAACTGGCCGAGGCCTGGCGCGCGGCAGGTGCGAAGCCGGAGGACCGACCCAAGGAATTGCAGAACATGCGCGCGCTGTTTGGCAACCGTGGCGGGCGCGGCAGAGATCGCGGAGCCCAAGCTGGTCAGGATGGTGCGCCCCCTCCGCCCGCGTCGGGCGGCGGCGATCAGCCCCGGGGCGAAGGCAGCTTCAGCGGCGCCCGAGGCGGCGGAAGGCCGGGCGGCGGCTTTGGCGGACCGGGTGGCGGACATGGCGGTGGAAACGGACGGCTCAGCTTCAGCCTCTATCACACATGGCATTTCACCGAGAGCATCCTGATCGCGCCAGGCGTGCCCGAACTCGACCTGCTGGACGGCGGTGCGACAGGATCATCAGGTGGACAGCCAAGGCATGAAGTGGAGGCGCGCGCCGGTTACACCAACAATGGTCTTGGCGCACGCCTTAGCGTGAATTGGGAAAGCGGCACCCATGTGGATGGTGCCTTGGGCGGCACGTCGCGGCTCGATTTCGGAAGCCTCGCGACGGCCAACCTGCGGCTGTTCGCCAATCTGGGGCAGATGCCGTCGCTCGTGAAGAACCACCCATTTTTACGAGGATCGCGCGTATCGATCGGGATCAACAATATCCTCAATACGCGCCGTGATGTGACGGATGCCACGGGAGGAACGCCGCTGCGCTATCAGCAGGGCTATCTTGATCCGCTGGGTCGAACGATCAGCATTTCCTTCCGGAAGCTCTTCTTCTGACGCTGACTAAATGTCTGCAAAGTCCTTCCGTTATGATCTTTGAAAACAAGGGTCGGAGGAATGCATGGCAAAGCCGATAAGGATCGTGGTGGTTGACGACTCGCTGACCATCCGCGCGATGATCGAAACGCTGCTGGAACGTGATTGCCGGTTCGATGTCGTGGGCATCGCTCGAAACGGCGAGGAAGCGATCGACCTTATCCGCCTGGAAAAGCCCGATGTGGTGACACTGGATGTCGCCATGCCCGGGCGGGACGGTTTGAGTATCCTTGATGAGATCATGGACATGGATCCTTGCCCTGTCATCATGCTGTCCAGCCTGATGCGCGACGGAGCGCCAATCACGGCCGAAGCGCTGGACCGGGGCGCGGCGGCCTGCTTCAACAAGGCCATGATCGCCCGCGAAGCCGGGCGGTTCATCTCGCTAATCAGGGATGTCGCCCGCGGCATGGTTCAGGCGGAACGGACAGCGATCGCGGCCTGAACGCGCATCAGCGCATCAGTTCAAAAAGAAGGGGAGCCGCCAGACATCGGCTCCCCTTCTTTTATGCATTCCCGAAACAGAGCATTGTCAAAGCAGATGGCATCCTCTGCCGGCTCGGAAAATCAGGATGCCAGAGAGCGGGGCAGTGCGCACACCGCAGCGATATCGATCGCGCTGGCGAACTCTACACCCATGCGGTCATCACGGGACCAGCGGACGACTGCATCGACGCTTTGAACATCACTGAACTCGACTACCAGTTCCATGCCGGAGGGCACGTTCCAAAGCCCTTCGATCATCGCGCCAGTGGCCGAAATATTGCGGATGCGCCCGGTATAGGCATGTCCATCGGCATGCACCGCAATCGTGCGCAGCATGGTTT
>JAEZCS010000079.1 GCA_023433445.1 Pseudomonadota bacterium | reverse complement strand
TCCGTTCCGCCTGGGCGGCGTTGCGGCAGGGGCGGACGAACATGGACGTGCCGATCAGCATCGGTGTGCTGCTGACGACCGCCATGAGCCTGTTCGAAACCATCGTCGGCGGCGAACATGCCTGGTTCGATGGAGCGGTGATGCTGCTCTTCTTCC
This sequence comes from Pseudomonadota bacterium, assembly GCA_023433445.1. Classification (GTDB taxonomy): domain Bacteria; phylum Pseudomonadota; class Alphaproteobacteria; order Sphingomonadales; family Sphingomonadaceae; genus Sphingobium. The sequence continues at coordinate 12,423 of JAEZCS010000079.1, read as the reverse complement.
TGCTGGCGGGACGCTGCCTCGACAGCATGATGCGCGGACGGGCGCGCGCGGGCGTCGCGGCCTTGCTCAAGCAGACCGCGCCCGGTGCGTTGGTCCTCGACAAGGACGGCCGCAGCCAGTGGATCGCGGCCAGTGCGCTGCGCCCCGGCATGCGCATGCTGGTCGCTGCGGGCGAACGGCTCGCGGCTGATGGCCGCGTCATGGAAGGCGAAAGTGGGATCGATCTTGCCTTCCTCACCGGCGAGAGCGCGCCGGTCCGCGTCCGGCCTGGGGACGCCGTGCAGGCGGGGGCGATGAATATCGAAGGCCCGATCACCGTCGAAGTGACTGCGGCGGGAGCCGACACAGTCATTGCCGACATTGCGCGGTTGATGGAGGAAGCAGGGCAGGGCAAGTCCCGCTACGTCCAGATCGCCGATCGTGCCGCACGCTACTATGCGCCCTGCGTCCACCTGCTCGCCGCGCTATCTTTTGCAGGCTGGATGATCGCGGGCGCGGGCGCACATCAGGCGCTGCTGATTGCCGTCGCCGTGCTGCTGATCACCTGCCCCTGCGCGCTTGGCCTCGCTGTCCCGGCGGCGCAGATCGTCGCATGCGGCGCGCTGATGCGGCGCGGCGTGCTGGTGAAGGACGGGTCGGCACTCGAGCGACTGGCCGAGGTGAGCGAAGCGCTGTTCGACAAGACCGGCACGCTGACGCTTGGCCGCCCGGTGCCGCAGGGGCTGGAGCGCTTGGGGCCTGAGGATCAGTCGATCCTGCTGGCGCTGGCAAGAGCATCGCGGCATCCCTTAAGCGACGCGCTTCGGCTGGCGTTGGAAAGTCGGCAGGTGGTTCCCGCTGCCCTCGACCAGATCCGCGAGGTTCCGGGCGAGGGCCTGTTCGCCGATCATGAAGGGCTCCCCGTGTCGCTCGCTCGGCCGCGCAGCATCGTCAGCCTTTTCGGCCTGGCGAGCGAATATCGACGCGGCGACCATGCCACGCTGCTTCGCTTCAGCGATGCGCTCCGCCCTGATGCGGCAGAAACGCTGGCGGCGCTTCGGGCGATGGGTCTTCAGACGCTGATCGCCAGCGGCGACCGCACCGAAGCACTGGAGGAGATTGCGCGCGAGACCGGCACGACCGCGATCGGACAACTGCGTCCCGCGGACAAGCTGGCGCTGATCGCGCGCTTGCAGGCGCGAGGTGAGAAGGTGCTGATGGTCGGCGACGGGCTGAATGACGGCCCGGCGCTGGCGGCGGGTCATGCCAGCATGGCCCCGGCCTCTGCCAGCGATGCGAGCCAGCTGACCGCCGATGCCGTGTTCCTGGGCGACAGGCTGACGCCGGTGGTGGAGACTGTTCGGGCGGCACGCCGGACGATCAAGGTGGTGAAGCAGAATTTCGCGCTCGCCATAGGCTATAATGTGCTGGCGGTGCCGCTGGCCGTGTCGGGGAAGGTCACGCCGCTGGTCGCCGCGATCGCCATGTCTACATCGTCGCTCATTGTGATCGCCAACGCCCTGCGCCTCAAAGGAGCGGCAAAATGACAGGCCTTGGCCTATTGATCCCGATCGCATTGTTCCTCGGCCTGCTGGGCCTCGCGGCCTTTTTCTGGGCTTTGCGCAATGGTCAGTTCGATGACAGCGAAGGTGCGGCGGCGCGGATATTGATCGATGAAGATTGACACCTGGTGTAAATGAAAAGGGCCCAGTCCGAATGGACCAGGCCCCTCTGTCTATTCTGGCGAAGCTCAGGAAATGATCATCGCCCCCGGATCAGGATTGCGCGTCCAGCTCCAATAATCCGCCAGCTTGAACGGGCAGGACACATAGTTGCGGCCCTTGCTGTTCAGATAATAGCTCTTGGCCTTGGGGTGGGTCCACACCATCTGCTTCATCTGCTCGTCAACCTTCTCGTTCCAATCGAGATAGGCCTGTTCGGTCGGCTCGATCGCCTTGCCGCCAGCGGCCACGATCTTGTCCAGCGCCTCGACGATATAGTGGATCTGCGCTTCCAGAACCATGTTGACGCCTGCTGCATGATTGGGCGCACTGTTCGGCCCAAGCGTCATGAAGAAGATGGGATAGGCGGGGGCCATCACGCCCAGATAGGCGCGCGCCTCGTCCATGCCCCATGCCGCCGCCAGATCGCAGCCGTTCCGGCCATAGACCTTGAGCGGTCCGAGGGCGGGCGCCAGCTCAAAGCCGGTGGCCAGCGCGATCACATCGACTTCGTAGCGCTTGCCGCTCCTGGTGACGACCGCATGCTCTTCGACATGGTCGATCGGGTCGGTTTCCAGCGTGACATTGGGCTTCACCAACGTGTCGAGCCATCCGCCGTCCGCGTCCAGCACGATGCGCTTGCCGAAAATCGGATAGTCGGGAACGATCTTTTCGATCAGGTCGGGTCGGCCCGCCAGCTTGTGATGAATATATTGCAGAGCATAGCTGCGCGCGCCGTCATTCTGGGCCGAGATGGAGACGTCCTGGTTGGGCCAGCTCTCGTCCTTCTTCACATTGCCATAGAGCCCGTCACCGGTGAACCAGTAAACCCGGAAGCGAAACCATTCCTTGTAATGCGGAATGTTGCGCAGGGCGAAATGGATATTGTCATTGACCGGCATGGCGATGTCGGGATTGTTCAGCACCCAGTGCTTCGACCGCTGGAAGATGACGAGGCTGGAAACCTTGTCAGCGATAGCGGGGGCGAGCTGGGCGGCGCTGGCACCGGTGCCGATCACCGCCACGCGCTTTCCGGTGAGGTCCATGTCCGGGTCCCATCCGGCGGTGTGCATCTTGGGGCCCTTGAAGCTGTCCAGGCCCGGAATGTTGGGGAAGGACCAGCGATTGAGCACGCCATGGGCGAGCAGCACCGCGTTGACCACTTCCACCCGTTCCGCACCGGTCTTCACATCCTGCAAGGTGACGTGCCAGTTGCTCTCCGCATCGCTCCAGCGGACAGCGAGCACCTTTGTCCCGAACTGCACATGATCGCGGATGCCATATTTATCGGCAACGCCAGTCAGGTAACGGTGAATCTCCGGTCCCTTGGGATGGTAGCTGCTCCAGTCCGGGTTCAGTTCGAAGGAGTAGGAATAGAAGTGGCTGGGCGTATCGACGCCGACGCCGGGATAGCGGTTTTCCAGCCATGTACCGCCCAGGTCAGGGTTCTTCTCGATGATCGTATAGTCATAGCCCGCTTCGCCCAGCTTGATCCCTGCGGCGATGCCCGTCATGCCGCCGCCGATCACCAGTACGCGAAAGCCTGCTGGTGGGTGGACGCGGCCGGGCATGTCCTTGCGCGGCACCGGGCGTTCAAAGCCCATCTGGTCGTAGAGCACCGGCATGATCGTAGGATCGACATCCTCACCGACGCTGACGCTCATCATCCGCCGCAGCAGTTCAGGTTCGATCGGGCGTTCCACGGGCGGCGTCGGGTTGGTCAGCAGCGCGAACAGCTTGTTACGCAGATCCTGCGCCATGGCATCGGGCACGCTGGACGGCGCCTCCGCCGTATAGATGCCCGTGAGGTAGGGCGCGAAGCTGTCCAGATAGGCGCGGTCCTGCGCATAGGTCGTGTAGACCATCAGCAGGGTGGGCAGGTTGGCGTCCTGCAAAGCCCTGCGTAGGCCGTCATGATCCGTGACAGGCAGGGGGCATGTGGTCGCCGGGTGTAGCTTGCTGTGCGCGTTCATCTTCGCTCCTCTCTTGGTTGCGCCACAGCAAAAACGCCGGGTCGCTCGATAAGTGAGTATATACTTACTTAGGCCGAACAAATTGACGCGCATCAAATTTGGAGGTGCTGACACGAAAGCGGCGGAGAACCCCAGAGGGCGCTCCGCCGCTGATCCGTCAGCTAAAGAGTGGTTCAGGCCGCAGCCTTGGTTCCTCGCAGGTCCACCGTGGTATGAACGCCGTTGACCCGCTTCTGCATCTCATCCGCGCGGGCGCGTGGGTTGTAGAATTGACGATACCACAGCCGCCCCTTGTGGAACGGCCCATCGTCGGGCACCTGCAGGATGTTGATCGCCGGCTCCTTATATTTCCATAGCTCGAAATCCTGGGAGAAGGCGGCGAGCCCCGCTTCATGATAGGCGCGGGCGACGGCGCGATCTTCCTCCGTTGCCTCACCGTTCGCGGCGGTCTGCGCCATGACCGCGAACCAGACGCGAACCTCGCCATCCTCGACCGGCGTGTTGCAGATCATCATCAGCGATGGATGCTTGCCCTCCATGCGGGACAACAGAATGCCCGGCCCGGTGTACCAGGTATCGGTTTCCAGCATTGCGCTGCCATCCACCAGCGTGCGGTGGCCCGACGCAAAGCGCTGCCGCATGATCGGGCCATCAAATTCATTCTCGAAAAACACATTGCCCGACGACCCATGGACCGGCGAGAAATGCGCATAGTCGGTCATGTTGTCGAGGATTTCCTGCGGGTGGATCGGCAGCGTGCCCAGATGATCCACTTTCCACCGCACCCATCCTTCGCCGGTGCGGTCCCATTCGGCGAAGTCAGGTAGGTCATAGTCGGGGTCGCCCCCCTCCATGTCATGCCACATCCAGATGCAGCCTGCCTTTTCCACGACCTTGTGCGACTTGATGCAGGCGGCCTTGGGGATCTTGTGCGTCGAATAGGGAATATCGTCGCACTGCCCCTCGGGCGTGAAGCGCCAGCCATGGGCGGGGCAGCGGATGGAATCGCCCTCCACCTGATTGCCGTCGCGCACGACATAGGATGTGCTGTTGCGCGCGATGTTGACGCGCATGTGCGGGCAATAGGCATTCATCAGCACCACGCGCCCGCTCTTGCCGCGATAGAGCGCCATGTCCTGTCCGAAGAAGCGGACGGGCTGCGGCTGCTGCGTCACCTCGTCGGCTATCGCGACCATGAACCAGCCTCGGGGGAAAGTCAGTTCGCCCAGGCCATATTCGGCTGTCTTCGCCATGCTGTCCTCCCTTCCGTTTAGATGAAGCTGTCGCCGTTCGGCGCGCCCAGCAGGACGCCGCCGAAATTGCGGCCGACGACGCCCGGATTGTTGGCGACATGCGCGCGTCCGGCATGAATGTCGCAAAAGGCGCGGGCGATCGGGTTGCCGCGATAAATGGCCTCCGCGCCGCTCGCTGCGAAGATGCGGGCGATCAGCGCGCAGCAGCGGCCGGAAATCTGCGCCGACTGGAACCGATAGTGCAGCCGGGTTTCCAGATCCGCCTGCTCCCCCGCGCGCGCCTTTTCAGTGAGGTGCTCGAAGTTGCGGAACAGGATGGTCTTCATCTCGTCAATCGCCACGCGGGTTTCGGCGATCACCATCTGCACATCGGGGTCGGCCGACGCGCTTGCCCCGCTATTGGCGCTCCTGCGCTTGGCGCCCTTTTCGATGAAGCTGTCCAGCGCACCCTGAAGCGCCCCGATCGATGACGAGGATACGGCCCGCACGAACACCTGCCCGAACGGCAGCTTGTAAAGCGGCGCGGGATTGACCTTTGCGCCGGGGTTGGTGGAGGCAAAGCCATCCTTGGACCGATGCGTGCGGTAGGCAGGCACATAGGCGTCCTCCACCGTCACGTCATGGCTGCCCGTGCCGCCCAGCCCGATCGTGTTCCAGATCGACAGCACCTTGAAATCGGCCCGAGGGACCAGGAATGTCCAGAAGTCCGGCTCGCCCGTCTCGGGATCGTTGACCAGGCCGCCCAGAAACGCCCAATCGCAATGGTCGACACCGCTGGAAAAGCCCCAGCGCCCGCTGATGCGATAGCCGCCCTCGACCGGCGTCACCTGCGCGCGCGGCATGTAGGAAGAGGAGATGAGCGTAGCTTCATCCTTGCCCCACACATCCTCCTGCGCCTTGGCGTCGAACAGCGCGAGCTGCCAGTTGTGCACAGCGACGACGCCCAGCACCCAGGCGGACGACATGCACCCCTCGGCCAGCTTCATCTGCACCGCATAGAATGTTTCGATGTCCATCTCATATCCGCCGTGGCGGCGGGGCTGCAGGATCTTGAAGAAGCCTGCCTCCTGAAAGTCGCGGATGGTTTCGTCCGGCACCTTGTTGCCCGCCTCGCAGGCATCGGCCCGTTCGCGCAGCACCGGCACGAGCGCCGCCGCCCGATCGACAAGATCGGCCATGGCGGGCGCGGTGGTCGCATTGGCAAGCGTCATATTCCCTCTCCTTATGATCAGGCCGCGTCGGCCAGTTTCGCCTGCTCGTCGGCGCCGAAGCCGACACTGAAATCATGGCCCCACAGGCTGGCCGATGTGCTTTCGAAAACAGTGTGATGGTCCCAGTCCATGACGCGCCCGCCGCAGCCATATTCCAGCGCGAAGCCGCCGGGCGTTTCGACATAGAAGCTGATCATGTGATCGTTGGTGTGCCGGCCCAGCGTCGCCATCAGCCGCGCACCGGCGGCCAGCATGCGGTCATAGGCGTGGCCGACCTCGTCGATCGTCGCGACTTCCACCATCAGGTGGACGCAGCCCGACGGCACCTCGCCCTCAAACAGAGCCAGGCTATGATGGCGGCCATTGGCGCAGTGCAGGAAGTCGATCCGCATTTCGGGCCCGCCTGCTCCCGCCGGACGGTGCACCATGAAATCGGATAGGCCCAGCCCCAATATGTCCGACAGGAAGGTGCGGGTCTCGGCGATCTTGGGGGCGGGCAGCACCGCATGGCCGTAGCCCAGGTCACCCGTCACGAAACGCACAGCCTGCGGAGAGCAGAAGGGCGCAAAGCTGCTGATATAGCCATAGCTGATCTCATGGCGGTTGCCGGACGGATCACGGAACCAGACCATCTCGGTCACATGGCGCAGCGCGCGTTCCGCCTGCGTCGAGTGCGTGTAGGTGATCCCGCGCGCATCCAGGGATGCCAGGGCGGCGGCATATTGCTGTTCGTTGCGCACTTCCCATCCGCTGGCGCAATAGCCGTCGCGATCACCCTCGATGATGAATAGCCGCCCGGCCCGCTCGTCGATACGCAGAGCCAGGCCGCCGGGAAGCGCGTCGGCGGAAAACCCCGCAATGTCCTGGGCAAAGCGCACCCATTGCTGGGGATCGCGAGCGGTGATGATGCTGTAGGCGAGAGCCGCGACTTCCATGTCGTCCTCCGTGGGTGAGGAGCACATGATGAACTGGGTCGAGGTTCAGGGAATTGATCGCTGTCAAAATTCAGAAAACATCGTGCTTATCTTGCCGATCCTCTCTGCTAGCAGGCTATAAAAATAGCTCAACGGCCACAATATTCGTTCTGTAATCCAAATATCGCTACGCACACCGCTTTATTTGACCGGAGTCAAGGCAGCCGCCGTGATTGCAGTTCCTACTGAAGCAGCCGAGCGCGTTCGACGCTGCGGCAGAGAGGAAGAGCATGAACGTCCAATCTACCGTGCGCGCATCCGCCGCGCTGACCATCAGCCATGTTAACCTGCACTATCCCCGACCCGAAGATGGCCCGGGGGCCGCGCTGTTGCTGGAAACGGCGGGATTGTTGAAGACGCAGGAAATGGAGCTGCCTCAAGGCGGCGTCTTCTATCGCTTTACGACTGATCGTTCCGCGCCCAATGGTGGGGACAACATCATTTATCTCAGCCCGCTACCGGCGGCGACCGCTACGCTGCTGGCCGCCGCGCGCGAAGCGCTAGCGCTTGGCACCGATCACGAGCATCCCGCTATGTTAGCCTATCGAGCGGCGCAGGCGGGGGACCCGGAATATAATTTCCATGTCGGCTTCCTGCATTCTTCTCTCGACGATCTGGAGCATCGCTATCTGGCGCTTCAGGCGCTGGAGGCCAATGATGCCCGTTTCGCCGGGCGAATGAAGTTTCTGGTCAATCGTGCGCAACCGGGCGACGCAGACATTGACGCGCGCCTTGATGCTTCGCCGATCTATAAGGGGGTCAGCCGCTACACCTACGGGCGTAATGGCGTGCAGGCCTTTTGCGAGACGGACCTGATCGTGGATGGTCCGCTCGGCGGCGGCGTAGTGCTGGAATTCGACTATATCTTCCCCGACAGGGACGATCACATCCTCGCCATTTCGGACGCCAGCCGATGAGCATATGGCCCCCGCCAGCGTGGGGGCCACAATATCAAGCGCGAACCATGGCGGACGCCATCGCGCCCAGAGCGTCATTGATGCGCGAGGCGGTTTGTTCTTCGATGCCGCAGTCCGCGATCGCCTGACGCATCGCCGACGTCCATTGGTCAGCGACCGGGGCATTGATAGGAAAGCGGGCGTGCAGCGACATCATGCATTTGCCGGGATTGGAGGCAAACCAATCCGTGTCTCCGCCCAGCCACCCACAAAGAAATCCGCTCAGCGAATCCCGCATGGGGGTAAGATCCTGAGCATGCATTTCGCGCAGGTCCCGATAGGCGGCACTGCTGTCCATCAGGTCATAGAAGCGGTCGACGATGGTGCGCACGCCGTCGCGCCCGCCGACCGCAAGATAGGGTGGCTGTCCGCTGCTCAATTGTCCCGACCGCGCAACGCGTCCTGTAGGCTGAGCCCGCTCACGACAAGCATGAACAAGAGCATCAGGGCGGCAACCATGTGCGGGAAACATTGGCTGAATAGGTGGTCCATCTGTCGTCTCCTTTGCAGAGACGATAGTCCGGCGACGACTTGGGAGAATTGACGCCGGTCAAAATGCAAAAGCAGATCTGTCGACGACAGGGCGATGAAGCTCACCTGAGACCACCAATCGAGACGGCGGCCATTGGTCGCCGTCTCACCTTGAAAAGCCCGCCTGAACCGCTCTTCGCTTTTCCTCAGCCCGAAACAGGTCGCATCAGCTCGACACGCACTCCATCGGGATCGGCGCCGTGCAGCAACTCGATATAAGACGTCTTCACATGCGCCTCTTCGACGAAATAGCCGCCCCGCTCACTGAGCGCTGCCGAGGTTTTTTCAGGCTCATCATCCCAGAAAGCGAGATGCGTCAGGCCAAAGCGATTGAGCGGCTGCCGTTCACGCGTTCCGAAGCTCTCCGGCTCGAACACTTTCAAAAGCTCGACCGTATTGCCTTGCGCGTCGCGGATCATCTGGGCGCGCAGCTTGATGCCGGGCACTTCGTTGATCACGCCAAGCCAGTCATACCCCTGGTCCAGAACATAATTCTCCGCCGCCGTGAAGCCCAGCGCCTCATAGTAATGAAGCGAGGCGTCGATATCCTGCACGCAGATGCCGCTGTGCGAAAAGCGCTCAGTCTCGCCCGGCGATTTCATGAGCTCAATGCGCACTCCGTCCGGGTCAGTGCAATACAGCATCGTCGTGTCATTCTCGGCGAAATAGGCCCGCGTCTCTTCATAGACCGTCCCGCCTGCTTGACGGATTCGCGTGGCCCAGGCATCGATGTCGTCCACGTAAAAGGATAGGTGCACCAGGCCATATTGCAGCGTCGACCGCTTTTCCCGTGGGCCGGTCGCATCAGGCGCCAGAAACTTGAGCAGTTCGATCACCGGACCATCCGGCCGCTTCAGCATCACAGCCCGCAAGCGCACGCCCGGCAGCTGCATGGTCTTTTCCATGTCAGGCCCTTCGACGATGCCGTGGTCCTGATAGGGTTCGAACCCCAGTGCATCCTGATAGAAACGAGCGGACGCTTCCATGTCGCTGACGCAAACGCCGCGATGCGATAATGTGACCATAGCTCTCTCCTGGTTAAAAGCCGCCGTCTGGATTCCCCAGCTCAGGCCTTCTTTCGACAATCTGCTTACGGCCGATCCGTAGACCAGCAAAGCCAAAGCGGCCAGACCTGTCAGAAAAAAACTACGCATATGCAGCTTAGTGCCACCATAATTTCCGCTAAATGCGGTCCAGATTCTCGATATAGTGCTTGCGCGGGTGCTTCACCCACGCTTCAGCGCCAGTGCGCTGGGCGGGTCGCAGCTCCCATTCGAAAAATGCGCTGGATGGCGTATGGCTTCTTATCGCCTATGTTCATCAAGGGCAGGCGAAGCTTTGTTGACTTGAGGGGAGGCTGGCATGCGTTTCTGGCTATCGATGATGGCGGTGCCTGAGCTCGATCAGATGATCGCACTGGCGCAGCACGCGGAAAGCTGCGGATTTCACGGCGTCACCTATGCCGACCATCTGATCATGCCCGCGTCGATCAAAACGCCATATCCTTACACCGCATCCGGTGACATTTTCTGGCCGATCGACGCGCCATGGCCCGACCCCTGGATCACGCTGACGCTGTTGGGGGCTGAAACGCGCGAGTTGAGGCTGGCGACCAACATCTACCTGGCGGCATTGCGCGATCCGTTCACCGTCGCGCGTGCCGTCGCCACCGCATCCGCCTACACGTCCGGCCGTGTGGTCTGCGGCGTATCGGCAGGGTGGTTGAAGGAAGAATATGATGCCGCCGGGATTGAATTTGCGTCGCGCGGCCGGCGTCTGGACGAAATATTGGCGATCTGCCGCAGGCTCTGGGCCGGTGAGACGGTCAGTCACGAGGGCGAATTCTTTCATTTCGATGCCGTGTTGCTGCGTCCTCTGCCTCCTGTCCCCGTGCCCATCTGGGTGGGAGGCAAGTCGGCGCCCGCCTTGCGGCGCGCTGCGGCCAACGATGGGTGGCTTGGGTTGCCCGCCACGGTGGACGACACGATCGCCATAGTCGAACATTTGCACGCACTTCGGAACGATATGGGTTTGCCAAAATCCGGCTTTTCGCCTGTCGCATCGCTTATCGAGCCGCTGGTGGAAAGTAGCGAGGAGCGGCTCGCACAGCATGGGATTGACGACATGGTGGTCATTCCATGGATGCCGACCCCATGGGAAATGGAAAGCTATGTAGCGGAAGGATCTGACATCAGTCAGCTTTCCGTCAAAAAGGATGCAATCAGTCGCTTTGCCGAACGCGTCATCAACAGGCGGCTCTGAGCAAGGGCAAACTACGCCCCATGATGATCAGATCAGCAATAAAGGCCATCACCAACTAAAACGGTTGACGAAAACCGTGTTTGGTACGAATCTGTAACCATAAGATGACCTGACCTGCCAATGTGCAGGGTAAAGAAGCTATAAAAAAGCGTGTCATGACAGGGAGGATGAGGAAATGGGCGGTATTAATCGATCATTTGTCTCCGGCGTACTGGCGATGGTGCTGGCGTCACCGGCTTTTGCACAGGAAGCGGCGGATCCGGGCACGGAAGCCCAGGCTTCGCAGATTGGGACCGGCCTTTCCGACATCATCGTTACGGCGCGTCGCACTCAGGAACGACTGCAAACGGTGCCCGTTTCGGTGACGGCCCTGTCGGGGGAATTTCTCGAGCAGCAGAATGTGTTGGATGTCACGAGCGTCCCCCGTTTCACGCCCAATCTCTCGCTTCTTCAGCAATCGACCAGCCTGACTGCCGTTTCGCTATTCATTCGCGGGGTCGGCAACCAGCAACCCGACGCGGCGACCGATCAGGCAGTGGGCGTCTATCTGGACGGGGTCTATATCGCGCGTGCGGCGGGTGCCATCTTCGATCTTGTCGATCTGGAACGGATCGAGGTGCTGCGCGGCCCCCAGGGCACATTGTTCGGTCGCAATACCATTGGCGGCGCGATCCAGATCGTAACCAAAAAGCCTATGGACGAGATGCATCTTGAGGCCAAAGCCGGCTATGCCAGCTTTGACGACTGGTTCGTCCGCGGTCGCTTCGACAGTGGCTTCATCGGCGGCTCACCCATAAAAATCTCTCTCGCGGCCATGCATCGGGAGCGCGATGGCTATATCGACAATCTCTACACGCCGGACAGTCGTGATCCCGGCGCATTGCGCAGCGATGCTCTATATGCAGGTGTAGAAGCAGATCTCGGCAAGGTGACGATCAATTATAACTTCGACTTCAACTATCGATCCGGCACCGCACCCTATTTCCAGTTGCTGGCCGCAACGCCCAGTGTCTTCAATTATTTCAACCAGTCGCCCAATTTCGGCGGTGACCCCTTCCTTATCAGCCCGGACCGGATCAACCCTGGGCTGCAGGATGGCTTCGTCGATCGCTTTGGTGATCTGCGCTACGGTGCCAGGTCGCGCATCTACGGCCATTCGCTCACCATGGCTTATGAACCGATCGACGAACTGACCCTGAAGTCGATCACCGGCTACCGCCGCTTCTGGCAGGACACCATCCTGACGCTCGATGGCAATGGCTATCTGCGGGGGCCGGTGGTTGATTTCGATCCGGCTTCGCCGACTGGCGTGGCGGTGGCCGATGTCGGCCTCTACAACGGTAACAACGCGCCGCAGAAACAATGGCAGTTCAGCCAGGAATTCCAGGCTCTCGGCTCATCGGGTGACCTCAGCTATGTGGCCGGCGTTTATTATTTCTATGAAAAGGCGTCGCAGAATAATCGCCAGGCGCTGACGCTCGTCGCACCGACGGCCTTCCTTGAAGCCTATGGTGTTCCTGCGGCAACGGCGGCGAACATCCTCGCCAACCCGCAACTTACGCC
>JAEZCS010000030.1 GCA_023433445.1 Pseudomonadota bacterium | reverse complement strand
CTCGGTATTCGGGACGGATTTCGATACGCCTGACGGGACCGGCGTGCGCGACTATATCCATGTCACCGATCTGGCGGCGGCGCATGTGCTGGCTCTGGATGCGCTGATGGCCAGGCCGGAGCAGAATTATCTGCTCAATTGCGGCTATGGGCGCGGCTTTTCGGTGCTGGAAGTGCTGGATGCGGTTGATCGGGTGACGAACATCAAGATCGAGCGGCGGATGGAAGGGCGACGCGCGGGCGATCCAGACTCGCTGATCTCCGATAATCGGGCGATCATGGCGGAATTCCCGTGGCAGCCGCGCCATGCCGATCTCGACCAGATCGTCGCGCATGCGTTGGCATGGGAACGCAAGCTGACCGACATAAGAGGTGACCGCGATGCCCACTGAGCATCTTTTCGTTGATGGCGCGCTGGCCGCTGCAGACTTGGCGCGGCGGATCACGGTCGTGCTGAGCGATGCCATCACGGCGCGGGGCGTGGCGACCATTGCCCGGGCGGGCGGACGGTCGCCCCGGCCGGTGCTGGAAGCGTTGTCGGACGCTGCGCTGAAGTGGGACAAGGTGATCGTGACGCTGGTCGATGAACGGTGGGTCGCGCCGGATCACGCTGACAGCAACGAGCGGCTGGTGCGTGAGACGCTGTTGCAGGGCGCGGCGGCGAAGGCGCGATTTGTGGGCATGAAGAATGATGCGGCGGACGCCTATGCCGGACAGGCGGCGTGCGAAGCGGCGTTGGCGGACCTGCCCTGGCCGCTCGACATTGTGCTGCTGGGCATGGGCGAAGACGGGCATACGGCTTCGCTGTTCCCGGAAGCGAAGGAACTGGCGGAGGGGCTTTCCACCAGCGCGCTGACGGTCGCGGTGACGCCGCCTGCCGCGCCGCATCAGCGCATGAGCTTGAGCGCCAAGGCGATCCTGAAGAGCCGGCATATCTTTTTACAGATTGGCGGGGCGGCGAAAAAGGCGGTCTATGACCGGGCGCTGGCGGGCGGACCGGTCGAAGAGTTGCCGATTCGAGTGGCGCTGTGCCAGCATGGCGTGTCGGTCGAGGTCTGGATTTCGGAGTGAGCCAGCGCATGATCGCGCAGATCGATCCGTTTCATGCCATCGCCATCGGAGTGGAAGCGCATCGGCTGCAGGCGCAGGGGCGCTCGATCCTGCATATGGAGTTCGGCCAGCCTTCGACCGGTGCGCCTGCCGCCGCGATCGCGGAGGCGCACCGGGTGCTGGACAGCGACCCGATGGGCTATTGGGAGAGCCCGGCCCTGAAAGAGCGGATCGCGCTGCTCTATCGGGAACGGTACGGCGTTGCGGTGGCGGCAGAGCAGATATTGCTGACCTGTGGCGCTTCGCCGGGGCTGGTGCTGGCGCTTAGTTGCCTGTTCGCGCCGGGCGCGCGGGTGGCAACGGCGCGGCCGGGCTATGTGGCGTATCGCAATACGCTGAAAGCGCTGTATCTGGAGCCGGTCGAGGTGGATTGCGGGCCTGCCGAGCGATATCAGATCAGCGCTGCGGCGCTGGAGGCGATGGAGCCTGCGCCCGATGGCGTGATCATCGCGAGTCCGGCCAATCCGACAGGCACGATCATCCCCGCTGACGAGATGGCGCGAATCGCGGAAGTCTGCGCGCGGCGCGGGATCAGGATCGTGTCGGACGAAATTTATCACGGCCTGTCCTATGGCGAGGCGGCGCATTCGATGCTGGAGTTCGCGCCCGACACGGTGGTGGTGAACAGCTTTTCCAAATATTTTTCGATGGCCGGGTGGCGGCTTGGCTGGGTGGTGTTCCCGCAGGCGCTGGTCGAAGCGGCGCGGGCACGGATGGGGAATTTGTTCCTGACGCCCCCTTCCCTCGCGCAGCATGCGGGGTTGAAGGCGTTTGACTGCCTCGACGAGTTGGAAGGGCACGTTGCGAACTACCGGCGGAACCGGGAGCTGTTGTTGGCAGCGCTTCCCGCGCTTGGCCTCAAGGAAATCGCGCCGCCCGATGGGGCATTCTACATCTATGCCGATGTGGGGCATCTGACGGACGGCAGCCTGGGCTTTTGCAAGAAGCTGCTGGAGGAGACAGGGGTGGCGACCGCGCCGGGGATCGATTTCGATCCGGTGGACGGGCACCGGCATATCCGTATCAGCTTTGCCGTATCGACGGATCGGGTGGAAGAAGCCATCCGTCGGCTGGTTCCGTGGTTCAAGGCCCAGCCCATCAGGGACTGAAGCTGACCATCACTGTCGGAAAAGGATGGTGCGGGCGGTCGGAATCGAACCGACACTCCTTTCGGAACCGGATTTTGAGTCCGGCGCGTCTACCAGTTTCACCACGCCCGCATGCATGGCCTGCCCGGGCCAAATGGCAAAAACAGGTGCCAGCGTCCAGATAAAAATCAGGCACTGTGCAGGATAAGTCCGCCGGGCGGTTGCAGGGGCCGCCCTGCACCGATAGCCTGCTTGCGTAACGAAACCGGACCGCTATAGGACCGTTTCGTGCAGACCTGACAAATTCCTCAAAACGGAAAAGGGCATCCTTTGACCGATCCGTCTGCCACGTTCCTTCTTTTCGGTGCCACCGGCGATCTGGCGCACCGCATGATTTTTCCCTCCCTCTACAATCTGCTTAGCGACGATCTGCTGCCCGATGACTTCATGATCGTGGCTTCGGGCCGCACGGAGATGGATGACGAGGCGTTTCGCGCCGACATCGACAAGGCGCTGCAAAAGTTCGTCGGCGCTGATCGCTACGATGCCGAAATAGCGGCACGGCTGAAGGCGATGATCGGCTACCAACCGGTTGAGGCGGGAAAGCCGGAGCAGTTCAAGAAGCTGGCGAAGCGGCTTGATGGACGGGCGGAGCGAGGACTGTCGGTCTATCTGTCGACGCCCCCTTCCCTCTTTGCTCCCACGGCCCAAGGGCTGGCTGAAGCAGAGCTGATCACGCCGACGACGCGGATCGCGATGGAAAAGCCGATCGGCAAGGACCTTGCTTCGTCAAAGGAGGTCAATGACGGCATCGGCGCGCTGTTCGACGAGAGCCAGATTTTCCGGGTCGACCATTATCTGGGCAAGGAGACGGTGCAGAATCTGCTCGCCCTGCGCTTTGGCAATGTGATGTTCGAGCCGCTATGGAACGCGACTGCCATCGACCATGTCCAGATCACCGTGGGCGAGACGGTGGGCCTGGAGGGCCGCGTGTCTTATTATGATGGCGTCGGTGCCTTGCGCGACATGGTGCAGAACCATGTGCTGCAGATATTGTCGATCATCGCGATGGAGCCCCCTGCCCGCATGGACCCGACCGCCGTGCGTGACGAGAAGGTGAAGGTGCTGCGGTCGCTGCGCCCGATGACGGCGGAGACAGTGAAGACCAATAGCGTGCGCGGGCAATATGCGCCCGGCGCTGTCGGCGGTGAGATCGTTTCCGGTTATGCCGACGAATTGGGCCAGCCGTCCGACACCGAAACCTTTGTCGCGCTGAAGGCCAATATCGACAATTGGCGCTGGCTGGGCGTGCCCTTCTACCTACGGACCGGCAAGCGGATGCCAGCGCGCCAATCGGAAATCCAGATCCAGTTCAAGCCGGTGCGCCATTCGATTTTCGGTCGCGCTGGCGGGCTGGAGCCCAACACCTTGATCATCCGCCTGCAGCCGGAAGAATTTATCCAGCTGCTGATCATGAGCAAAAGGCCGGGGCTGGAGCGCGACGTGCATCTGGAGGAGGTAACGCTGGACGTGTCGCTGACCGCCGCCTTTGCCGGACAGCGACGGCGGATCGCCTATGAAAGGCTGATCCTGGACCTGCTGGCGGGCGACCAGACGCTGTTTGTGCGTCGCGACGAGGTCGAGGCGCAGTGGACATGGATCGATTCCATCATCGACGGCTGGAAGGAAGCTGGGGTGAAGCCATCGCCCTATGCTTCGGGGAACTGGGGGCCGTCTTCGGCCATTGCCCTTATCGAACGAGACGGAGCCAGCTGGCATGACTGATCTTCATCCGGTGATCGCGAAAGTCACCGAACGCATCGTGGAACGGAGCGCGCCGCGCCGTCGCCAATATCTGGACCTGATCGAGCGTGGCCGCGACGCGGGGACCAACCGCGCGCAGCTGTCCTGTGGCAACCTGGCCCATGGCTTTGCGGCCAGCGGCGAGGACAAGCCGGCGATCCGCACGGGCGCGGCGATGAACATCGGCATCGTCACCGCCTATAATGACATGCTGTCCGCGCATCAGCCCTATGGCCGCTATCCCGAAGCGATCAAGATCGCGGCGCGCGAGGTGGGCGCGACGGCACAGGTGGCGGGTGGCGTTCCAGCCATGTGCGACGGCGTGACCCAGGGTCAGGCAGGCATGGACCTGTCGCTTTTCTCCCGAGACACGATTGCATTATCGACTGCGATAGCGCTCAGCCATGCGATGTTCGAAGGCGCGGCGCTGCTGGGCATATGCGACAAGATCGTGCCGGGCCTGTTGATCGGCGCGCTGCGCTTTGGACATCTGCCGACGATCCTGATCCCCGCCGGGCCGATGCCTTCGGGCCTCGCCAACAAGGAAAAGGTGCGCATCCGCCAGCTATATGCCGAGGGCAAGGTCGGCAAAGAGGAACTGCTGGAGTCCGAGAGCGCCAGCTATCATGGCGCAGGCACCTGCACCTTTTACGGCACGGCCAATTCGAACCAGATGATGATGGAAGTGATGGGCCTGCACATGCCCTGCGCGTCCTTTGTCAATCCGGGCACGAAGCTGCGCAGCGAACTGACGCGGGCGGCGGTGCATCGGCTGGCCGCCATCGGTTGGGACGGCGATGACTACCGGCCACTCGGCCATTGCGTCGATGAAAAGGCGATCGTCAACGCCATCATCGGCCTGATGGCGACCGGCGGATCGACCAATCATGCGATCCACCTGCCCGCCATTGCGCGCGCGGCAGGGATCAGCATCGACTGGACCGATTTCGCGGAGATTTCCGACGTCGTTCCGCTGCTCGCGCGGGTCTACCCCAATGGCGCGGACGACGTGAACAATTTCCATAGCGCGGGCGGCATGTCCTTCGTTATCCGCGAACTGCTGGACAATGGCCTGCTGCACCGTGACATCATGACGGTCGCGCGAGCGGACCTCACCGATTATGGCAAGGAACCGGTGCTGGAGGATGAGGCGCTGCAATGGCGCGACGTTCCGGCTTCGCGCGATGAGTCGATCCTGCGGCCGGTATCCAGCGCTTTCAGTCCCGATGGCGGCATGCGCCTGCTGGCCGGCAATCTGGGTCGTTGCGTCATGAAGGTGAGCGCAGTCGACAAGGAACGCTGGACGGTCGAAGCGCCTGCCGCGATCTTCCACGATCAGGATGATGTGCTGCGTGCGTTCAAGGCGGGCGAGTTGGAGCGCGATGTGGTTGTGGTGATGCGTTTCCAGGGTCCGCGCGCGAACGGGATGCCGGAGCTGCACAAGCTGACTCCGGCGCTGGGCGTGTTGCAGGATCGCGGTTTCCGCGTGGCGCTGGTAACCGATGGACGCATGTCGGGAGCCTCGGGCAAGGTGCCTGCCGCCATCCATCTGTCGCCTGAAGCGCTGGGCGGAGGACCGATCGCCAAGCTGCGCGATGGTGACATGGTGCGGGTGTGCGCCGAAAAGGGCGTGATCGAGGCGCTGGGCGATGCGGCGGAGTGGGACGCACGGGACATGCCCGTGCCGCCGCCCCCGCCCTATGACACGGGCCGCGAGCTGTTCGCGCTGTTCCGCCATCATAGCGATCTGGCGGAAAGTGGCGCTTCGCCCATCCTGGCGGCGATGGAAACTGTACTTTGATTAGCCGTCATCCCGGCGAAAGCTGGGATCTCGTGAGGCTGGGCCGCGCCCCCTCGCCTGAGATGCCAGCTTTCGCTGGCATGACGTAGAATATGGGATGCCTCGAATGACCGACATCATCGCTGCCGATATCGGCGGCACAAATGCCCGTTTCGCCCGTGCGAAGCTCGATGCGCGCAACGTGCCTACATTGGGCAAGGTGCGGAAGTACAAGGTCGCCGACTTTCAAAGCCTGCAGGCCTGCTGGGCCGCATTCGTGCGGGACGAGGGCGGCGACCTGCCCAAGGCCGCTTCCATCGCCTTTGCCACCGCGATCGGGCGCGACGTCATCAAGCTGACCAACAGCAGCTGGATGATCAGGCCCGAGACTCTGGACGAGGAACTGGGCCTCAAGCAGATGCGCCTCGTCAATGATTTCGAGGCCGTGGCCCATGCCGTCGCGCGCCTGCCCGACGACAATCTGCCGCTGCTGTTCGGGCAGGACCGGCCTTTCCCGCGCGACGGCGGCGTGACGGTAGTGGGTCCGGGCACGGGCCTGGGCGTCGCGATGATCGCGTTCGATGATGGCGAGCCGCATGTGATCGCGACCGAGGGCGGCCATCTCGACTTCGCGCCGCTCGACACGCTGGAGGAAAAGATCCTCGCCTATCTGCGCGACAAGTTCTTGCGGGTGTCGACCGAGCGGGTGGTGTCCGGGCCGGGGCTCAACAATATCTACAAGGCGATGGCGACCATCGGCCATGAGCGCGTGATGCTGATGGAAGATGCGGAATTGTGGCAGGCGGCGATCGACGGGACGGACGAGTTAGCCCGCGCGGCGTTCGACCGCTTCTGCCTTTGCTATGGATCGGTCGTCGGCGACCTGGCGTTGGCGCAGGGGCCGAACGCGGTCGTGCAGGCCGGGGGCCTGACGCAGCGGATGCGCGCATTGCTGCCCCAGA
>JAEZCS010000240.1 GCA_023433445.1 Pseudomonadota bacterium | reverse complement strand
TGTTCGAAGCGGCGGCTCCCGCATCAATTGCCGGGCGGCCCGTTACGATCGTAGGGAGAGCCGGGTCTTGTTTGGGCTTTGTCCGGTACATTCGTAATTTTGGCTCTGTCTGGGACGTTCGTAGTTTTCGCTTGGTCGGGCCCTTTTGGCGGTGATCCGTCAGACTTCTTTGGGCCACCCCCTCCCCCACCAGCGGACTTAGCGATAGCCCCGGAAGACAGCGAAGTGGACAGCAGAACGGTGATGGCTGGCGGGACCGTTACTGCAAAGCGGCCGCAAGACTGCAAGAAGCTGCGTCGATCATCTTCCCCTGAAAGATGTTTGGGGTCCTCGGTCACCGGCCATCTCCTCTGTTACGAAGGAACAAAATAGCCGATGAACAGGGTTCTATATCCACGCCAAAAAGGACTATTACCCACCCTAACGGATAGGGCTCTTCATTGCGGAAGCTCTCAAACGAGAATCCGGCTTGGTCGTCGCGGCATTCGCTGCGACGTAGCTGCGCGTCGGATCCGCGCGGCGATCGAACTCGCGGCGATCTTTTTCCAGCACGGCTTTGGCGGCGCAAAGACCGGCGAAACTGGCCCAATCCGCGCCTGGACGATGAACATGAAACAAGGCCGGGTAGGCGCGCAGGCGCTCATAAAGAGCGGCTCGTCCGCGATCCTGCTCTTCGCGCCAGCTTGCTGCGGCATTGCAACGATCGAGCCGGATCACCATAGAATCGATGACATGGTCAGCATCGATCAGCTGATTGCGTTGGCATTCGGCGACAGCCTGCTCAACCCAATGCTGATCGAGTAGGGACAGATGAGGATCATCCTCATCAAGGAAATATTCGACGCATATTGCCGACATTCCGGTAGGGACCATGTCTCCACCGAAACCGGAATAGTTGGTGATCCGGCCCGCCCGAAGCGTCGGGTCGTTAACCTCCAGCCAAGCGTGCGGGAAGCGTGGTGGAACGTCCAGAAAAAGATAGGCTAGCATAACTGTGCGCTTGCCAGGCCGTTGGGGTGCCGCATGTCCAAGGTGCAGTAGCTCATCGAGCGCCTCGGGCAGCAGACTCGAGATCACTGTTCCGGCAACGCAAGCCATGGTTTCACCGCCTCGCCGGATCGTCGCCAGCATACGGCCATCTGCTCGCTGGACGAGCGCGATCAGTTCGGCATTCAACCAGATATCACCTCCACCGCGACGGACCCGCGCCGCAAGCAAGTCCGCCAGCTGCCCGGTTCCGAGTGCGGGGTGCCGCCAATTCGCCTGATGCGTCACCCCGCCGCGCGCGGCCAGCTTGAGCGATTGCATGACCGCCGCGAAGCCTTGGGACGTCGCCTGTTCGCCACTCGCCAGCACCTCCGGAGCTGGCAGCGTACGCCACGACTGGCCACGGAACTTTTCCCAGTAGCCTTGCGCAAGCGCCTGGGAAAAACGTCGGCCAACTCGTTGATGCCAGAAACGTTCGTAATTCTCCGGCGAGCGGATTGCGCCATCGACCCACCCGCGGATCAGATCGACACCGCCGGCAACCAGCAGATTTGGTGGCATGCCGCGAAACAGGCCCCGATACTGCCCAGACAGTTCCAGGATGCGGCCATTGAAAAGACTGCCCACGCGATGCGGATAGGGGCGGTATGCCGCCCCGAGCACCGAATTCCAGAGTTGGTCTATATCGGGAATGCGCGAATAGAGCTCCTTGCGCCCGAGGTCGACGACGAATGCACCGCGCTTGTGCGATCGCATCAAGCCGCCGATCTGGTCCGATCGCTCCACGACGAGCGGCCTGCGTCCCGCCGCGACGAGATGATCGGCCGCTGTGAGCCCGGAAGGCCCGGCACCGACAACCAAAGTGTCGAACTCCGGCATTCTCACGCCGCACCCGGTCAAAACGGGAATCCCTTCGTCATCGGATCTCCTCGATCTTTGCTCAAGCTGGTTCCCATCCTCGCGCAGAGCAAATTCGATTGCGGGTAGCCGTGCGCCCAGGTTGGACTAATCCGCAGTAGTCGCTCTGAAAGCTTCCGCCACTCTTCAGCGCAGTACGTCGCGATCACTGAATGGCATATGGTCTGACGCCCGCAGGGCTGGGGAGAAACAATTAATGGCATCGGCGGCTCAATCTTCTGCGCTCGTCATTTCCCTCGACTTGGAACAAGCGTGGGGCTGCGAGCCCGATCGCATCGGGCCCCGCGAGCGGGCGGCTTTCCTGGGCGTGCGGGATGCGGTTCCTCGAATTCTTGAGCTCGCCCACGAATTTGACATTGCAATCACCTGGACCACGGTCGGTCTGCTGTTCTTCGACGATCGCGATGAAATGCTGGAACACCTGCCGGAAGAGCGGCCTAATTATCTGAACCCCAGCCTCTGCGCATATTCCCGGTTGAGCGGTGTCGGCGCTAGCGAGAAAGCCGATCCACTGCATTTCGGCCGCTCCCTCCTGCTACGCATACGCGACTGCCCGCGACAGGAGATCGGCGGTCACAGCTTTTCACACTTTTACGCGCTCGAGGATGGCGCAACGACAACCGCCTTCAGCGCCGACCTCGCCGCCGCCACTCGTGCTGCGGCGCTGCTTGATCTTGAACTGAAAAGCCTGGTCTTTCCTCGCAACCAGGTGAACGAAGCTTATCTACCGATTTGCCGGCAAGCGGGATATCGGTCCTTCCGTGGGAACCAGCATGGGGCCGCCTATTCGGGTCGGAAACGGGAATCCGACCGGGCCTGGCATCGTGTCTCGCGACTGGCCAACACTTACCTTCCTGACATCGGCGTGCGAACAGTGAACCGGCCGATGATCCAAGGCGGACTGGTCAATCTCGCGGCGAGCCATTTCCTCCGGCCGACGGTTGGGCGCAGAGCTGCGGCTGATCTCCTTCAGCGGACCAAGATCAGGAGGGGCATGGCCCACGCAGCACGGACTGGGACCATTTTTCACCTCTGGTGGCATCCGCAGAACTTCGGGCTCGAGACCGCCGCGAACATCAGAGTTCTTCGCGGAATCTTCAATGATTATAAATGCCTCTCTGACAAATTTGGTATGAAGAGCGTTGCGATGAGCGACCTTGCCGACAGCAATTTGGAGGCGCAATTTTCGTCAGGCTCACCACCTTCCACCAGCAACTGATCCTGCGCCTACTGGTGGAAAGCCGTGAACCACTCACATCCGCAGTTCAGACGCCGGTGATGCGTATGCCGGAGCCGGGCACTTTATATTTACGGTTCAATGCGATGAGGACGGAGGTTAGCCCCTCTGCGACTACCGAATTGCAGAGCGGGCCAGCATTCCAGGCGCGTAGCCCGATTTCCTGCGCCAGGGCCACCACCTGGTCGGCAGCGGCCGGGTCGTCGGCACATACCAGGACATCGCATTCGACATCTTCGTCCAGCTTGGTCAGGTGATGGGCGCTGATATTCTGGAAGGCAGACACGACGCGGACGCCCTCGCCCAGCATCTTCTGCACCGCTTCCACAGCTGATCCGCCGTCGGGAAGCTGGACGCGGCTGACCTTGGGCGGCACGAGAGGCACGGTTACGTCGATCAGGATCTTGCCTTCAAGTGCATCTGCGACCTCTTGCACGGTAGACTGCTGTGCGGCGTAGGGGACGGCGAGGACGATGATCTCCCCTTGTGCAGCGGCATCAGCGTTGGCCGCGCCGGTTACGCTATTGCCCCCGAGCAGGTCATTCATTTGCTCGGCTGCTTGCTGAGCACGTTCTGCCGTACGGCTGCCGATGACGACCTTGTGCCCCTTATGCGCCCAGCGGAGCGCGAGCCCGCCGCCCTCTTTCCCTGTTCCGCCGAGGACGGCGATGGTTGCCAATTGCTCATTCTGCATCAGCTATACTCTCCTGTTTGTGATGATGCGTGGATGCACCATGTGATCATTGCCGGCACGCGCTCGCAGCCCGCTTGGCTTTGCCGTAGCGTGGAGACGGTGGAGAAGAAAGCCTGGTAAAGGCTGCCGCTATGTGCAGCAGGCAGACGGATGAAGAGCCAGCTTACGCCGCCAGAGGCTTGTCGGCACAAGGGACTGGTATCGCCTCCGCACCGCGCTCGGCAATCGCCTTCAGCAAGGCCTCGACCTGCCTGCGCGCATTGCCCTTCAAGGCGCCCGCGACACAGCCCAGATAGCTGCTGACGAGCCGGACAATCACCGCATCATCCGCGATCCTTCCTTGAGCCCATTCGTTGATCGTCGCGAACTCGAACCGGACCAGATCATCGACCAACTGGTCTACATCGATCCAAGGCTGGAGCTGCTTTTGCGTCGCGAGAACCTCGATCCAGCGGCGATTATGATGGACTGCTGGCGCATGGATCGCGCGCCATATGTCGGGATCGACGTCCGAGCTGAAATAGAGCGACATGACTGCCTTGACGTAATTCCGCAGCTTCCGGTTACGCTGAAGGATGGAGATCATGCGCTCAATATTGTGCTCCATGGTGCCGGGCGGGCTGACATAAGTCAGCTGGCTCACATATTCGTCAAAATACTCCTGGATCGCTGCGGCGATCATCCGTTCGCGCGTCTGGAAAGCATTATAGAGCGTACGTTTAGCGACCCCTGCGCGGTGGCCGATCTCATTCATGCTGAATGCCGCAATACCCTGCTCGGCGATCAGCTTTCGCGTCTCCGCCAAGATTCGCTTGCGCCGTTCGATGATGGCAGGGCTTGAATAGATTTGTGGCCGATCGCCTACATCGTTCAACATCGGCTCTCCTTACAGCTCAACCATCTTTTGTCGTTGCACTTTAACTACAATGCATGCGCGTGCAAATTTCAAAATGTTGCAGAGGTTAAGCCCGAGATTTTATCAGCTAAATCGCGTGACGATCGCGCCTCGCACTGCCTCCCGCAATTCCCGGCGGATGGGATAGATATTGGAAGGCAAATGCTGGGTCATGAGCAGTCCGATAATCTTTTCACGCGGATCAATGAAAAAGAAGGTCGAGAACACTCCGCCCCAGAAATATTCCCCCGTCAAAAGGTCGGTGGCGAAACCCAGCCCGAAGCCAATGCCCGCATAGTCCGCCTCACTGAACATGGACGATGAGTGGTGGGCAAGATCGCCCCCACCCGGAAGATGGTTGGCCTGCATGGATGCGACCGTCTGAGGTTTTAACAAGCGAGTGCCGTCCAGTTCACCACCTCGCAAAAGCATGCGCGCGAACCGGTGATAGTCGTCCGCCGTCGAGATCAGCCCCCCTCCGCCTGAGCGGAACCTGAGGGGCCGCTGCCAGCCGCTTCGAGCCCCTCTGTCATACAGCGACAACCGCTTATCTGGCCCCAACTGCCAGGCATCAGTCATCCGTTCCACCTTGCCCTTGGGCAACTCGAAAAACGTGTCGCTCATCCCCAGGGGCTGGAAGATGTATCGATCGAAGAAGCTGGCCAGATCGAGGCCGCTCAACCTTTCAACGATTACGCCAAGAACATCGGTCGCCACCGAGTAATTCCAGCGTTCGCCCGGAGAAAATTCCAGCGGAAGCTGCGACAGAGCAGCGATGAAGTCTGTGGAACTGCGCTTTTGCTGAAATTCGTCGAGGCCGAGCCTTCGATATTCTGCATCGATCGCCGTCTGTCGCTGCAGTCCATAGGTAAGGCCCGACGTATGGCGCAACAAATCAATCATGCGCATTTCTTGCTTCAGCGCATGCCGCTCCAAGCCGACGGAGAGACTTTCAAATTCGGGAAGGACATGAGCCACCGGATCATCCAGCACGACTGATCCCTGTTCCAGCAGCATCATGAAGGCGACCGATGTGAGGGACTTGGTCATCGATGCAATACGGAACAGTGAGTCGGGTTGAAGGGGTTCTTCACTCTTCCGCGCGATGCCGCTCACATGCGACAGCAAAACGCGTTCATCACGCGACACGAGCAAGCGCAAGTGGGGGAGCTTGCCGGTCAGCACATATTTATGGTGAAGCGCGGTGGCGATCTGTTCCAGTCGACCGGCATCCATGCCCGCAGCTTTAGCTGCCGCTACGTCAAGCTCCGTCGTCGCCTGCTGCATTCCGCCTCCAATGTCCTGCCCCTGCTGCCGCTAGAGCAGCCGCAGGACAAGGACAATGGCAGCATCCCTGTTGGTCAAGGATGAATGGCGAAGTCGAAAATCCGCGCGGAGCCTGTACCGTTGCCCCACATGCCAGGACCAGCCCCCGCGCTGACCGAATAGATGAAGCCATATTCGCCTGTGGGAAGATCGGACATCGGCCTTACCTTGAACACACCCGGCGTCACTTGTTCATAGTCGAACGGGATGCGGTCCTTGTCCATCACCCCTGCCTTTGCTCCGGCAAGGTTCATGCTGCCCACACGCGTTTCGCGTCGATCCTTCTTCACATCGAAGCGGATCAGGCTGAATTCATTGGGAGAGGTGATGGCGCTCGCGGGACCTGACAGCCATGGCGATGCGCCACCGGCCTGCGAAAGACCGCGCGTCGCTTCATCGAAATAGAAATAGAAGGTCGGCCGCGCACGCCCGGTGCGGACCCGCGCCGTGATGTTCGGAATAACGGCTTTGACGCTCAGAGAAGCGATGCCACCGGTGAAGGCATAGCCCAATATGCCGCCAGTCTTGCTCTGGTTCGACGTAGTCGGATCGATCCGCACCATGCGAGCGTCGTTCGCCATGTAAACGCCCGAAGGGTGTGGCACCAGAGGATCGGGCGAGTCCGCCGAAAAGGCCGCCTTGGATGAGACTGCACCTTGAGACCCTGCGTCGATCATGGCCGCGATAATCGGGCCCGACACGCCGCGCTTTTTCAGCGCGATCAGATCGTCAGTGGATAATGCATAATGAGCGGCCGACGCCTTGATCTTCGCGATCACGGCATCGTCACCCAGCCCCGCCTGAACGAGTGACACGACCATGTCGTTGGTCAATGTTTCAGCCTGAGCTGCTGACGGCACGCCAACCGCCATCAGCGCGAGTCCCGCGAGGACACCGCATCCCTTCATATGTCACCCCCTGTGGAGCGGAAGCGCCCCCGCTTCCGCCGTCCAGTATGAGGTTTAGGCAGGAGAGAGCGCTTTAAGCAAGCGCCTTGCGGATCAACTCATTGACGACTTGAGGATTGGCTTTGCCCTGCATGGCCTTCATCGTCTGGCCCACGAAGAAGCCGAACAGCGCTTCCTTGCCTGCCTTATACTGTTCGACCTTGTCGCCATTATCAGCAAGCACTTTGGCGACTGCCGCTTCGATCGCGCCGGTGTCGCTCGTCTGCTTCAGCCCCTTCTCTTCGACGATCTTGGGCGCGCGCTCGCCGGTTTCGAGCATGATCTCGAACACCTGCTTGGCGATAGTGCCGCTGATCGTGCCATCTGCCACGAGCGCGAGCAGTTCCGCGCCTTCCTCCGGCCCTACTGGGCTGTCGTCCAACGTCTTGCCCAGGCGATTGAGCGCGCCGTATAGCTCCGACAGTAGCCAGTTGGCCGAGGCCTTGGCCACTTCGCCCTCGCTCTTCTTCTGAATGCGCGCGCCCTCTGCCAGCAGCGCCTCGAACCAGCGCGCCGTGTCGGCGTCGGCAGTCAGGGTCGCCGCGTTGTAGGCGGATAGACCCAACTGCTCCTCATAGCGGCGGCGCTTTGCGTCCGGCAGTTCAGGCAGCGACCGACGGCATTCCTCAAGAAATGCGTCGTCCAGTTCGAGCGGCAGCAAGTCCGGGTCAGGAAAATAGCGGTAATCATGCGCGTCTTCCTTGGACCGCATGGAGCGCGTTTCATTCTTGTCCGGGTCATACAGGCGCGTTTCCTGCACCACCTTGCCACCGGCCTCCAGCACATCGACCTGACGGCTGGCTTCATATTCGACCACCGCCATGACGAAGCGGACCGAGTTCACATTCTTCGTCTCGGTACGGGTGCCGAATTCATGCCCCGGCTTGCGTACGGACACATTGACGTCCGCGCGCATTGATCCCTGATCCATATTGCCGTCGCACGATCCCACATAGCGCAGGATCGTCCGCAGCTTCGACAAATAGGCTCCGGCCTCGGCAGGCGAGCGCATGTCGGGCTTCGACACGATCTCCATCAACGCCACGCCCGACCGATTGAGATCGACATAGGACCGCGTCGGATGCTGATCATGCATCAACTTGCCTGCATCCTGCTCGACATGAATGCGTTCGATGCCGATCGTTTTCGTGCTGCTGTCCGGGTTCTTCTCGTCCAGCGTGATCTCGATCTGCCCCTCACCCACCAACGGGTGGTAAAGCTGGCTGATCTGATAGCCCTGCGGCAAATCGGCGTAGAAGTAGTTTTTGCGATCGAAACGCGACCATTTGTTGATCTTCGCGTCAATCGCCATGCCGGTGCGCACTGCCTGACGAATGCACTCACGGTTGGGAACCGGGAGCATGCCCGGCATAGCCGCATCGACGAGGCTTACCTGCGTATTGGGCTCCGCACCAAAAGCGGTGGCCGCCCCGGAAAAGAGCTTTGCCTTGCTCGTCACCTGGGCGTGGACTTCGAGGCCGATCACGACCTCCCACTCGCCGGTTGCGCCCTGAATGCGAAAGATTGATTCAGTCATATCTCACACCGTCATCCCAGCGAAGGCTGGGATCTTTCCCATATGTCGTGCCACATCGCCTGAGATGCCAGCTTTTGCTGGCATGACGGATCGAATTACCACCACTTCTCCGGTCGAGCCGTGAAGCCCGCGCGCTCCTCGATGGCAAGCCCCGCGTTCAGCACGGTTTGCTCGTCCAGCGCCTTGCCGATGATCTGGAGGCCCAGCGGCAAGCCTTGCGCGTCCAACCCGCCCGGCACCGCCATCGCGGGCAGCCCGGCGAGCGAAGCCGGCACGGTGAAGACGTCATTCAGATACATCGCCAGCGGATCGGCCTGCTTCTCGCCGAGCGCGAAGGAGGCACTCGGCGCGGTCGGCGTCAGCAGCAGGTCGCACTTATCGAATGCCTGTTCGAAGTCGCGCGCGATCAACGCCCGGACCTTCTGCGCCTGTGTATAATAGGCATCGTAGAAGCCGGCCGACAGCACATAGGTGCCGATCATGATGCGGCGCTTGACCTCCGGTCCGAAACCGGCGGCGCGTGTGGCGGCATACATATCCTGCAAGCCTGCTCCATCGGGCAGGTCACGCTGTCCGTAGCGCACGCCGTCATAGCGGGCGAGGTTTGAAGAAGCCTCTGCCGGAGCAATGATGTAATAGGTCGGGAGCGCATATTTGGTATGCGGCAGCGACACTTCCACTACCTCAGCGCCTGCATCCTTCAGCCATTCGATCCCGCGATCCCAGAGTGCCGCGATCTCTTCGTTGAGGCCATCGGGGCGATATTCCTTGGGAATGCCGACCTTCTTGCCCTTGAGGTCGCTGGACAGATTGGCTTCCCACTGCGGCACGGCCAGGTCTAGCGACGTGGAATCCTTGGGATCAAAGCCCGACATGGTTTCGAGCAGGATCGCATTGTCGCGCACCGTCCGCGCCATAGGCCCGGCCTGATCGAGCGAGCTTGCAAAGGCTACGATGCCCCAGCGGGAGCAGCGACCATAGGTCGGCTTGATGCCGCTGATGCCGGTGAAGGCGGCAGGCTGACGGATCGAGCCGCCTGTATCGGTTCCCGTCGCCGCCGGGCAAAGTCGCGCCGCGATGGCAGAAGACGACCCGCCCGAAGAGCCACCGGGGGCCAACGCGGCATTGTCGCCCCCGCCGCGCCGCCAAGGCGAGATCACATTGCCGAAATAGCTCGTCTCGTTGGACGAACCCATGGCGAACTGGTCGAGGTTGAGCTTGCCCAGCATGCCCGCGCCCGCGTCCCACAGCTTTTTCGAAACCGTGGATTCATAGGTTGGCTTGAACCCTTCCAGCATGTGCGAAGCAGCCGTCGTCTGCACGCCTTCGGTGCAGAACAGGTCCTTCATGCCGATCGGCACGCCCGAAAGCGGTTTCAGCGCCTCAGCGGCAGCCTTCGCCTTGTCAGCCGCATCGGCAGCTTCCAGTGCCTTTTCCGGCGTTTCGACGATGAAGGCGTTCAGCGCCTTGGCCGCAGCGACATTGGCGTTGAACGCCTCCGCCACTTCGCGCGCCGAAAAGTCGCCAGCGCGGAAGCCATCGCGGATTTCCGCGACCGTCAGATCAGTGAGATTGCTCATTATTCGATCACCTTGGGCACCGCGAAAAAGCCATGTTCAGCCTGCGGCGCATTGGCCAGCACCTTGTCGCGCACATCGCCGTCGGTCACGGCGTCTTCGCGTAGGCGCTGCTTGTTCGGGATGACGGCGGTCATCGGCTCGACGCCGGTTACGTCCACCTCCCCCAATTGCTCCACCCAACCAAGGATGTTGTTGAGTTCGGGCACCATCGCTTCGGCTTCGGCGTCGGTCACCGAAATGCGCGAAAGGCTGGCGATCTTCTTTACGGTCTGCAGGTCTATCGACATGGGGCCGCCGCTACCACCCGCTCACGTCCGCTTCAAGTCCACACTTGCGCAGGAGAAGCGCCTACGCCAGACAGGCGCCGCCCGAGGCAGCCTGTGCGGCCCTGTCGGCCGGAGGAGAGCAAAGCATTGGCCCGCAAATTCCTGTATGTCGTCGCCAGCTTGATCGTGCTGGTTCTAGCGGCGCTGCTGGTCTATCGAATTTGGGGCATGCAGTTGATCCGTGCCGTTATGGTGCCGCGCGAAGCCTTTACGCCCATCGCTCCGTTACCAGCGAATGCCTATGACGACCCGAAGATGTGGATCTCCCGTCCGGATATCAGCACCGATAATCCTGCATTGTGGAAGCCCGCCGGACAGAAGGATGAACCGGTATCGCATAAGGCCGCAGTCTTTTTCGTCCATCCTACATCTTACATAACCGCGTTCGGCAGCGCGCATTGGAACATGCGGCTGGATGACCAGGATGCATTGAGCACCGCCCGACGGTTCGTGCAGGCGCAGGCGAGCGCCTTCAATGCAGTCGGGGATGTCTGGGTACCGCGCTATCGCCAGGCCAATTTTGGCGCATTCCTTACCGACCAGGCGGCGGGCGATCAGGCTTTGGCTGCTGCGTACCGGGACGTGTCGCAAGCCTTCACCGCATTTTTAAGGGCGAATCCGACAGGTCCGATAATCCTCGCCGGGCATAGTCAGGGTTCACGCCATTTGCTTCAGCTGCTGCATGACCAAGTCGCAGACAAACCCTTGGCTTCCCGTATCGCTGCAGTCTACGCGGTAGGCTGGCCTGTATCGGTGGAGGCCGACTTGCCGGCCCTTGGCCTGCCCGCATGTGCGCGGAGCGATCAGGCGCACTGCATCCTGAGTTGGCAAAGCTATGCCGAGCCCGCTGATCCATCGCAGATGATCGAGAGCTTCGAACGCAAGGCCGGGTTCAACGGACGGTCGCGCAAGGGCGCTCATATGCTTTGCACCAATCCGATAACGGGCACCTTCAACGGAGCCGCCCCTGCCAGCGCCAATCAGGGGACGCTCGACAGTAGGGAAGATGGAAAGCCGCGCGGTCTGCTCAAGGGTGTCGTACCCGCACGATGCGATACCAGCGGTATATTGATGATCGGTGAGCCCGTGGACATGGGCCCCTTCACCCTTCCCGGCAATAATTACCACGTTTACGACTACAGCCTCTTCTGGGGCGGCGTGCGGGAAGACGCCCGCCGCCGATTGACGAGTTTCCTGAAGCCGTGAGCGTGCTGCTTACCACGGAGCGCGCTGCATTTCGCGAGGCACTGCCCCAGGGAGGGCGGTTGCTCGGCATGGACGTCGGCACAAAGACGATCGGACTCGCGCTTTGCGACGCTGGCTGGTCGATCGCCAGCCCTGCCCACACCGTCTCGCGTGGCAAATTCAGCAAGGACAAGATCGCGCTGGCTGCCTTCATCGAGCAACAGCAGGTGAAGGGGGTCGTCATCGGTCTTCCGCTCAACCTCGATGGCAGCGAAAGCCCGCGCAGTCAGGCCAGCCGCGCCTTTGCCCGCAACATAGCCGACCTGGGGCTGCCGATCCTGTTGTGGGACGAGCGCTGGTCGACGCAGGCAGTGACGCGGACGCTGCTGGAGGCAGATGCAAGCCGCGCTCGGCGTGGCGAACTCGTGGACAAATTGGCTGCAAGCTACATTCTGCAAGGCGCAATCGACGGGTTGATGGCGGGCTTTTAGCCCGAACGGTCGAACGCGGAGATGATCGGGCATGGCCCATCTTCAGAGGCGCGGCATGCGCTGGCTAGTCCGCGGAGCGCATTTCGCGCAGTTTGAAGTTCGGCGATCTTGAGATCGAGTGCCGCAAGCCTTTCAGCCGCCAACTCCCTCGCCCGATTGCGGTCCTGCCCCGCGTCCAGCTGTAAAAGCTCACGGATCTGTTCCAAGGTGAAGCCCGCCGTCTGCGCCGACCTGATGAATTTCAGGCGCCGCACATCCTCGTCGCCATACCGTCGCACTCGCGACGCAAGTCCGTTCGCACCACGCTCCGGCGTTTCCAGCAAGCCGCGCCGCTGGTAGAAGCGCACTGTCTCGACGCCAACGCCCCCAGCGCGCGCCAGACCAGAAATCGTCATCGCCATGCTTGACTCCGGACCATGGTACGCAGCCCATATGGGGTGAAGTGCAAAGTCTTCCAAGCGAAAGCGATGTCATGAGCTCCAGCGCATCAGCGGCCATCCGCCCCCGCAAAGCAGTCCTTTATCGCATGGTCATGCCCGGCCACACCTGTCCTTATGGACTGAAGGCGCGTTGGCTCCTGCGACACAAGGGATATGAGGTGGAGGACCACTGGCTCACGAACCGCGAGGAAACGGACACCTTCAAACAGATGCATGACGTCAAGACGACGCCCCAGACCTTCATCGATGGCGAGCGGATTGGCGGCCACAACGACCTCCGGCGCTTTTTCGGCGCGAGCGTCGTCGATCCTACGGCCACCAGCTATCGTCCGGTGCTCGCCGTCTTCGCGGTTGCCGCTTTGCTGGCGTTTGCGATTAGCTGGCTGACGTTGATGCCGCTCATCAGCGTCATGACGATTGAAAGCTTCATCGCCATCACCATGATGCTGCTTGCGATGTTGAAGATTCAGGATGTGGAGCGTTTCTCGACCATGTTCCTGAACTATGACCTGCTTGCCCGCCGCTACGTGCCCTACGCGACAGCCTACCCGTTTCTAGAGCTTGGCGCAGGCGTGCTGATGCTGGCAGGTGTTCTGGACTGGCTGTCGATCCCCGTCGCGCTGTTCATCGGCGGCATCGGCGCGGTGTCTGTCTTCAAGGCAGTCTATCTCGATAAGCGGGAGCTGAAATGTGCGTGCGTAGGCGGAAGCAGCAACGTGCCGCTCGGCTTCGTATCGTTGACTGAAAATGTCATGATGGTCGGTATGGCGCTTTGGATGTTGGCGCACGTCTAGCCTTAACTGCCAGCCCGCCCACAATCAGGGGTAGGGATCAATCAGGCCTGAGCCCATTCGGACGACGGCAGTCCCTGAGCATATAGCAGAACCGACAGATCGCCATGGATGATCTCTGCGGCTGCGGCCTCGCGGGTCTTGGGCTTGGCGTGATAGGCCACGCCCAGTCCCGCTCCCTGGATCATCGGTATGTCATTGGCACCATCGCCGACTGCGAGTGTCAGCGCTCTGTCTATGCCTGCTTCTATCGCTGCCTCCAGCTCTGCAAGCTTCCGGGAGGCGTCGACGATCGGCAAAGTCACGGTACCTAACAAGGCGCCGTCCGAAATTTCAAGAACATTGGCTACCGCGCGGTCGAACCCGATCTCCTCGGCAACGGGCCCTGTGAAGCGGGTAAACCCGCCAGACACAAGCAGGGTCTCAGCCCCCCGCGCCTTCATCGTGCGCACAAGCGCCTGTGCGCCGGGCATGATCTTCACCCGCTCAGCCCGGCACTGATCGATCGCCTCATCCGCCAATCCTTTGAGAAGCGCCACCCGCTCATGCAGCGCACCTGCGAAATCCAGTTCGCCACGCATCGCACGCTCGGTGATTTCGGCGATCTGCGGCTTGATACCCGCATAATCGGCGAGTTCGTCGATACATTCGATCGTAATCATAGTGGAATCCATGTCGGCGATCAGCAGCTTCTTCTCGCGTCCTTCAGCCAACTGAACGATCACGTCGACCTTGTCGCCAATTCCGGTCAGAGCCGCACGCGCGACCACTGGATCGCTGCCGAAGAATATGTCGGCGGCCTTATGCTCATCCAGCCACTTGCTATCCACCGGCGCGCAGCCAGCGGTGGCCAGCCGAGCGACGGCCTCCACAATATTCTCCTGACTCAAGGCAGCACTTGCCACTAAGGTCGCGACGAACATGGACACTCCTGAAACATCAAAGGGCGAATCCCGCCCGCGCGTCGCGCTTATTGCCGGGCCGACCGCAAGCGGCAAGAGCGCGCTGGCGGTTCGATTGGCGCAGGCGGCGAACGGCATCGTCATCAACGCCGATGCCAGCCAGGTATATGCCGATCTGCAGATCCTTTCGGCAAGGCCAAGCACCGATGAGATGGCGGGAGTACCGCACAGCTTGTTCGGCCATATTGACGGAGCGGAAGCGTGTACGGCAGCCCGCTGGGCTGCTGAAGCTCGCGTTCAGATTGAGAAAGCGCATGCGGCTGGACGCTTGCCTATCCTGGTGGGGGGCACCGGCCTTTATCTGCGCACGTTGCTCGACGGAATTGCGCCGGTGCCGGAGATCGATCCGGAAATTCGCTGCGCCGTTCGCGCCATGACCGTTGCCGATGCTCATGCAGCCTTGTCAATCGAAGACCCAACGGCCGCTGCACGACTGGCACCGGCTGACAGCTCGAGGGTTGCCCGGGCATTGGAAGTAGTACGCTCGACCGGAAAGCCAATTGGTTACTGGCAGCAGCAAAAGACCGGAGGAATTGCCGAGAATATCAGTCTTTCGCCCCTTGTCTTGCTCCCGCCGCGTGACTGGCTGATCGCGCGCTGTGACCGCAGGTTCGAGCTGATGGTGAATAGCGGCGCACCGCAAGAGGTCGAGGCTCTGCTCGCCCGCAACCTGCCCGCGGACTTACCCGTGATGCGCGCGATTGGAGTTCCCGAAATCAGCAGCTGGCTGAGGGGAGAAATGGCACGCGAGACGATGCTGGAAAGGGGTCGTATCGCCACACGGCAATACGCCAAACGCCAGTACACCTGGTTTTCTCGCCAACCCCCGCCGTCTTGGCCGGTCGAACGACAGATGATTGATGACAAGATCGCAGAGGGAATTGTAATAAAGTTGCTGATTTAGCTGTTGACTTGCCATTTTATGTCGAATAGACGCACCCACCTTGCCAATGCTTCTCTCGCAGGGCAGAGGGCGCAACTTGCATCCAGTGGAAGGATTTCATCGTGGCCGAAAAGAGCGGCGCGGACATTTTGGTTGAGTGCCTGATCGACCTCGGGGTCGAGGTCGTGTTCGGTTATCCAGGCGGCGCCGTGCTGCCGATCTACGACGCGCTTTTCAACCATCCGAAGATCCGCCACGTCCTCGTCCGCCACGAACAGGGCGCGACCCATATGGCGGAAGGTTACGCCCGCTCTACTGGCAAGCCCGGCGTCGTGCTCGTCACCTCGGGGCCCGGCGCGACCAATGCCGTGACCGGCATCACCGACGCGCTGATGGACTCCATTCCGATGGTCGTCATCACCGGGCAGGTTCCGACACAGCTGATCGGCACAGACGCGTTCCAGGAAGCGGACACCGTCGGCATCACGCGCCACTGTTCCAAGCACAATTATCTGGTCAAGGATCCGGCCAAGCTCGCAAGTGTCGTCCACGAGGCGTTCCATATCGCGACGACCGGCCGACCGGGCCCGGTGGTCGTCGATATTCCCAAGAACGTCCAGATCGCCACAGCGAACTACGCCAAGCCGCTGGGCTTCGAGCATGCGAGCTATAAGCCGCAGACGGAAGCCGACGCCTCAGCGATCGCACAGGCGGTTGAAATGCTGGCGAAGGCTGAACGCCCTATCTTCTACACGGGCGGCGGCGTCATCAATTCCGGCCCCAAGGCGTCGGCCCTTCTGCGTGAACTGGCGGAACTGACCGGCGCGCCTGTCACCTCGACCCTCATGGGGCTCGGTTCTTTCCCTGCTTCCTCGTCGCAATGGCTGGGAATGCTGGGCATGCACGGCACCTATGAAGCCAATTGGGCGATGAACAAAGCAGACCTGATCGTCTGCATCGGCGCCCGCTTCGACGACCGCGTGACCGGCCGCTTGGACGCTTTTGCGCCCCATTCGAAGAAGATCCACATCGATATCGACCGCAGTTCGATCAACAAGACAGTCGAGGTCGATCTGCCGATCGTCGCGGACGTAGGCAATGCGCTGACGGACATGATCACCGGTTGGAAAACACATGGCCATAAAGGCGCCGACCTGTCCGAATGGTGGGCCAGGATCGAAGGCTGGCGTGCGCGTAACAGCCTCGCCTATCCGGAGAGCCGTGAAGAGATCATGCCACAAGAGGCAATCGCTGAGCTCTACCGCGCGTCGAAGTCGGCCAAAGACGTCATCATCACTACCGAAGTCGGTCAGCACCAGATGTGGGCGGCCCAGCATTTCGGCTTTGAAGAGCCTAACAAATGGCTGACGTCTGGCGGCCTTGGCACCATGGGCTATGGCTTTCCCGCCGCCATCGGCGCGCAGGTCGGCAACCCCGACAGCCTGGTCGTCTGCGTCGCTGGCGATGCCTCGATCCAGATGAACATTCAGGAAATGGGCACCGCGACGCAGTATCGGCTACCGGTCAAGGTGCTCATCCTCAACAATGAATATATGGGCATGGTCCGCCAGTGGCAGGAGCTGACCTATGAAAGCCGCTACTCCAACAGCTATTCGGACAGCCTACCCGATTTCGTGAAGCTGGCGGAAGCCTATGGCTGGACCGGCATTCGCATCGAAGGACCGCAGGAACTGGCGGCGGGCATGCGTCAGATGATCGACACGCCCGGGCCGGTTATCGTGGACTGCCGCGTGGCGAAGCTGTCCAACTGTTTCCCGATGATCCCGTCGGGCGCGGCGCATACTGATATGCTGCTCGATCCCAACCAGATCGCGGGCATCATGTCGGACGAGGCGAAGGCCCTGGTGTGACACAACATCTAAAGCTCCGCATCCATGTGAGCGAACCCTTCGACTTCGAACGGATCAGCGGCACGGCCGAACTGAAAGGCTGGACCGTGGACCACGCCGATCCGGAGAACGAGGATTGGGAAATTCACCTGGATGAGGGCTTTGATTTCCACGAACGACGGATCGGCCGCCTGCTGGCCAGCCCCCGCTATGTGGGCGAGCATTTGGGCCGCATGTTCGACGCGATTGCGGGCTTCCCGGTCCGCCTTGCCCATCGCTACGACGGCGCCTGGCACTATGCCTTTACGGGCATGATTTCCGATCGCCAGGAGCGCAAAGAAGAACCGGATAACGGAACGAGCATCTGATGCATATCCAGGAAGAATATAGCGAGCGGCACGTCCTGTCGCTGACGGTCACGAACGAAGCGGGCATCCTTGCCCGTATCGCCGGCCTGTTCACAGCGCGCGGCTATAATATCGACAGCCTGACCGTGGCGGACATCACCCACGATCATGCGATCAGCCGCATCACCATCGTCACCAACGGTCCGCCCAAGGTGATCGACCAGATAATTGCCCAGCTTGACCGCCTCGTGCCCGTGCACAAGGTTACCGACCTCACCGCCAACGGCCCGTTCGTCGAACGCGAGCTGGCGCTGGTGAAGGTCACCGGCACCGGCGAAGACCGGATCGAAGCCCTGCGCCTTGCCGACGTGTTCCGCGCCAAGGTGGTGGACACGACGATCGAGAGCTTCATTTTCGAGATCACCGGTACGACCGACAAGATCGACAATTTCGTCGGCCTGATGCGCCAGATCGGCCTCGTTGAAGTTGGCCGCACCGGCGTAGTCGGCCTGATCCGCGGCAAGGAGCCGAACTGAATTAGACCCCTCTTCCGCCCGCGGGAGAGGGAGGGGCCCATGCAAGGCATGGGAGGGTGAGGGCGGCGCCCCTCTCCCATGCGCAGGTGGTTCCCCTCGCCGCACTTATTAAGGCTCCGCAACGAGCCACCAGACCAAAGAAGGAACGTCAAATGAAGGTGTATTACGATCGCGACGCCGATATCGGCCTGATCAAGGGCAAAAAGGTCGCCATCCTCGGCTACGGTTCGCAGGGCCACGCCCATGCGCAGAACCTGCGTGACTCGGGCGTAGCCGAAGTCGCCATCGCTTTGCGCCCCGGTTCGGCCAGCGCCAAGAAGGCGGAAGGCGCAGGCTTCAAGGTTCTGCCGAACGCGGAAGCCGCAGCCTGGGCAGACGTCCTGATGATCCTCGCCCCTGACGAGCATCAGGCCGCGATCTACGCCGACGACATTCATGCGAATCTGAAGCCCGGCGCGGCGCTCGCCTTCGCCCACGGCCTCAACGTCCATTTCGGCCTGATCGAGCCGCGCAAGGACGTGGACGTGATCATGATCGCGCCCAAGGGCCCCGGCCACACCGTCCGCAGCGAATATCAGCGCGGCGGCGGCGTCCCCTGCCTGATCGCCATCGCGCAGGACGCGACCGGCAACGCCCATGACATCGCCCTGTCCTACGCCAGCGGCGTCGGCGGCGGCCGTTCGGGCATCATCGAAACCAACTTCCGCGAGGAATGCGAAACCGACCTGTTCGGCGAGCAGGCCGTGCTGTGCGGCGGCGCGACCGCGCTGGTCCAGGCTGGCTTCGAAACGCTGGTCGAGGCTGGCTATGCGCCCGAAATGGCCTATTTCGAATGCCTCCACGAACTGAAGCTGATCGTCGACCTGATGTATGAAGGCGGCATCGCCAACATGCGCTACTCGATCTCGAACACCGCCGAATATGGTGACATCAAGACCGGCCCGCGCATCATCACCGAAGAAACGAAGAAGGAAATGAAGCGCGTTCTGGCTGACATCCAGTCGGGCCGCTTCGTGAAGGACTTCGTCCTCGACAACCGTGCTGGCCAGCCGGAGCTCAAGGCGAGCCGCATCGCCGCCCAGCGTCACCCGATCGAGGAAACCGGTGCCAAGCTGCGCGCCATGATGCCCTGGATTGCCGCCAACAAGCTGGTGGATCAGGAAAAGAACTAAGCTTGTCGGGGCGGCGTCGACCGCCCCAAGCGACCTTTCCGTTAAAGCGGGAAGTTGGCGAGCAAGCCGATATTAGCGCGCAGAGGCGCAGAGGGCGTAGAGAGATCACTCTCCCGACGACCTCTGCACCTCTTTTGCGAACATGACGTAAGTCCGGGCGAAGTGGCGTAGAGCCGTAGCTTCATTGCCGGGATGTCGGGTATGCCCAAGCTTTCCCAATTACGCCTCTGGAACAATCAATCGCCAACGCTATTGTGTGGCGTTCGTTGATTGCTTCTGGAGACTGATCCATGCGCAAGTTCCTGATTCCCGCTGCTGCCTTCGTCACCATTGCTGGCGGCACCGCCCTCATCGCTCAGCAGGTGCCAGCGACACCGGGCGCGAAGGATCCCTCTCGCGTAAATGGCGGGACGTATCAGATAGATCCCGGGCATACCCAAATTGCATTTGCCTATGATCATATGGGCTTTTCAAACAATTTCGGCCTTATTTCGCAGCCGACCGGCACGCTGACGTTGGACCCCAAGAAGCCGACCGCGGCCAAGGTCTCGGTCAATATTCCTATCGCCAACCTTCGTACTGGCGTTCCCGCGCTGGACGAACATCTGATGAAATCCGATTTCTTCGACACAGCGAAATTCCCGAACGCGACCTTTGTGTCCACGAGCGTCAAACCTGATGGCGCTACCAGTGCTGAAATCACCGGCAACCTCACCATCAAAGGCGTGACCAAGCCGGTCACGCTGAACGCCGACTTCTATGGCGCCGGTAAGGCTCCTGCGATGGCAGGTGGA
The DNA here is from genome assembly GCA_023433445.1 of Pseudomonadota bacterium. Taxonomy (GTDB): domain Bacteria; phylum Pseudomonadota; class Alphaproteobacteria; order Sphingomonadales; family Sphingomonadaceae; genus Sphingobium. Next base: position 2,149 of record JAEZCS010000240.1, on the reverse strand, counting down.
AAGGAGAATGTCGGATTTGTCGCGACCACGGCGGTAAAACGGAGCGACTTCAACATGGGCTATGGCGTGCCCATGGTCGGCGACACCATCGAACTGAAGATTGTCGCCGCGTTTGAGAAGTAAGTGCAGGCCGAGTGACGGATTTGTTCCCGTCACTCGCCTACCAAGATTTTCGGCGCGCTAATCTGACGGCATCGTTCCCGGACGCAAATATCCCAACATGTGGGTGACGTAATCCGCCTTGCCGAGGGCCACGCCCTGATTTCGCAGGATCGCGTAAGCGATCATCAGGTGAAAATAGAATTGGGGCAAGGTCCAGTCGCGGGCATATTGCTGGGCAGTCAGGTCGAAGATCATGCCCATCGGTAGTGCATGCTCTATCGGCCTCCCGTCGTCTCCGTCCAGCGCATCCAAGGGCAAGCCGTCCAGCAATGCAATTGTCTCGTCAATCCTCTGCTTCGCACTCGCAATCGATCCAGGATTCTCGCCAGCGCCTCGTCCTTCGTCCAGAAGCTCCTGCAGGGAGGAGGGAAACTCTGCTCCCATCAGGCGAAACACTCCCTCCTGGGCTTGAACGCAGGCGAAGCGTATCTGCGTTGCCAATGGGAACATGTCCGGAGCCAACCGGCAGGAAAGCAGAGTCTCCGCGTCTTCGCCCATCTGCTCTTGCGCCTTATCGAGCCAGGCCGAAAGGGTTTTGAGCATCTGCGTGTAAGTGGGAACGACGAAGTTCGTCAGGGACATGATGGCGTTTTACTCCAAGAATCCGTTGGGATGGTAGGTGAGCGCGATCCTCACCGGAACCCCGTATTGCAACAAATGCTGGACGCGGAGCCTCAAAAGAGGGTATGGGCGATCCATCATGCAGCGCGCGCTTCTTCCCCTGCTACGACTTACACGCCCTTAGGCGTGGTTTTTGTGCTGCTCTTCGCTTGAATGACGCAGCGATACGCCTAAGGGCATAATCAAGCAGATAGTCGTTTCACCGGGCTCGCGATGTGCCGCCCGTTTGCGTAAAGAAGTAGCCTTCCCATGATGCTGACCGATCCTTCGCAGAAGTACCGCCCCTTCCCTCAGGTGGATCTGCCCAACCGCCAGTGGCCGAGCGCCGTCATCACATCGCCGCCGCGCTGGCTGTCGACCGATCTGCGAGACGGCAACCAGTCGCTGATCGATCCCATGAACGCCGAAAAGAAGCGTCGCTTTTTCGACCTGCTCCTCAAGGTCGGTGTCAAGGAAATCGAGATCGGCTTCCCCGCCTCGGGCGCGACCGATTTTGACTTCATCGCCGGACTGGTGCGCGACGGCGCCATCCCCGACGATGTGTTCCCGCAGGTGCTGACGCAGGCTCGCGAAGACCTGATCGCCACCACCTTTGAAAGCCTGCGCGGCGCCAGACAAGCCATCGTCCACATCTACAACGCCGTCTCCCCGGCGTGGCGCAACATCGTATTCCAGATGGATCGTCCGCAGATCAAGGAAATCGCGATCAACGCGGCCAAGCTGCTGCGCGACAACGCTGCCAAGCAGCCCGACACCGACTGGCATTTCGAATATTCGCCGGAAACCTTCTCGACCGCCGAGCTGGATTTCAGCCTGGAATGCTGTGAAGCGGTGATGGAAATCCTGCAACCGACGCCAGAACGCCCGCTGATCCTGAACCTGCCCGCGACGGTAGAGGCTGCAACGCCCAACATCTATGCCGACCAGATCGAATGGATGTGCCACAATATCGACAACCGCGAGAACGTCATCGTGTCGCTCCATCCGCACAACGACCGGGGTACCGGCATCGCGGCGACGGAACTCGGCCTGATGGCGGGCGCCGACCGCGTCGAGGGGACGCTGTTCGGCAATGGCGAGCGCACCGGCAATGTCGACATCGTCACGCTGGCGCTCATCATGTACACGCAGGGCGTCGATCCGCAGCTGGACTGCACCGACATCGAGCGGATCAAGGCCGTCTACGAATATTCCAACGAGATGACCATTCCCGAGCGGCATCCCTATGTGGGCGAACTTGTCTATACGGCCTTCTCCGGCTCGCACCAGGACGCGATCAACAAGGGCATGAAGGCGATCCGCAAGGCCAATTCGCCGATCTGGGAAGTGCCCTACCTGCCGATCGACCCGCAGGATGTCGGCCGCT
>JAEZCS010000223.1 GCA_023433445.1 Pseudomonadota bacterium | reverse complement strand
GCAGGGAGGCGCGATTTAGCGCCGTGTTTCCCGGCGTGAACGAACATATGCTTTTTTGTAAAAGGGTAGAGCGGGTGACAGCGATGATGAGCAGCAAGAGACAGCGCCCGGTTGTCGCGGCCCTTCTTGCAACGACGATGATCGGTGGTCTGTCCGCAGTTCCCGTGCTCGCGCAGGATGCGGCGCAGCCAGTTGCTCCCGTTCCGGCCGTAGCTCCCGCAGCAGGGACGGTCCGCAGCATCAGCGTCGTGGGTCAGCAGCGCCTCGAACCCGATACGGTGCTCTCCTACACCAAGCTTCGCATCGGGCAGGCCTTCACTCAGGAATCGCTCGATCAGGCGCTCCGCGACCTCTATGAAACTGAACTGTTCGCCGACGTTCAGATCCGCAACGATAATGGCGCCCTCACCGTCGAGGTGAAGGAAAACCCGGTCATCAACCGCATCGTGCTGGAAGGCAACAAGCGGCTGAAGGACGAAAAGATCCGCCCGGAGATCAAGCTGGCGCCTCGCCAGATATATACCCGGTCGAAGGTTCGCGCCGACGTCGCTCGCATCATCGAACTCTATCGTCGTCAGGGCCGCTTCGCCGCGACGGTTGAGCCCAAGATGGTGCAGCTCGATCAGAACCGTGTTGATATCGTCTTCGAAATTTCGGAAGGGCCAAAGTCCAAGGTTCGCCAGATCAACGTGATCGGCAACGATAAGTTCAGCGACGGCGAACTGCGCAGCCAGATGGTGACCAAGCAGTCGCGCTGGTTCCGCATCTTTTCCTCCGGCACCAGCTACGATCCCGATCGCCTAGCCTATGACCAGCAGAAGCTGCGCCAATTCTACCTGACCGAAGGCTATGCCGATTTTCGTGTGATTTCGGCCGTCGCGGAGCTGACGCCTGACAAGCAGGACTTCATCATCACCTATGTGGTCGAGGAAGGACAGCGCTATAAGTTCGGCGATGTGAAGGTCGAATCCGACATTCGCGACCTTTCGGGCGCATCTCTCACCAAGACGCTGCCGATGAAGAAGGGCGATTGGTACAACGCCAAGCAGGTCGAGGACACGGTCGATACGCTGAGCCAGACGGCCGGCCTGTTCGGTTATGCCTTCGCCGAGGTCCAGCCGGACTTCAACCGCGACAAGGACAGCCTGACGATGGGGATCGACTTCCGTATCGCCAACGCGCCGCGCGTCTACGTCGAGCGAGTGGACATCAACGGTAATACGCTGACCCAGGACAAGGTGGTCCGCCGCGAATTCCGTCTGGCAGAGGGCGACGCGTTCAACAGCTTCCTCGTCAAGCGCTCGAAGGACCGCATCAATTCGCTCGGCTTCTTCCAGGAAAAGCTGGATGTCCAGCAGAAGCCCGGCTCAGCGCCTGACCGCATCGTGCTGGAAACCAACGTCCAGGAAAGATCGACCGGTGAACTGTCGCTGTCTGCAGGCTTCTCCTCGCTGGAGCGCTTCATCGTTGCGGCGTCGATCACGCAGCGCAACTTCCGCGGCAAGGGCCAGGAGTTGCGCACCAGCGTCAACTATTCGAGCTTTTCCAAGTCGGTCGAACTGGGCTTCACCGAGCCCTATTTCATGGACAAGAATATCGCGCTGGGCGGTGACATCTATCGCCGCGACCTGAATAGCTTCCGCTATCTCAACAACAATGATCGCGACACCACATATAAGCAGGCGACCACCGGGTTCCAGATCCGCGCTGGCGTGCCGATCACTGAATATATGTCGCTGGCGTTGCGCTACAGCCTCAATCTGGATGATGTGACCCTTGATGAGGGCACCTATTATACCAATGGGGTTTGCGATCCGATCCTGGCGGGCCGCTACCTCTGCGATGCCATCGGCAAGCGTACAACCTCGTCGCTCGGCTATTCGCTGATCTTCGACAATCGCGACAACCGTATTCGTCCGACGCGCGGCCAGAATATGGTGCTCAGCCAGGATTTCGCCGGCCTAGGCGGCAGCGTGAGATATGTCCGCACGCGTCTGAACGGATCCAAATTCTGGCCGCTCGGCGGGGGCTTTATCTTCTCGGTCTCGGCGGAGGGCGGCTACATCCATTCGCTCGAAGGGGAGCGGCGGGACGCTACCGACACGGTTGTGGACAAGGTGCGCCTGACCGACCGCTTCTTCCTGGGCAACCCGCAAATGCGCGGGTTCGACATTCGCGGTGTTGGGCCGCGTATCAAGCGTTACTCCCTGGTCGAAGATCCGGATAATGAGGGCTCGTTCATCCGCAGTTCGAACAACAACAATACCCGTGACGACGCGCTGGGCGGCAAGATTTATTATCTTGCTCGCGCTGAAGTCGAAATTCCGCTGGGGTCAGGGGCTCGTGAAATGGGTCTCCGTCCGTCGATCTTCGTGGACGCAGGTGCCGTAGCCGGGCTGCGTGACCCCGTGCCGACCAATTTCCCGGGTTTCTGCTCAGTTACACCCAACACCGGGACGACAGGGTCGGCCAGCACTGTTCGCGCTCCTGCCTTGGGACAGTGTGATCCTGCACCGACAGGTTTTACTGCCGACTATCTCAATGGCACCGGATTTGAAGAAGTCTATCTCGGCGACACGCTCAAGCCGCGTGTTTCCGTGGGCTTTGGCGTCAACTGGAACTCGCCGTTCGGGCCGTTCCGCATCGACATCGCCAAGGCCCTGCACAAGGAACCAGGGGACGACACTCAGCTCATCAGCTTCAACGTAGGGACTCAATTCTAATGAATAAGATGCTCAAGGCCGCGGCGCTTGCTCTTGCGCCCATGACTGCCATCGCGCTTTCCAGCGTGCCTGCCGCAGCTCAGTCTAAGACCGGGATCGCCGTTGCAGACCTGCAGCGGGCAGTCGCCACCAGCTCGGCTTATACCACCGCCCGCTCGCAGATTCAGACGACCTACAAGGCTCAGATCGACAGCTTCACCGCGCGCAAGAATGCGATCGACGCTGATTTGAAGTCGAAGGGCAGTGCGCTCGAAGCGGCCATGAAGGCTGCGGGCAACAAGCCAACGCCCGCCATCCAGACCCAGTATGAGGCCTATCAGAAGGCGGGTCAGAACGGCCAGGCCGAACTGCAGCGCCTGGGCCAGCCGATCGCGCTCGCCAACGCTTATGTCGAAGAGCAGATTTCGGCCAAGCTGTCGGATGCGCTGAAGTCCGCGATGACGAAGGCGAAGGTGGACCTGATCCTCGCGCCCGACGCGACCGTCTCCTATCAGCCGAGCGTGGATATCACGCAGCAGGTGGTGACGGAGCTCAACGCGCTGGTGCCGAGCGTCGGCGTCACGCCGCCCGCGGGCTGGCAGCCCGGCGGCGCGCGCGGTCAGGCGCCGACGCCTGCCGCCGCGGCTCCCGCCAACCCGTCGCAGCAGCCGACCTCGCGCTGATATCGGCCGATGACGGGGGAAGTTGAAGCGGCACCAGCCGCCGTGGGCGCCATCGATATTCGTGGCATCATGGCAGCGCTGCCGCACCGCTATCC
>JAEZCS010000129.1 GCA_023433445.1 Pseudomonadota bacterium | reverse complement strand
GGGCCATAGGCACGGGTGCCGCTGGGCAGGGGATGCGATGCCATGTCCATGACACAGCGCATAATCTTCAATGATTAGGGAAAGACTAAACTGCCTCATTTGGGGCAGCAGGTGGCCTCTTTGGGGGAAAGCCCTTTACATCGCCCGCCGGATTGTCTGTTTACAGGCGGCTAACCTTCGACGGCTGAAAGACAATCCCATGGCGACCTCCTCAATCCAGTCACGCTCCATGGTGGCCGCATGACCATCCTCGTCACGGGAGCCGCGGGCTTCATCGGCATGGCCGTCGCCGACCAGCTTCTTGCCGCCGGGCGGGCGGTGATCGGCATCGACAATATGAACGACTATTATCAGGTCTCGTTGAAGCGTGACCGGATCGCCGCGCTGCAACAGCGACATGGCAAGCTATTCACCTTTGCCGAGCTCGACTTTGCCGATCTTGAGGCGCTTAACCGCGCGCTTGCTGGCCAGACGGTGGAGGCGATCATCCATCTGGGGGCGCAGGCTGGCGTCCGCTATTCGCTCATCAACCCGCACGCCTATGTTCGCTCGAACCTCGCGGGGCATGTGAACATGCTGGAACTGGCGCGCGAAAGGCGGGTGCGGCACCTGGTCTACGCTTCCTCGTCATCGGTCTATGGCGGCAATGACAGCCTGCCTTTCCGCGTCGAGGATCGCGCCGATCATCCCGTCTCGCTCTATGCCGCGACTAAGCGCGCCGATGAGCTGATGAGCGAGACCTACGCCCATCTCTTCCGCATACCGATGACGGGCCTGCGCTTCTTCACCGTCTATGGCCCGTGGGGGCGGCCTGACATGGCGATGTGGATTTTCACGAAGAAGATCCTCGCGGGCGATCCCATCCCGGTCTTCAACCACGGCCGCATGCAGCGCGACTTCACCTATATCGACGATATCGTCAGCGGGGTGATCGGCTGTCTCGATCATGCCCCCGTCGATGATGGCGCGCTCAAGGCCGGCGGTAGCCGCTCGCCCCATCGGCTTTACAACATCGGCAACAATCGCCCCGAGGAGTTGATGCACCTGATTTCGGTTCTGGAACAGGCGATCGGGCGCAAGGCGGAGATTGATTTTCAGCCGATGCAGCCGGGTGATGTTCCCGCTACCTTCGCCGACATCAGCGCGATCGCGGAAGATATCGGCTTTGCGCCAACTACAGGTATAGAGGAGGGCGTGCCCCGCTTCGTATCCTGGTATCGCGACTATCACGCAAGCTGACCGGCAGAAAATCCGCGGCACTACGCGTGGGCAGCCGTAAAGTTCCCATTGCCCCCTTATGCGCAATGATTTGTGTCGGATGTTGCAATAAAGGCGCGCAAATTTTTGCTCCGGTGGGCAAATTAAATTGCCATTCCGCCCTCAACTATCCTATCTGCTTCGCCGGGCCGGCTTGTAGCTGGATGGGTCGCTAATGAAGTTTAGGGCGGACGCCGATAGGGCGATCGCCGCCATGCCGCACTGATCAGGAACAACCTGGGGGCCGCATGGAAAAAAGGGCGAACGTGTGTCGACAGTAACGAAAATTGTGCCTTTTGGTTCTGGCAGCCGCATTGTGGAAACAGCCTGCAGGACCTTGTCTGTTGCGTCTCATGGCTTGAATGCGCTGGAAGCGAAATTCGCCGACCGGGATTTTTCCGCCATATTCCTGCGTGTCGTGAGTATGATCATGAGCGTGCGGGGCCGCCTGATCGTCACCGGCATGGGCAAGAGCGGCATCGTCGCGCGCAAGATGACTGCTACCCTGACCTCGACAGGCACGCCCGCGCTATTCATGCACCCGGCCGATGCGGGGCATGGCGACCTTGGCATGGTGACGCCGGACGACATCGTTCTCATGCTCTCGCATTCGGGCGAGTCCAGCGAACTTGGCCCTATCATTCAATATTGCAAGCGCTTCGGCATACCTCTGCTCGGCCTCACCGCGCGCGCGCGGAGCACCGTTGCGACGGCTTCGGACGTCTGCGTGCTCCTTCCCGCCGTGCGCGAAGCCTGCCCCAATGAACTGGCGCCCACCACCTCCACCACCGTCCAGATGGCCTTTGGCGACGCGCTGGCCATCGCGCTCATGGAAATGCGCGGTTTCTCAGCCGACGACTTCCACAAATTCCATCCGAATGGCCGTCTTGGCGCGCAACTGCTGAAGGTGCGGGACCTCATGGCCGCTGGCGATAATGTGCCCCGCGTGGCGGAGGACGCCTCGCTGCTCGACGCCACCATCGAAATGACCCGTGCCCGCCTTGGCGGCACGGCGATCGTCAACAGCAGCGGTGAACTAATCGGAGCCTTCACCGACGGTGACCTGCGGCGCACTCTCACTGGCACTCGGCAGCTGACCGAGACGGTCGGCCAGTTCATGACCGTGCCGCCGTTGTCGGTCGGTCCTGACGAACTGGCCTCCGAAGCGCTGCGGCTCATGCACATGCACAACATCACCCTGCTCTTCGTTTGCGAAGGCGGTCGGCTGATGGGTGCGGTTCACATGCACGACCTGTTGCACGCTGGGGTCGCCTGAACAGCCTCATCGTCATTCCGGCGCGGGCGGGCTCGTCCCGTTTACCGCGCAAGCCCCTGCGCCTGATCGCCGGGCGCACCTTGCTGCACCGGACGATCGCCATGGCCCGCGCCGCCATCGCGGATATGGCGGATGCCGAGTTGGTGGTGGCGACCGACGACAGCGAAATCGCCGATCACGCCAACGCCGTGGACTGTGCCGCCGCCATGACGGACAGCGCCATTGCGACAGGCTCCGGCCGCGCACTCGCCGCCGCGCTCCAGAGTGCGGAAGCCCCGCGCTTCGTCGTCAATCTTCAGGGCGATTCCCCATTTCAGCCACAAGGGGCGCTGCACGAAGTCCTCGCCGCGCTCAAAATGGGCGCTGAAGTGGCGACCCCCGTCATCGCCCTCGACTGGGGCGCGCTGGACGCGCTCCGCGATCACAAGCTGCGTTCGCCCTTCAGCGGCACCACCTGCGCCCGCGCGCCCGATGGCCGCGCGCTTTGGTTCTCGAAGACCATCATCCCCGCCATCCGCGACGAACAGGCGCTGCGAGCCACCCAGCCGCTCTCGCCGGTCTGGCGCCATGTCGGCCTCTATGGCTACACATTGGACGCGCTCACCCGTTTCGAGGCTGCGTCCCCCACCGCGCTCGAACAGCTGGAGGGTCTGGAGCAGCTTCGCCTCCTCGAACTTGGCATCCCGGTCACCACCGTCGCTATTGATCCGCCGATCTTCGACAGCTCCGGCATCGACACCGAAGCCGACATTCAGCGCGTAGAGGCCCTCATCGCCACCCATGGCGACCCCACGCCGCTCTGACCCATGCGCCGCATCTTCATCATTCGCCACGGCAACACCTTCGAAAGCAGCGCCGCTGCCTGCCGCATTGGCGCCCGCACTGACTTGCCGCTGGTCGACAGCGGCCGCGCCCAGGCCGATCGCCTGGGCCAATGGTTCGCCGCGCAAGGCCTCGCCTCCTGCCGCATCCACAGCGGCCCGCTCAGCCGCGCTCGCGAGACCGCGAGCCGCGTCGCCACCGCGTTAGGCCAGCCCGTGGCCGGCACGCTCCCCTGGCTCGATGAAATCGATCACGGCCCCGACGAAGGCCGCCCCGAAGCCGAAGTCCTTGCCCGCATTGGCGAGTCAGCGCTCAGGCAATGGGACGAGCAGGCCATCCCGCCCCCCGGCTGGGTCGTCAACGCGCCTGCCCGTATCGCCGCCTGGCAAAGCTATTTCGCTGAAGGTGGGGAGGGGACGGACCTTCTCGTCACCAGCAACGGCGCCGCCCGTTTCGCCCTCATTGCGCTCGGCCTCTCACCCGCGTCGCTCAAACTGCGCACGGGCGCTTTCGGCGAACTCGCACGCCACGCCGATGGATCAGTGAAACTGCAAAGCTGGGACCAGCGCCCCTAAAGGCGCGAGCCGTCAGTTCGTCCGCTGCGGCACGGTGAAGGTGCCCGACACCCGGCCCCCCGATCCGCCCGACACACCCGGCACGCCGCCGCCAGAGGATCGCCCGTCCACGGTCGACCGCCCGCTGGTCAGGTCGATGACCAGCCGCCCGCCGGCCAGCCTGTTGCTCCCCTGCGTCAGCGTCACATTGCCCAGCATGGTGATCAGGCGCCTGTTCAGATCATAGATCGCCACATTGCCCCGCGCCGTTTCATTGCCCTTGGTCACGACGACATTGCCCGAAGCGTCGATCCGGTCGATCTCCACCCCGCTGCCAGAGCCATTGCGATAGGCCACCGTCATCCGCGCGGCATTGAGCGTCATGCCCGCCTGCGTCACCTGGACATTGCCGGTCACGAGCACCCGGTCGGCGCGATCCTGCACTTCGATCCGGTCGGCGGTGAAGTTGACCGGCGCGTTGCTGTCATGGTTCTTCAGCACCTGCGCGCCCGCGCCGGCAAAGACCATCGCCGCGCCCAGGGCGCCAGCGCTCGACAGCAGGATCAGCGATCTCTTCATCACTTCTGCCCTTTGATGGCATTTTGTTCGATGCGCAAGCTCGCCCTGCCATTCAACGTGACGGTCCGCGCGTTCAGGTCCGCGTCCAGATGGTCGCCGCTGAACGTGCCGATCGGGATGCGCCCGTCCACCCGGCCCGCGCTGCGCATGCGCCGGGTCTTGAGGTCGATGCCGACGTCCCGCGTCGTCAGCCTGTAACCGCCCGCTGCTTCGAATTGCACCGGCCCGTCCACCGCGACGCGCTCCTGGTCCATGTCATATCGCCCCTTGCGCGCGTTCAGCACCGCGGGCCCTTCGGACAGCAGCACGCGCGCCGACATGTCATTGAGGTCGACGATCGGTTCACGAGAGCTTTTCTGCACCGCGCTTCCCGCTCGCAGGGAAAAGGGCTGCCCCTTGCTGTCCTGCCCGCGATACAGCGCCTCGCTCACCCGCATGCGTTCCTTCGCCACCTCGACCTTGTTCTTGTCGAGCACGAAGCTCACCTTGTCGCCGCCGGTAAAGGGCGCCATCACCAGCAACGCCGCCAGCACGCCGACAAGCACCGGCAGCCAGTTTTTCAGCCGCGCGACCAGCCTGTCATGGCTGCCGCCCGGCCGCGCCCAATCGCGCCTGGCATGACGTTGCTGATCGGCCTGTATGGACATGGAAGCGCTTTACGTCCCTCACATATGGGCGAAGATGTCGATTTCCGGCCATCCCGCCAGGTCGAGCTCCGCTCGGTGAGGAAGGAAATCGAAACAGGCCTGTGCCAGTTCCATTCGCCCTTCGCGGATCAGCCGCTTGTCGAGTTCGGCCTTCAACGCGTGCAGGTAGCGCACGTCGGACGCTGCATATTCCTTCTGCGCGTCCGACAGGGTGGGCGCGCCCCAATCGCTCGACTGCTGTTGCTTGCTGATTTCCTGCCCCAGCATCTCGCGCACCAGTTCTTTCAAGCCATGGCGGTCGGTATAGGTGCGGATCAGGCGCGAAGCGATCTTGGTGCAATAGACGGGCGCTGCCACCACGCCCAGATAGTGGCGAATCGCCGCGATGTCGAAACGCCCGAAATGATACAGCTTCAACCGATCCGGGTCCGCCAGGACGCCACGCAGGTTCGGCGCGGCATAATCGCTGCCGGGGTTGAAGCGCACCAGATGCTCGTCGCCCTGACCGTCGCTGATCTGCACCACGCACAGCCGGTCGCGCGGCGTGATAAGGCCCATGGTTTCGGTATCGACGGCAACGGGGCCGGGGGCGAGGACGTCTGCGGGCAGGTCCTCTTCGTGAAAATATACGGTCATCCGATCCCTCTATGGCGAAAGCGGCGGCAACTCAATCGACCCTTTTGGCGCGCGCGCGAAAAGCGTGATTCGGGGCCAATCCCGAAATGTGGCGGCAATCGGGCTAAAATCATTCGCGCATGGCTGAAAAGTTGATATAGTGATTCCCAAATCCGCATATTGCGGTGGATTCTTCATGTCATTCGCCCGGCATGTTTATCCGGTATCGTCTGGGCGAAGCGAAAGTGACCAACAGGGCATGAGTTTTGATAGAGGTCGCCGCGGCGGGCGCGGCAAGGATAAGCGCGACGGTTTCGGCGACGACAATTTTTACGGCGGCGGTAACGATCGTGGTGGTTTCGGCGGTGGTGACCGCTTTGGCGGCGGTGGTTTCGGTGGTGATCGCGGCGGTTTCGGCGGCGGTGGTGATC
>JAEZCS010000110.1 GCA_023433445.1 Pseudomonadota bacterium | reverse complement strand
AACCCGGAAAGATCCTGCATGAGGTCCGCCATGGCGAGATGGCGGAACTGGGCGAAGTGCCTTTCCGCCACTATTATGGCAGCATCGATTCCACCCCGTTGTTCATCATGCTCGCGGGCGCCTATCTGGAGCGCACGGGGGACCTCCCCTTCGTCACCGGCTTGCTGCCGCATCTTGAAGCGGCGCTGCTGTGGATCGACGAACATGGCGACCGGGACAAGGACGGCTTCGTCGAATATGGTCGGCTGACGGACCAGGGCCTTACCAATCAGGGTTGGAAAGACAGTCACGATTCCGTCTTTCACGAAGACGGCTCGATCGCGCGTGGCCCCATCGCCCTCGCCGAGGTTCAGGCCTATGTCTACGGGGCCTGGAGAGCTGCTGAAGACATTTATGCCGCGCTGGGCGATGCTGCGCGCGGGTCGGATTATGGATCACGGGCGGATCGCCTGCGCGACCATTTCGATCAGGCCTTTTTCGACGAGCAGCTCGGCACCTATGTGCTGGCCCTGGATGGCGAAAAGCGGCCTTGCCGAGTTCGTTCATCCAACGCTGGCCATGTGCTTTTCACCGGTCTTGCTAAGGAAAACCGGGTGGAGTCCGTCGTACGCACACTGATGGCGCCCGCCTCCTTTTCCGGGTGGGGTGTCCGCACCATTGCCTCCACGGAAGCGCGCTATAATCCGATGAGCTATCATAACGGATCGATCTGGCCGCATGACAATGCCCTGATCGCTGCGGGCTTCTCTCGCTATGGCTACAAGCGAGAGGCAGCAAAGATATTCGAAGGCCTGTTCGCGGCGGCAACCTATGTCGACCTCATGCGCCTGCCGGAACTGTTCTGCGGATTTCCGCGCCGCCGTGCGCAGGGACCGACATTCTACCCCGTCGCCTGCAGCCCGCAGGCATGGTCGGCGGCTGCGCCCTTGTCCCTCATCCAGTCGAGCCTGGGCATAGGGTTCGATGTCGCGGGGCCGGAAATCTCCCTGCGCGAACCCGCCCTTCCCCGGTTCCTCGACGAACTGCGGCTCTATGGACTGCGCGTCGGGGAGGCATCGGTCGACATCGCCTTTGACCGGATGGAGGACAAGGTGGTGGTGAAGCCGCTCGACCGAACAGGTCCCGCGCGAGTGGTGACGATTTCCTAAGGACAGCCCGAAAGCGGGAAAGACAAGTCAGGGGTTCACCGCGCGTCGGTCGGTGCAGCAATCGATCAGCGCGTGCTGCCCTCGACGGGCGTGGTCAGCCGGAAGGATTGGCTTGCGGGACGACCGGGTAGCGCCGTGATGCCCTGCTCGCGCAAGACAGCCGCAACAACCAGTGCCCGCCGCTGACCCAAGGTGGGCGTGGCAGGCTCGTTTTCCGGCAGCCCTGGCACGGCAAGCGCGGGAATATTCCAGCGCCGCGCTGCCCAGGCGGTCGTCAAAGTGGCCTCTCTCGCAGCCGGATCAAGTGAATCGACGCCATCGCCAAAGGTGATCAGCGGCAGATCCGCTTGAGGCGGGATGATTGCAATGTCCCAATCGCCAGCCTGGCTGCTGACACGCTGCTCCAGCATGCGGTAGGTCGCGACTGTGGCTCCGCGCAAGGGAGCGGCCATCGCGCTGGCGCGGTGATGATCGCGGTCGATTGTAACCGCGTCCGCCGGAACCCCGGCAGCAAGCCCGATCATCTGGGCAAGGGCCGCGATCCGCGCCGCCTCCGCAGCGGCCGACGTGCCAGCCTGGCGCAGTTCCTCGCGCTGGGCCTCCAGGGCTCCCGCGCCTGGCTCCAGCAGGACCTGGTCGAGTTGCAACCGCAGGGGTGACCCAATTGCTGCCCCAGTGCCGATTGAAGCACGACCGTCTTTTGCGCGTGAGCGCGGGGCGTGATGATCACGGAGCGGACCGTGATCGGCTTCGCGTCAAAATCCACGTCCAGCTGTGTGACGCGGGCGGTGTTCCCGAAGCGGTCCGCCAGAAAGGAACGCACCTGCGTGACAGTCAGAGCTTCCGTCGCGATGCGCTTCAGGGAGAATGCGAGGGGGACGGCCATCACCACGAACACCATGATGAGCACGACCGTCTGCGTCCAGCTTTGCTGGCTCGACAGGAAATGCCCGAACCCATAGAAGCGCGCCATAGCGGTGGCGGACAGGGCAATGGTCACGAAGTTCGTGATGAACAACGCCAATGCGCCCCACATCACCGGCAGATTCCATGTGGCCAGTCCATAGCCGACGACGGCCAATGGTGGCATCAATGCCGTGGCGATGGCGACGCCCACGATGGTGCCGCCCTTTCCCCTGATGATGGCGAAAGTGCCGGCGAGCGCCGCAAACAAAGCCACGCCAAGGTCGAAGAGATTGGGACGGGTCCTCGCTATGATCTCCGCAGTAGGCGCCTGCAGCGGCGAGAGCGCCACAATCAGCGCCGTAAAAGCAATGGCGCAGGCGGAACCGGCAGCCAGGGCGATCAGAGCGCGGCGCATTTCGCTGAAGTTGAACAGCGCCAGGCTGAACCCAAGACCCAGGATCGGGTTCATGAGAGGGGAAATGAGCATGGCGCCGATGACGACCGCAGGCGAAGACAGCAGCAGGCCCAGAACGGCAATGCCCGCCGACATGATCGTCATGAACAGATAGCGCGGTGACCATCCGCTTTCTTCCTCGATCATGGCGATGACCTTCTCGTGGTCGACGCTGCCGACCAGCTTCCGCCGCCACCACCGATAGAGCGCCATGCGATCCAGCCGCGCGTGCACCGTCGAACTGATCGTCCCGCCCAAGTCCATGTCGGCCATCTACGCCCTTTTCTTCAATTGCCGAACCAGCTTCCTGTTAGAAGCTCCATGCGCCGTAACCAAGTCATCTGTTGCCGATTGAGCGCCGCGGACTTGGATCGAACGCCCCGCCAGGCAGTTCACCTATCATGCCTGTATCGATTCACCCCGAATGGCAGCAGATGGCGCTTTACGCCGGTGGCGCTGCTCTACTCCTGATCCTGCTATTCAACATCCCCTATGTGGGACGTGTGCTGCGATCGCTTTTTTCCTTTGCTCTCCTCGCCTTCTGCCTGTTCCTGCTGATCCAGCAGGCACCTTTCGAGCCCGGCCTGGCGCAGATAACCTCCAAACTCGGCATCGACAGCCAAGAGGTGAGCGGGAATGAGGTCCGCATCCGCATGTCTCCCGATGGTCATTTCTGGGCGCGGGCGAATATCAACGGGGTGGAAAGCAGGATGCTGGTCGACAGCGGCGCCACGGTCACCACCCTTTCCGAAGACACTGCGCAGCGCGCATCGGTGGATCGGGGCACCAGCCTTCTGCCCGTCGTCATGCAAACCGCGAATGGCGTCGTTCGGGCGGATACGGGTTCCATCGATCGGATCACGCTGGGCGGGCTGGAAGCGCGCAACCTGAAGGTCGCGATCTCGCCCGCCATGGGCAACGTCGACGTACTGGGCATGAATTTCCTGTCGCAACTGGCATCCTGGCGAGTCGAGGGACGCACGTTGATCATGGTGCCCAAGGACGAAGCATGATGTCCCGCGCTATTCACGCAAGTCGGCGCGCATGCCGGAACCGTGCATAGCGGTTGAGCAGATCGTTAATCAGCTGATCACCGTTATAGCCTGTCACATCGTGCGGCTGGTCTGTCTCGGAACTATGCGCCACGGCCCGATAATGGCGATGTGCGTCGTTGCCGTGCGCGGGCGGCTCGGCAAAGGCGAAGCTCGCTGCCCGGAAAGCGCGAGCGCGGACGCCATAGCGAAACTCGCCACGCTCGCCATGCGGAACGCGCAGCTCCACATGATTTTCGTCCTGTATCAGCTTGGGCGCGAGTCCCGACTCCCGTAGCTGTGCCGCGACCGCGTCCAGTGCGGGACGGACATTATCCACCAGGAAAGCGCCGATCTCCGCTTCCTCATAATAGTGGGTGATGCTGGCAAGGCGCTGCTGCCAGCTTGGGCCTTCCGCTGGAACAGGCGACACCTGCGCGGCGGCGGACAGGTCGATCGCAGCCCCCTCCTCTTCCATCTGCAATGCACGCAACAGCCCATAGCAAATGACGATCATCACCGCCGCGAAGGGCAACGCGCTTGCGATCGCGGCGGTCTGCAAGGCCTCCAGGCCACCTGCGATCAGCAGCACCGCCGCGACCACGCCAGCGCTCACAGCCCAGAAGATGCGCTGCCAGACGGGCGGGTTCTCCGCAGCGCCCGAAGTGATCATGTCGATGACCAGCGCGCCTGAATCTGCCGAGGTGACAAAGAAGGTCATGACGAGCAGCGTCGCGACGCCTGACGCAATCGTGGAAAAAGGCAGGTGCTCCAGCGTTTCGAACAGCGCGACCGGCATGTTGTTGACCGCCGTGGCCGCGATGTCCGCCGTCCCGCGCAGGTCCATGTCGATGGCCGTGTTGCCGAACACCGTCATCCACAGGAAAGTGAACAGCGATGGCACAAGCAGCACGCCCATCACGAATTCACGGATGGTCCGCCCGCGCGAAATCCGGGCGATGAACATGCCCACGAAGGGCGACCACGATATCCACCAGCCCCAATAGAATAGCGTCCAGTTGCCGAACCATTCATTGGGTTCATAGGCGTACATGCGGAAGGTGCGCTGGACGAGGCTGCCCAGATAGGCGCCGACATTCTGGACATAGGCTTGCAGCAGGAAAACCGTAGAGCCCGCGATGAGCACGAAGGCCAACAATGTGATGGCCAGGATGATGTTCAGTTCCGACAGCCTCTTCACGCCCTTGTCCAGCCCCATGGCGGCCGACAATGTAGCCATGCCGGTGATGACGGCGATCAGGACGATCTGGATGACAGGACCAGTGGGCAAGCCGAACAGGTAATTGAAACCCGCATTCACCTGCAGCACCCCGAAGCCGAGCGAGGTAGCCACCCCGAACATCGTGCCCAATACAGCGAAGATATCGATGGCATGCCCAATGGGGCCGTGGATGCGCTGACCAATCAGAGGGAAAAGGGCTGACCGTATCGTCAGCGGCAATCCGCGCCGAAAGGCGAAATAGGCAAGTGCCAGCCCAACGACGATGTAGATCGCCCAGGCGTGCAAACCCCAGTGAAAAAAGGTCAGCACCATCGCCTGGCGAGCGGACTCGATTGTCCCGCCCTCACCCACCGGCGGACGCGCAAAATGCTGAATTGGCTCAGCAACGCCGAAAAAGAGCAGTCCGATCCCCATGCCCGCGCTGAACAGCATGGCGAACCAGGAAATATAGCTATATTCCGGCTCGCTATCGTCCGGCCCCAGCTTCACGTCGCCATAACGGCTGAACATGAGGAACAGGATGAAGAGCAGAAAGCCCGCGACGGAAACGACATAGAACCAGCCGAAATCGACGGTGATCGTCGCCTGCGCCGCCACGAACAAGCGCGACGCCTGATCCGTGAACAGCGCGCCGAAGAGCACGAAGGCGAGGATCAGTCCGGCGGAAATGAAGAATACCGGTGGGTTGACCCGAATCCATGCCGCCCCCCGACCTTTGGACGCGTCGGTCAGCACCCCTTTCATTGCACGCGATCTCCAAGGGCTCGTGGCGAGCCGCGATTAAGGGAACGAGAAAACCACGTATGTGGTTGCTCATCGTCGCGAAAAATCGTTACGCATCTGCGTTAAATAGCCACGCAATGTCGCTTGCATAATGGATTTTGCCCGCCAGAGCCTTCGAAGGCGTTACTATCGAGATGGTTTCGGAGCCGACAAGCCGCAACCCGGGGCATCGGTAGTTGCATGCTCTAATCATGAATAGTCCGTCTTGCGCAGTCCCGCTCATTTTCATGTCATGGCGATTCTGTTAACCAAGGTGGCAGCCATTTCTAATGGGCGGGCTTTTTCATGTAAGGGGGCTTCATGATCAGAACCAATGTATTGCTGGCGTCGGCGGTCTTGTTGGCAGCGCTGATCTCTGCCTGCAGCAAAAACCCGGCAACCGCCGAGGAGCGTGCGGACAATGCGATGGTCACGGAAGCCACGCCGGCGAATACCGCCGCATCCGCCACATCGGTGCCAGGAGAAGCCGACGCTGCAAACTCTGCGGAGTTGAATGCAGCGGAAAAGCCCACCGCGACGACGAGCGTAAAAACCCTGCCTTTGAAACGAGGTTTCTACGTCGACAGTGATACGCCGTGCGGGCAGGCGTCGAACGCCACCTTGTCCTTGCTTGGCCGGGACGGATTTTCTGTTTCCGGCCGTGATTTCTGCGCGTTCAAGAGGATCGAAAAGACCGGTGCGACCAGCTATCGCGTGACTGAGGAATGTTCGAGCGGTGGCGCAGCATGGGGAACCGAAGAGCAGAAGGATACGCAGGTGGTGACCTGGGATATCGCCAACGACACCAGTATCAAACGTAAGAATGAGAGCAGCGGCTGGCAAAGCAGCGCGCGATATTGCGCACAGCCCAGCTTGCCCGAACCGTGGCGTGACAATGACATCAGCGATCTGATCGGTTAGCGATCCCGCGCTCCGGATGATCGCCACGGCGCAATCATCAGCTGAGCCCAAAGCGACTAAGGCCCGCAACCCGCTTCTCATTCATTCGGACAAGGCCGCAACCGGAATATCCCATTGCGGTGCTTCGGCGAGGTGGTGCACCCAAGATGATGAAGATGAGAACTGGTCTATTCTCTTCAAAGCAGGTTGACGGCCGACGATCCCGGCCATCTCCGCTGCAAGGGATGCCGCCTAGGTGCAATGACGGCATCCCTGAGTGATCAACAGGCGTTCATGATGCCCGTGATGCCATCAGAATTCGAAGCGGACCCCGACATTAATATTGTGGCTACGGCCGCCCCCAAAGTCGCCCTGATATGCGCCGTAAAGGCTGAGTCCCGAGGTCAACTCATAGTTCGCGCCGGCACCGAAAGTCGCCATCGTTTCCTTACGAGCGGCGCCCAGTACCGTAAACCGTTCAGTATTGCCGACAAAGCCTGCACGAGCAGCTGATCGTTCGCCCTCGAGCTGATGACGCACACCAACCGATGCCCACGGATGGAAGACAGCCCCACCAGCGACGCCGCCCTTCAACTTGATGCTGCCATCGATGAAGGTCGCGCTGGTAGTTGCGCGAGCGACCGTGAGAGCGAAGGCGGAGTTACCCGTTTCGGAGGTGCCTCCGCGGCGGGTCGAAATGTGGGTCAGCCCAATTCCGGGGCGGACTGCCCAGCTGCCCATCTCAAAATTGTAACCGACCACACTGTCCCAAACGTAGCTGCGCAGGCGATAATCTCCCGACCGGACTGTCGCCCCTGGGAGCGTCCGCTTGGTGTCGGCATTACTCCAGTCATGAGCGAAGGTGAGGGTCGCCTCAAAGCCGTCCTTTGCAAAATGGCCTGACAAACCAGCAATTACGCCGTCCGCTTCCGTGCGGCTGCCAAGACGGTCAATGGTCTGGCGGCTATCGATATAACCCACAAAGGCGCCCAGCGACGCTGTCCGGTTCCCAAAGCCGATGCCGCCCAGCATGCCATAGCTATGGCTCTTCGCCCGGGATGTGCCAGTCGCTACATCCCCCTTCAACGTGCGCCGATTGCCCAGCCCCTCTGCGAAGCTGAACAGTCCGGCCGACTCCCGCGTGGTTGTGGCAAGGCCCGTCCGCGCAGCCTTGGCGATCGCCAACCCCTGTTCCACACCAAGCTGCGATGAGCTGGCATAGGCTTCGGGGGTTAATTGGCCGAACGCTGCAGCATTTGCGATACCGCCGCTGAGCAGGGTGGGAACCGCGTTCACCAATGCGGTGCTCGCGGTGCCGGCGATCAGCAGTCCGTTGACATAATCAATGGCTGCCCCAGTCTGCTCAGTGACGCCGGTCGGCGCCACGAAAGTGCCCAGCAGTTGCAGTGTCGTAGCGTTGTAACGCAGCACGCCGACTATGCCGGGATCGCGGCTCACGATATCGAATTCGCCCGTAATCGTCCCGCCGCCATTGACGACGATGAGATCCCGCGAGCTGCCGGGCGTGAGCGAGCCAGTGAGATTAAGGGTGGTAGCATCGCCGATGGTAACAAACCCGCCATTGACGATAATCTGGTCGCTCTGGCCAACCGGCACGAATTCGAAGGTAGTCGTCGATCCATCAGCAATGATCAGATTGCCGTTGATGGTCATGATTTCAGGCGACGCACCTGGCGAGAGGGTGGCGCCGGTTCCGATGGTCACGTCGCCATTAACCGCCCCTGCCGTGCCGAACGTGCCCCCGCCGCTGACATTGACGGACCCTGTAAGGGTCGATCCGGCCTGCCCGATCAGGCGCCCACCCGTGACCTGCACTTCCTCGACATTCAGATTGCCCGTGAAGCTGTTCACGCCGGCTGCGTTGTTCACCTGCTCGAAACCGACGAAGCTGTCCCCGTCGATCACCGTCTGTTCGTCGTAACTGCTGCCTGTGTTGAACGCCAGAACGTCGGTTCCGTCACCCCCAACGACCGTTCCTCCAAAGCTGGCGCCGGTACCGATCGTCAGCATGTCCGATCCCGCACCCAGGTCCACATCGCCGGATATGATGCCGTTGTTGATCAGGCTGTCGGTCCCGCTGCCAGCAAGGATGTTGCCAGTGATCGTGCCACCCTGGTTGCTGATCGTGTTCGCACCATCACCTGTGATGATGTCGCCGGTGATCGAGCCGCCCGCCGTATTGGTCAGCACGTTGTCTCCGCCGCCCAGATTGACATTGCCAACCACTTCGCCGTTGATCGATACGCTTACACTGTCGGAGCCGCCGCTGATCGCCGTCTCGCCAGGGGCGACCACGATGCTCGACCCTTCGGTCAGTTCAAGCGGGCGGCCCGGTGCTACTGCGATCGTCTCCTGGGCAACGACCCGGCCTGTGCCGATGATCTTCTCGATCTCGAAATTCGTGAACAACTGACGCAGCACCGGATCAATCGTGCCGGTATATGTCGTGCCGGTGATGTCGAAGGACAGAATATCCTCCCCCGCCCCGCCATCGACCGTGCCGTTCAGCACCGCAGAGGCAAGGAGGTGGGTGAAGCTGTCATTGCCGTCCCCCATGTGCACCGTTCCAGTGATGGTGCCGGCGTTGACGATCGCGTCCTCGCCCTCGCGCATATAGATGTCGCCACTGATCTGCCCGGCGTTGTCAATGCGGTCATCGCCTGCGTTGAGATCGATCGACCCGATGATGACGCCCGTCGCGGTGTTCGTCACATGATCCGTCGAGGGCAGGAAGCCGCTGTCATCGCCCAGTTGATCGCCACTCGTGTGGATCGCGCCTGCGAGATAGCTGTTGGGCTGGCCAAGCGCATTGTCGAGGATGAAGTTGGAACCGAGCGAATAACTCGTTCCAGCGCCGCCGCGGATAGTGCCGGCGTTCAGGATGTTCACTGTCTTTGCCGACACGCCGATCGCAGTCGCCATCCCGCCGTTCACCCCGTTGGCGACGGGACTGTAAGCTGCATCGCCGACCGGGGGCGTCGGCAGGAGAAGGCTGGGCGCGCCAGACACCTCGATCAGCCCGCCCTCGCGATTTTCGATGTTCACCACGCCAGCGCCGCTGCTCTCCTGATCGATGGCGACCGCCGCGATCTGGTTGACGACAAACAGCGATGCCTGGGGATCAAGAAGCGCGAGGGTGGCCCCGCCGCTTGCCTTGATCGTACCACTGTTGATCAGGTTGACCGTGGAATCCGCAGTCGGGGTGCCAGGTTCGTCACCGTCGCCCGCTTCAACTTCAATGAAGAGGGCAGAGGCGCCACGGTCATGTCCAAGGATGCTGCCGCTATTCTGGAACGTAATGGTCTGGCTCTCATCCGTCTCCGATTCCACGTCGAAAGCAACGATGCCTCCGAAGAACGGGCGATCGTTCTGATTGATGGGCAATTCAGTGCGCGTGATGGTACCGCTATTGACGAACGTGGCCACCCGGTTGCCGATCTCAATCTCTGCCGCCCCATCGATCGTTCCCGTGTTCGTGAAAGCAAAGCTCTCGGCAGGGACGGCGATCACATCTTCGTCCGGCCCATCGTCCTGTAAGAGGCCCGTTTCGATCAGCAGCGCTATGCCGCCTTCGCGTGCCGAGGCTGCTATCCGCCCATGATTTTCGAACTGCAGATTCTGCGTCGCCACGCCCGCGTAGAAGCCATCCCGGATTGCACCGCCTGCCGTGTTGATGATCGTGGCATCGTCCGCATTGAACTCGTCATTAGCGTTCGGCAGGACGAGGTCCAGTTCCCCCACCTTCAGCGTCAGCCCGCGTTGAAAATATCCGCTGGCGTCAAGTCCGGCGATCAGGCCGCTGTTGGTGAAGGAGAATACATTGGCCGCGACATTGGCGTCCAGACCGCCAACGATCTCGCCGCTGTTCTCGATCGTTACGCCAGCTGTCTCGGTGGTTTCCAGCCCTTGACGGATACGGACCGCCGCGTTCACGCCATCGTCGAAATCACGTTCGATATCCGTGACAAAGGAACGAGGGCCGTTGAACGCCGTCTCGATCGTTCCGGCGTTCCGGAAGATAAAAGCCTTGTCCGCCGCAGTCGTGATGATCGAACCAAGGCCGCCCGTCGAGAGGTTGATTTCGTCATTATTGACGAAGCTGGCGGTCGCGATCCGGATATCGCCATTCACCGTGCCTTCATTGATGAAGCTGGTGAGAGCGTCGCCGTAGCCCGGCGTATAGAGCGGCACGGTTCCCGGCGGCACAAATTCGCGTTGGTAGGTCGCGAAGCGTTGTTGATAGTAGCCGATTGCTGCCGGGACGATGGTCACGCCCTGCGGATAAAGGCCGCTGGTGTTGAGCAGGCCGATCGTGCCCTCGTTGACGACATTGCCGTCACCCATAAGGTTGATCGACGTTCCTGCACCGGTCAGGGTCAAGTTCGTGGCGGCGCCACGCGCTTCAAAACCCTCTATTTCGAAGGTGGTTGGCAGTGACCGCGCCCCAAGCTCGAGCGATTGCGACTGGTTGTAGCTGCGGGTGTAGATATCGACGCCGCCGCCGGCCGAGATCGTCCCGGTAACCCCATCATCAGCGCCGCGCTGAATCAAGTTGGCGGTGCTGAAACCCGTGCCAAGTTGGAGGTTTCCGTTCAGCGTGCCACCGTCGGAGATGAAGTAAACATGTGTCCCCGCAAGAGGATTTTGGGGAGAGGCAGGGGTCGGCTCGACAAAGGACACATTGCCGTTGATCGTGCCAGCATTGGTTACATTGAAGCCAAGCAACGGTATCCCGATACGGGCCGGAGAGATGATGGCGTCCGTATCGCCACCGATGACGCCCCCGCTAGCGTTATTCACCGAGAGGACAACCGCCTGACCTGCGTTGATCGCGGTCGCACCTGCAATCGTGCCGCTGTTATTTATGATGGTGGCGGTTCCCAGCGTCCCGTTTATCGGTCCAACTGAGGCCGTGTTGTTGATGACGCAGAGTGGCCCAGCGCTCCCATCCGGACAGATGTTCGCGGGGGCCTGCTGCGCGAGCGCGCTGCCTGCTCCAAGCGCAAGCATGCTTACGCCGATCCCGAGCCCAAGACGGATAGGTGAGCGCGCAAAATTCCGGCCGATCATAGTTCCCCCCCATTAAAACTGTCGGAGGCGATCTAGTCCGACCAAGGCTTCATCCGCATCCCCCGATAGGGGTATCAATCCAGCATCTCTCATTGCGCTCCCTGTCAGACATGCTTAGATCCTCCAATCGTCGGATGCCGATGAAGCGTTTGAACGATCAATAATATTGAAGTTTCTGACCGGGTCGGGACAGAGGCAAAGGGTGGATGAAAAAATTTGGGCGCTGGGCGAGCGTTTCGCACTGGCTGCCGTTGATGGGAATGAATGGCCTGGCGCTCTCCGGGCCATGGCTGAAATGACAGGTAGTTCCTACGGTCAGCTCATTGGTTTTGTACCGGGCGAGGTGGCCTTCAATTGGATCAACGATCTTGATGAAGACCAGAAATGGCGCTTCATCGAACAGGAGCGCGGTGATCCTGAGATCAATGTCCGGGTTCGTGCTTCGCTGACCGATCAACCTTTCGTTATCCGCAGTGAATCAGATTATCGGGCCGTCGGCCCTGGCGCAGGTTTCGACTTCTACCGAGAGCTGTGCGATGCCTATGACATACCGAATGGTTGCCAGACCAAGTTACTTGACGGGAATGAAGGCTTTATCGGTCTGGCTTTAAATCGCACTCGCTCTGATGGGGAAACAGACGCCGACGATCGAGCATTGTTCGCTGCAATTGCACCCCATGTGCGTACGGCCGTCAAGATGCAGCTCGCACTTGAAGACCGTGGCTCGGCGCTACTGAGTGGCGCGCTGGAACATGTGGGCTTGCCGATCTTCATTTGCAACGAGGCCGGCCAAGTAAAAGGCAAGACAAGCGAAGCTGAGGCTTTGCTCTCTGCAGGTCGTTTCAGGCTCCTAGATGGAAGGATTGGTCTGCCTCATCCTCGCGATGATGCCGCATTGCTACAGGCTCTCGCGCGCAGACATCGTCAGCCGATCGAATGCGATGCGCTCATCGTCCGCAGTCATGGCACGCAGATGCCAATGATCGTCGACATCTGCCGCCTTCCTGCACAACCGCTGCGTCTGCACAATGCCTCTCAATTGCTGGTCATCGTGCGCTCCGGCGGGCGCTGGCACAAGGCTGCCCCTGGTCTTTTGCGCACCGTATTCGGGCTCTCCGCGGCTGAAACAGCCGTGGCTCTCACTCTCGTCAGCGGAAATACCCGCGAACAAATCGCGGCGGCGCGGGGGACCAGCATTCAGACAGTCAAGGCCCAACTCAAATCCATCTTCGCCAAACTAGGCGTGACGCGGGAGGCCGAACTAGTGGCGATGTTGGGAGCAACGCTACAAAGATGATAAAAAGATCCGTTAAGTTCCACTAGGCTCAGGACTCGTTGATCACAGCCAGAAGAGCACGGTGGCTGCGAGAGCGAGGGCGGAGAAGAAGACGGTTGGGCAGCGGTCGTAGCGGGTTGCCACACGGCGCCAGTCTTTCAGGCGACCAAACATGATCTCGATGCGGTTTCGGCGTTTGTATCGGCGCTTGTCGTATTTGACGGGAAAAGAACGGGATTTCCGGCCCGGAATGCAAGGCGTGATGCCCTTTTGTTCGAGCGCATCCCTGAACCATTCGGCGTCATAGCCCCGGTCAGCCAGCATCCACTGCGCCTTGGGTAGATCGTCGAGCAGGGCTGCCGCGCCGGTGTAATCGCTGATTTGTCCTGCCGTGATGAAGAAGCTCAAAGGGCGGCCGTTGGCATCGGTGACGGCGTGAAGCTTGGTATTCATGCCGCCCTTGGTCCGCCCGATCAGGCGGCCGAGGCCCCCTTTTTTACCCCAAGGCTGGAAGCCGTGCGGTGGGCCTTGAGATAGGTAGCATCGATCATGACGGTCTGGGGATCGGCTCTCTGGGCAGACAGCCCCTCCATCATCCGGCCAAACACGCCCATCTCGCCCCACCGTTTCCAGCGGTTGTAGAGCGTCTTGTGCGGACCGTATTCCCTGGGCGCATCATGCCAGCGCAGCCCGTTGCGGTTGACGAAGATGATCCCGCTCAGCACGCGCCGGTCATCGACCCGGGGCTTGCCGTGGCTCTTGGGAAAATAGGGCGAAAGACGCGCCATCTGCTCGTCCGTCAGCCAATACAGGTCGCTCATGCTCAGTCTCCTCGCGGAGCCTGAATCACATCGCCCTCAGCCAATCAATGGGTCCTGAGCCTAGAACTAATGACGGACTTCCAACTTGCCGAGCAATGAGCTGTGCAAGTTTGAATTTCACACTCCGTCTACCTCGTAGGGCGCTTTGCCGGCATCCAGTCACACAGCCATAGTTCTACCTTCTGCTCGGGGGGGGGCTCCGTCATGAATAGCGGATTGGCCAGGGGGCGACGTCGCAGGAATAGTAGCTCTTTTCACATTCCTGCTTCAGATCCGAAGGTCGCCAATCGGCCGATACCAGCCAGAGTTCTCTCTTTTGTTCGGGAATGGTGTTGGCCAGAAACGCCGGATTCCCGTGTTTCTAGAGGTTTGGCGCACCCACGATGACGAAGATGAGAACTGGGTGATCATCGTCTAAGATACGCTCGATGGAGCGGCCATAATGGCGTCGATCCCAAAAACGACGGGTTCCTGGTCCGGATAAAATTACGAGACTGCCAGCGAAATGTCAGCCAAGCGCTGAGTTTCGTGTATAAGCAGTCCGTCCCTCCAATTCCACCACGAGCAGCCCCATATTGTCGATTGCTCCTTTGCTCTTCTGAGCAGGCATCAGCCAGGGGTTTCGGCCCTGGCGACAAGCCTCACGCCGCAAAGGATTCCGAATGCCCCATGACACGAGCCTGCTTACGACGGTTGTTATGGGGCTCGTGCTCGCCTTCGTGGGTGGATTCATCGCTAGCAGGCTGAGGTTGCCGCCGCTGGTCGGCTACCTGCTGGCGGGCGTCGCTGTCGGTCCCTTCACGCCCGGTTTCGTGAGCGATGCTGGCCTCGCGGAGCAATTGGCCGAGATCGGCGTGATCCTCCTGATGTTCGGAGTTGGCCTGCATTTCTCGGTGAAGGATCTTCTCTCGGTGCGACGAATCGCCATTCCGGGCGCCATCGTGCAAATTACCGTCGCCACCTTACTGGGCGCCGGACTGGCGCACTTGTGGGGCTGGACATCGGGTGCTGGCGTCGTCTTCGGCCTTTCCCTGTCTGTCGCCTCTACGGTCGTGCTGCTCCGTGCGCTTGAGCACCGCAACACGTTGGATTCGATCAACGGGCGCATTGCCGTCGGTTGGCTGATCGTCGAGGACCTCGCCATGGTTCTGGCGCTGGTCCTGCTGCCGGCGCTTGCGGGTGTTCTGGGCGGCAACGCCAGTGAAGGCAGCGAAGCGACCGGCGGCGCCATCGTGCTGGCCCTGTTGCTCACTCTGGGAAAGGTTGCGCTCTTCCTGGTGCTGGTTCTCGTCGTTGGCACGCGCGCGGTGCCCTGGGTGCTGGAACGTGTCGCCCGCACAGGGTCGCGCGAACTGTTCACGCTGTCGGTGCTCGCGACGGCGCTGGGCATTGCCTATGGATCGGCCGCACTGTTCGGCGTCTCCTTCGCCCTCGGGGCCTTCTTCGCAGGCGTTGTGCTGAGCGAAAGCGACTTCAGCCATCAGGCGGCCGCGGATTCGCTGCCACTGCAAGACGCTTTCGCTGTCCTGTTCTTCGTCTCGGTCGGCATGCTGTTCGATCCGGCCGTGCTCCTGCGGGAGCCGATGGCGGTGGTCGCGGTTCTCGCGATCATCATGATCGGAAAGTCCGTTGCGGCCTTCGGGATCGTGCTAGCCTTCGGCTATCCTGCCCGAACCGCACTGACGGTGTCAGCGAGCCTGGCCCAGATCGGGGAGTTTTCATTCATCCTGATCGGTCTCGGTGTTGCCCTTGGCCTGGTTCCCCCGGAAGGAAGGGACCTGGTGCTGGCTGGCGCACTCCTTTCCATCACCCTGAACCCTCTGGTCTTCGTTGCCTTTGACGGACTCGACCGGTGGTTGCGCCGACGTCCATCTATCCTGTCAGTGATTGAACGCAGTGACGGGCAGGCGCTGTCCAGGCTGCCGGAACCGATTGATGATGGCCCGCAGGGGCACGCAATCATTGTCGGCTACGGACGAGTAGGTCGGGTGGTCGGCAAGACACTCAAGGACGCGCAGTTGCCGGTCGTCATTGTGGACAAGGACCGGCGCCGCGTCGAAGCGCTCCGCGCGCAGGGTGTTCCGGCGATATACGGAGAAGCTTCAACGACCGGAATTCTCTCTGCCGCCGGCATCGCCAACGCACGCCTGCTCATTATCGCGACGCCGGAGGGTTTTCAGACCCGCCGGATCATCGAAATCGCCCGTGAACTCAATCCAGGGATCGACATCGCCGTGCGAACACATAGCGATGCGGAGGTGGCGCATCTCGAAAGCCAGGGAGTAGGCCTCGCGATCATGGGCGCGCGTGAACTTTCGTTCGGCCTGACAGAGTATGCGTTGCGCAGCCTGGGGATATCGAGGAAACGCGCGGCAGAGATCGTCCAGAAGGAACGGATATCCGGCGAAGGGGGAGCATTCGAGCGGCGCCCGGATGCGCCGGTGCGCGAAGCACCGGAACTGCGCCAGCGCCGCAATGACGATGAAGACCCAGCATGACGGGATGCCTGCAATAAGCTGGTGCTACAATCTCTTGCAGCAGCGATCATGCCAGATCAGGGATGGCGCAGCCTCTGTCCGGGTTCTCGCTGAAAAGCCGATCCTCTTCGTCCGGCGACCGCTCATCCTGAAGAGCCGCCATGTCCGCAATGATGCGTGTTCGCTGGCGGCGGGCCTCGCGGCGTTCGGCGCCCAATGCCATAATTCCCCAGGCTGTCGCTGCCTTGCCGGCGACAGCACGGACGTTTTCCAGGATGGTGTTGCTTGCGCGATCACGCTGGTAGGTCTCCTGGACCCGGCAGAAGGTTGATGAGAGTTCCATGGGACATCCTTTGTAAGTGGGAGCGGGCATCCACCGTCGCCCACGCCGGGTTTCAGGAAGGCGGCGTCTCCCGCTTTGCCTGGGCAATCGCGTCGCTGAGGCGCGAATATCGATATTCCTTGTAGTGGTACTGATCGGCGGGGACGCGGGTGATCCCGTATCGTGCCATCAGTTCGGCCTCGGAGACTTTGCCCGGTTCCGACGAACTGCTCATCCTCATTGTTCCTGCGACTGAACGCTGGCGCGCAGGACATCGAGCCTCGCCTTTTGCTGACGCAGAACACGGGAGCGATGCGCATAGGTGTTGTAGCGCATTCCCACCCGTCCATTGGCAAAGTCGCTGGCCAGGGTGCCTTCCATGTCGCGGACCTGAGCTTCCAGCGTCTCAACATCACTCGTGGAAATTGCGGGCGATGCGATCACGGGCCTTGCGCCGGCGAGATGACCGCCCTCATTCTCCCAACTGTCCTCGCCGAGGGATCGAGCGGCATCACGCCGCGCCGCGCCAGATGTCGGAATGATGGGAAGATCGAGCCGGAGAGGCCCTTTCCCTGTGCTCGCAACGGTACTGGAAATAGGGGGCATGGTTCGTCTCCATCCATGAGCGGGAGCACGAACTATCTCTCAGCCGCACTCGTGCCCGAGGCATTCGGAGTGCGATGGACCTGATATGGGGTGTAGAAGGCGAAATACTATGGGCGAAGGGTCCTTTAGTAAGCCGCCCGCAATTCGCCGACGCATGGCTTGTCAGCGCAGCTCGACTTCCACGGTCATATAGTCCAGCATGTTTGCAGGCCCCGCATAGCTGCCGCTGACCGGCACCACTTGGTGAATGTGGCGTCCTACCGCCACCGGAACAAGGTTGAAGCCGCCAACGCTGCGGTTGGTCGGATCGAAGGTGATCCAGCCAGCGCCGGGCACAAAGACTTCCGCCCAGGCATGGGTGGACCCGGCCGCATTCTGGCCGATGAGGTTTTCCGCCCGGTTGTCAAGGTAGCCCGAGACGATCCGCGCGCCGAAGCCGAGACTGCGCGCTGCCTCGACGAATAACACCGCGAAATCGCGGCATGATCCCCAGCCGCGATCCAGCGTCTCCAAGGGGGACTGCGTGCCTTCATCGTCTCGAGCCTGATAAGCGATCCAGTTGGGAACACCGGCGCTCAGGTCTTTGAGCAGAGCGAGCGTATCGGTCGGATTGCCACCGACAAACCCTTGTGCCCAGTCGTGCAGCCGATTAGCCTCGTCGGGATACTGCATGACGGTCAGAACGCCGAGATCGGTCCAGTCGCCGTCGCTGTATCGAAACGGATAGTCGATGGCGGAAGCGGCAATATCGAACACAGGCCAGGCGACAGCACCCACGCTGAGAACTGACCGGCTTTCGATGATCAGACTGTCGGTCATGGCTGCAAAGACCGCTGTCGCGACCATATTGCCCGCCACGTCGCTTGCCCAGGAAATGTCGACATCGGGCGTGATTTCGAGAGCGAAGGACACAAGTTCGATATCATACCCTTCGCGCGGACGGAGCATCAGCCGGTGTGGTCCGAGCTGGACCGGCTGCCGATAATGGTAGGATGTACGGTGCGTGATGGCCAACATGGTCACATGGTCACATGGTCACATGGTCACATGGTTGCCACGACGCCTGCCCGGGCAGCAAGGATGGGAGGTGTCAGCGTATCGATCCGCGGCGGATCAGATTGACGATGGCAAGCAATATGACCGAACCAGCCAGCGAGACCAGAAATGTCGTGAGTGTGAGCGGCGCATTGTTGATGTCGCCGCGCGCAAAAATCAGGCCGCCGATGAAGGAACCGATGATGCCCACCACAATATTGAGGATGATGCCCTGCTGCCCGTCCGTGCGCATGATCACGCTTGCGAGCCAGCCGATGATACCGCCGACGACAAGCCACATGATGATTCCCATAATCGTCCTCCTGTGATCCAGAAGACGATCGGGCCATATCGGCATATCGTAACCGGAATTATACGAACTACCGAGCCGGCATAATCGTTCCAGAACCCCATAAATTCTGGACTTATTAAATATTTATCTGAAGTATTTATCGACCTTATCAGATAGATACAGAAGTTTCTGGAAATATAAATTGGGCAGCCGCAACGATATCCACTCTCAGTCGTTGTTTGATAGCTCCAAGCGATACCTGTCCATACTGGAAGGTGCGTTTCCAGCCAAAAAAAGCGGACGCGACCTTTCTCACCGACATAACCGGTGGGTCGCGTTTGCGAGGAACAACAACATGAAGCGTGCAATGATCTCCGTCCTGCTCGGGACGGCAATGCTCGGCGCCCCCACGGTCGCCTTCTCCCAGTCCACCATACCCGCTACGACAGGCAGCTATTCCAGCGCGGATGTGGGCGTCGAACCGATCCATGGTCTCGACGGTCCCGCCTTCTCCGCTGCCGCATCCGATGCCAACCAGTTTCAGATCGCGGCAAGCCGGCTCAGCCTCACACGCTCGCAGCGCAGCGACGTCAAGGACTATGCCCGGCGTATCATCTCGGAGTCGCAAACCTCGCAGCAGACGCTGCTCGCCTCGCTGAACAATGATCAGCGCAGGATTGCCCGGCCGGCCACACGATTGTCGGCCGAACGCGCTTCGATGCTCAAGATGTTGCGGAACACGCCGCGCGGATCGTTCGACAATCTCTATCTCACCCAGTCCGCACAAATTCAGCAGGGCAATTGGGCCGCTTACAAGGGCTATGCGGAAGACGGCGCCGACCAGTCGCTGAAACAGGTTGCTGGCAACGGCGTGCCGATCATCGAGCAACAACTCCGGCAGGGCGATGCGCTGCTGCCATCGGCCCTCTCGGCAAACTGAGCGTCACAATAAGCTGGGAGATCCAGTTCTCCCGGTGCCTGGCGCTACCCAAATCAAGGATACCGACATGAACGACAAGCATGACATCTCGGTCCTCAATGGACTGATCACCACGACTCTCGATAGCCTGAAAGGCTTCGAGGACGCCGCCGAAGATGCGAAGAGTACGCGCTTTGCGGCTCTGTTCACCGGTTTCGCCCATGATCGCGGACAGGTCGTCGCTTCCCTACAGGCGGAAGTGCGCGGGCTCGGTGGTGAGCCGGAGGACAGCTCCAGTTTTCTGGGCGCGGCGCATCGCAGCTTCATGGATCTCAAGCAGGCCTTCACCGGCAAGAACGACAAGGCGATCATCGACGAAGTCGAGCGCGGCGAGGATCATATCACGGCGAAGTTCGAAATCGCGTTGAAAGACACCGACCTGCAACCCGCAACGCGGGATGTCATTCGCGACGCCTTCACCTCGGTGAAGGCCGGGCACGACCAGACCAGCGCGTTGAAGCACAGTCTCGCCTGAGAATGCGCTTCCGGGGACGCAACCGCATTGGTCTGCTGCCCCCGCTATCATCGAAAGGAGCCAGGTCATGTCCACCAATGCAGAAGCACCAACCGCGCCAGTCGGCGCAGTTGTTCTGATCTCCGCCGACGACATTCGCGGCAAGGCCGTGCATGGCCGCGACGGCGACAAGCTGGGCACGATCGCCAAGCTTATCCTTGATGAGCGGACCGGACAGATTGCTTATGTCATCCTGTCCAGCGGGGGATTTCTCGGATTGGGGCAGAGCTATCACCCCATTCCATGGTCCGCTTTTCGCTACGACGAGACCGAGGGCGGATATGTGGCGGCCATCGACAAGCGCCTGCTGGAAGGCGCGCCCAGCTTTCGGCCGGATTCAGCGCCTGTATTCGACGAAACCTATGGTCGGCGCGTGACCGACTATTACAGGACTGCGCCGGCAAACACTGGCTGAGCTGGACGACCTTTGCGCGGGATCAGGGACGAGAATATTTGCCCGGCGTCGAATAGATGCCGGGCTTATGCGTGATCGGTGCTATGATCGCATCTGCGAATCCTGTCTTCCTCGAAGGAGTGCCGGGCTCGCGACTACCCGGATACAGCTTTCATTACCGCGAGCTTTCCGGTTTCCCCGGAAAGGGGGCGTTCGCCATGAATCGGCCCGTCCATCCTGATGTCGCCCAAGGTCTCGCGCTTGCGATCCTGGCTTCTTCCGCCGCGCCCGCGCTCCTCCTCGATGGAAATTTGACCGTCATCGCCGGCAGCACATCCTTTTATGCCGCCTTTGGTCTAGACCCGCAGAACGTCGACGAACAGCCTCTCTTCGAGCTCGGCCAGGGAGAATGGGATGTCCCGCAGCTTCGCTCGCTGCTTGGCGCCACTCTCTCGGACCATGCCAGGATCGAAGCCTATGAAATGGACTTCAAAGCAGGTGGGCTGCTCCGACGCCTCGTCCTCAATGCCCAGAAACTCGATTACGGCGATGCCGAACAGGTTCGCCTGCTCCTGACCCTCTCCGATGTTACGGAGGCGCGGCTTAGCGAGAAACTCAAGGAT
>JAEZCS010000101.1 GCA_023433445.1 Pseudomonadota bacterium | reverse complement strand
CAGGCACTTTCTGCCCGCCCTCCGCGATGATCGAGTCGATCAGCTCGCGGCAGTTTTCTTCCGTCAGATGGAAGTAGAGCCGCGCATTGCCGTGCCAAATGCGCACCCGCGCCGGATCGAGCAGAAGCTGCGTGACTTGCCGCACCTCACCCGAAGCAAGCCGGGCGAGCGCCGTTTCCCGGCCGAGTAGCGTCGTGCTGCGCACGCGTTCGGGCCGCGCGGGGGCAGGGGAGGGGGCCGGCTCGTCTTCCTTTAGCGGCGCACTGACCGCGGGCGCAGCAGCGGATGGACCCTCCGCTTCGTCGGACAACAACGCCGCGAGATAGTCTGATTGCTTACGAGCCATGCGTCTGTCCTCCGATTCGAGGCGAACATATGGTGAACATATCCGTGTAGGACAGGATTGATTTGCGCCCACGCTCAGCGCCGAAAGCCTGGCGAGGCTTGTCTGCCTCCCAATGTCCAAACAGGGGAGCCGCCTCAAGCTGCATTGACGATGTCCTCCTCACGCGCAGGAGCAACGCGGCCCCAGCCCTGACGGACAAGTGCTTCGATCTGGCCCATGGCTTCGTCGAGATTGGCGCGGCAACGTTTGTGCGTCCGGGGCGTCCCGATCGGCTTTTCGAGCTCATAGACCGTCATCATGCGCAGCGCCGCATGGCTGATTTCCGCGCTGTCGAGGATGGGGATGGGCAGGAGGGCAGGGCCGAAGCTCTGCTCCATGATCGCCCGCACCATGGAATGACTGGGATCATTGCTGTCGAATTTCGAGCAGAGCAGGCGGACGAATTGATAATCGACCTCGATCCCTGCCGTCTGGAGCTGGTTGATGACCTGATCCATCATCGAGAGGAACTGAACGGTCGAACAGAAGTCGGGGGTCGTCGCCGCGAGCGGGACCAGCAGGGCATTGGCGGCCTGCATGACGGCAAGGCTGATCGTGCCCAGCGCTGGCGGAGGATCGAGCAGCACGACATCATAATGGCGGGCAAGGTCCATCAGGCCCTGTTTCAGCTTGCGGAAGCGCGCGGCGAGTACGGAGCCGCCGTCGCTGCCTGCGGCCGCCAGCTCATATTCCACATCGAACAGTTCAAGATTTGACGGGATAAGATCGACATTGGGCCAGGCGGTGTGCTTCACCGCGTAGAGCAGGTCAACCTGGGTCGGATCGATCGACAGATAGGGGTAGAGCGTTTCTTCCCGCTGAATATTGAAATGCGGGTTGAAGCCGAACAGGGTGGTCGTCGTGGCCTGGCTGTCGCAATCGACGACGAGCACGCGATAGCCCTGCACCGCGAAATAATGGGCAAGATGGGTCGTGACGGTCGATTTGCCGACGCCGCCCTTGAAATTCTGCACTGCGATGATCGCGGGAATGTCGAGCGGGGCGCGTTCGGGCGAGGCGCCCAGCACCTGCCGCATGTTCAGCAGTTCCTCGACCTTGTAACCGGGGCGCCGGCCATTTTCGGTCGGCGGGGCAGGGGGGAGGCGACCGTCCTCCTCCGCCATGCGGATCCGATTCGTGGAGCAGCCGAGCAGTTGCGCGGCCTCCGCAATGCCGAAGCGGACGTTGAGTTCCTTGCGGCTGTCAGGCAGAAAAGCCTTGCGGCGCAGCCTTTCGACCATCTTTTCGCCGGCTTCGGCCAGATCCCCGATCTGACTCACTACTGCGTTCATTTCCGTCCCCGACAGGCAAGTTGAAGCTCAATCGGGAATGCTATCGCAGAAATCCTTCAAATTCGCAATCTTTGCCAAATTGTGATGCGGCGGCTTGAATTTGTCGCCCTCGCCGTCAAAATCGCATCATCACGGCCAAAGGCAGAAGCGAGGCCGACCAGAGCGCAAGCTCACATCTTATGGGGGATTGCGTCATGCCGACACCTTTGCCGACCCGACAGCTGGGGCCGCTTTCCGTATCGGCGATCGGGCTGGGCTGCATGAACCTCAGCCATGGCTATCTGCCACGGCCGGGCCCCGAACAGGCCGAGCGGCTGCTGCTGCACGCGCTCGATTCGGGCGTCACCTTTTTCGACACGGCGGCGATCTATGGTTTTGGACG
This sequence comes from Pseudomonadota bacterium, assembly GCA_023433445.1. Lineage (GTDB taxonomy): Bacteria > Pseudomonadota > Alphaproteobacteria > Sphingomonadales > Sphingomonadaceae > Sphingobium. The sequence continues at coordinate 1,175 of JAEZCS010000101.1, read as the reverse complement.
GAATGAGGAATTGCTTGGCCGCACATTGATGCACCGGCGCGGTGAATTCACGCTGGCGAGCAAGTGCGTGCTTGGGGAGGTTAACGGAAAGCGCGCGCTCGACGGGTCTCCGCAAGCGATTGCCCAGGTGTTGGATCAGGCGCTGCGCCGTTTGCAGGTCGAGCAGATCGACCTCTATTATATGCACAGGCTTGATCCCAAAGTGCCGGTGGAAGAATCGATGGGCGCCTTGGCGCGCGCGGTTGAGGCGGGCAAGATCCGTGCGATCGGCCTTTCCGAAATGTCGGCGCCCACGATCAGGCGCGCCCACGCCGTCCATCCCATCGCCGCGGTGCAGACCGAATATTCGCCCTGGACGCGCAATCCCGAAATCGCGGTGCTGGATGTTTGTGCCGAACTGGGCATCGGCTTTGTCGCCTTTTCACCGGTCGGACGCGGGTTGCTCGCCGGGCGGGTCGGTAGGGAAGGGGTGAAGGAGGGAGACATGCGGACCGACATGCCCCGGTTCCAGCCACCCCATCTTGAGCGCAACCTGGAGCTTTACGAACAGCTGCGGGCGCTGGCCGAGGACGCAGGATGCAGCGCGGCGCAACTCTGTCTCGCCTGGCTGTTGGCCAAGGGCGACAATATCGTGCCTATTCCCGGCACCACCAGCATCGCCCATCTGGATGAGGATATTGCCGCGCTTCAGCTCCAACTCTCCGATGAAATGTTGGCGGCGGTCGATGCCGTGTTTCCGCCCGGTGCTGCATCGGGCGCGCGCTATAATGTGCAGGGGCAGGCGCAGACGGGAACCGAGACATGGCCCGGAGAACTGGATGGGCAGGCCTGAAAAGCTTGGCGTTCCGGGCGATCAGGCGCTCATGGGAAAGAAAAATGGCCTGACATGCTTTTTCCTGTTGACCGACTCATCCGACGCGCCTAGATGCCACTCCACCGACGCGGTGAGCGCCACTGGTTCTCGCCTCGATCGGTCGCCAACATAGCAGGACACCAGTCCCCCGTAACGCAAGGATCGGGGAACATCGGTTGTCCGCTTCAATGTTTGGTCGGCTCTTTGACATTGTTAGTATGATGAAGGGACATGTGGGCGGCGGCCCCGGGTTCTTACGGCTTCTAGGCGTAGGGTACTCGGTTAAATCAGCCATCCTCACAATGTCCTTACACACCATGTA
>JAEZCS010000244.1 GCA_023433445.1 Pseudomonadota bacterium | reverse complement strand
CTGACTTCCTCGCTATGGTCGAACGCCATGGCATCGCCTGGCATGAAAAGACGCTGGGCCAGCTTTTCTGCGACCAATCGGCACGTCAGATCGTGGCGATGCTGCTCGCCGAATGTGAGGCGGGCGGCGTCACCATCCGCCTCGGCCACAGCCTTGGCCCTATCACCCACGCCGATGGCCGGTTCAGCGTAACGCATGGCGGCAAAACCCTGCAGGCACCCGCGCTGGTCATAGCCACCGGCGGTCCGTCCATCCCCAAATTGGGCGCAACCGGCTTCGCTTATGACGTGGCCCGCCAATTCGGGCTGAAGGTGGTGGAGCCACGCCCAGCGCTTGTCCCGCTCACCCTTGGCGGCGAAGACATGCTGTTCCGCGAACTATCGGGCGTCTCGACACCCGTGATAGCCCGCCACGGCAAGACGGCCTTCCGCGAAGCCGCGCTTCTCACTCATCGCGGCCTCTCGGGCCCGGCGATTCTGCAAATATCCTCCTATTGGCGTCATGGCGGCCAAGTCGCGCTCGACTTCCTGCCAGACATGCCCGCCAACTGGCTGACGGAAGCCAAGCGAGCCAAGCCCCGCGCATCGCTCGTCAGCCTGCTGCGTGCCCATCTGCCCGCGCGCCTTGCCGACGCTCTCGCCGAACGGCTCGCCCTTTCCGGCGATCTTGGCAATATCGCCGATCGCAAGCTGGATGAGGCGCAGCGCCGCCTTGCCAACTGGTCTTTCACCCCCAATGGCACCGAAGGCTTCGCGAAGGCGGAGGTGACGGTGGGCGGCATTTCTACCGCCGAACTGTCGTCGCGCACGATGGAGGCGCGTCGCGTCCCCGGTCTCTACGCCATTGGTGAAGCGGTCGACGTCACCGGCTGGCTAGGTGGCTATAATTTCCAATGGGCATGGGCCAGCGGCTGGGCGGCGGGGCAGGCGATCGGCGAAGGCTGACCGCCTGGGCCCGACCGATCAGTAATTCCACTGAAGCTGTGTGCGGATCAGATCGCCGGACGCGCGGCCCGTGCGCCGTTCGTCTGCCTCGGTCCGCTTCATCCGGGCATAGGCCAGCGTGATCTCCAGCGCCTTCCATGGCTGCCATTCCAGCCCCAGCTCGAACTCATCCGTTTCCAGCCGCGGCGCGTTGGTCGACGCCTTCCACCCGCCACGATAATGCTGCCACCGGCCATAGGGCATCAGCGCGCCGATCGTATCGGTCGGAACGCGATACATCATCTGGACATATCCACCGCTCAGCTTCTTCGACTCGATCGATTGGCTCAGGCGATCGAATTGAGGTCCCTTGCCCCAATTCCATTCGGCCTGAATGCCAAAGGGCTGCGGATAAAGCATCGCGTGGATGCCGACCCGATCATCGTCATAGGATTGCGAACTGACCGCGATCGTCGATCCGCTGCGCACCTCTGGCTGCATATCGTTCATCATCGCCGATCCGCCGATTTCGAAGACCTGGTCTTTGAACATGCCGCCCAGCCCGTCCAGTTCGAACGGCCAGGTTGCGAAGGCGACCTTCATGAGGCCCCGGTTCTGCTCCGTCTTGTTGATCCCCTGACCATTGAACACGCCGAGGCCAAAGGCGCCATAATTGCCGAACAGCTTTTGGCCGTCATGCCCCAGCCGGTCCCAGATCTTCTGGACCGAAGGCGGCGTGTAATAGCCGACGATGCCCAGGTCGCGCTCGCCTGGTACCGCGCTGTTGATCGCATCGCTGCGGTCCAGCGTCAGCCGATTGGACGAAGACTGCATATTTTCCCAGCCATAGGGCACTTTGGACTGACCCAGACGCACGCGGAAGGCTTTCGCCTTGTCCAGGAAAATGTCGGCATAGGCGTCGCGCAACTGCACATATCCCTCCCGCCGTTCGTTGCCGGCCTGGTTGTTCACGGCAGCCGCGAAATCGGACTGAAGGTAGAGCGACACGCGATCGGAAACGTCGCCCTGCACGACCAGGCGGGTCCGGCGGAGCGAAAAGCTGCTCTTGTCGGAAATGGCGCTGTCATGCACCGAACGCAGGCGCGACTGCCCCGCCGGCGCCGTATCGTCGCCCGACAGGAACGCGTTGTAACGCATTTGCGTATAGCCACGCAGCGACAGCCGCTCATACCAGGCCTTGGACTTCTTTTCAGGTGCCGAAGCCTGCGTGACGACCGGCTGTGCGGGTGCGGCGGCGACAGCCACCGGTGCCGACGCCGAATCACTTGCAGGCGGAACGGGGGAGGCGGCGTTGCTGGCGCTGGCCGTCGCGCCAGCGTCCTTGTTCGCCGCCAGCGCGCTGGTCAGCGCCTGCACCTGCGCCTTCAATTCATTGATCTGCCGCTGCAACTCTTCGTTGCTCTGCGCCAGCGCCACCTCCGGCATCAACGCCAGCATGCTCACCGCTACAGTCGCGCGCATCTTCTTCGAACCTGTCACCGTCAGTCCCCTGTCTCAATCGAGGCGGGGCCTATGAAACTTCAGTGACAATCAGGTGACAGCTATATTTCGTTTTGGTGACAGAATGTAATTGCCCCCACCCCGGTCATCCCAGCGGACGCCGGAATCTCGGGTATCGCAAGGAAGGAAAGCAGGAGCGACCTGCCGTCAACCGCACTCCACCGTGACGTGCTCCATCCGGGGCAAACCGCGCACCCGCGCCCGAATCGCTGCAACATCATCGCCCGGCGTCAGGCTGATGATCGCCGCATGCGCATGCGGCCCGATCCGCCAGACGTGCAGGTCGCGAATTGTACCGCCCTCCGTCTCCACCAGCGTCTTGATTCGCGTCATCAGCGCAGGCTCCGCGCTGTCCAGCAGGATGGCGGCGGTGTCCTTCATCAATCCCCAGGCCCAACGGGCGATCACCACCGCGCCCAATATGCCTACTGCCGGATCAAGCCACCACCAATCCATGTAGCGACCGGCCAGCAGGGCCGCGATCGCCAGCACCGAAGTCAGCGCATCGGTCAGCACATGCACATAGGCTGCACGCAGATTATTGTCGGCATGGCCCTGCTTATGGCCGTGGCCGTCCTTATGATCATGGTCATGGTCATGGGCGTGGCTATGGTCGTGACTATGATCATGGCCCAGCAGCAGCGCGCTGATCAGGTTGACGCCCAGGCCGATCACCGCGACCAGCGTCGCTTCGCCGAACTTTACCGACACCGGTTCAAAGAAGCGCAGGACGGACTCGACCAGGATGAACAGCGCGGTCACGCCCAGCAGCAGGGCGGAGGCAAAGCCTGACAGGTCGCCCACCTTCCCCGTCCCGAAGGTGAAGCGGGGATTGCGGGCATGGCGCCGCGCATAGCTGTAAGCCGCCGCTGCCACCGCCAGCGCGCCTGCGTGGGTCGCCATGTGGAAGCCATCGGCCAGCAGGGCCATCGATCCGGTGATCCAGCCAAAGACGATCTCGACCACCATGGTGACCGCGGTCAGCCATACGACCCACATCGTCCGCCGGGCATTCTGCTCATGCCCCGCGCTCAGGTAGATATGGTCGAAATAATGGCTTTCCTCGCCATCGCCGTTGGCGGGGAAGGGGGGGTGGGATTGCGGCCGGGCATGCGCCCCATGATGATGGTGGCCGTGGTCGTGCATCGTCATTTCCCGTACCGCCGGATCAGCGCCAGCATTTCTTCCGACGCCACCTGCCGCTCCTCATCGGTCAGGCCGGGACGCGCGACATGATCGCGCATATGCTGTTCGATCAGCTCCTCCATCAGGCTCCCCGCAGCGCCGCGCACCGATGCGACCAGCTGCAAGGTCTCGGAACAGTCCGCGTCCCCGCCCAATTGCCGCTCTATCGCGCCCACCTGTCCGGCAATGCGCCGCACCCGCGCCAGCAGCTTGTCCCTGTTCTCGATGATATGCATAGGGTACCCCCCTATACTATAGGGCCGATTTTGTCAAACCCCGTCAATTCACCATTTGCTTCATCAATTCGCTCTTCCTAACAGGATGACATGGCCAAAAGCTTCGACTGCGACCTCGCGATTCTGGGCGGCGGCCTATCCGGCACTCTCACCGCCCTGGCCTTCACCCGCCTGCGCCCTGACGTGAATTTCCTGCTGATCGAACGTGGCCAATCTCTCGGCGGCAATCATCTCTGGTCCTTTTTCGACAGCGATGTTCGCCCCGCCGATCGCTGGCTGATCGATCCGTTCGTCACCCATCGCTGGCCCAAAGGCTACCAGGTCCGCTTTCCCGCCTATCAGCGGCAACTCGACACGGGCTACAACAGTATCGCTTCCGCCCAACTGGACGCCTATGCTCGCCCGTTAATTGGGCCTCGCCTCCTCCTCGAAGCCGATGTCGCCAGCCTCACACCCGACAGTGTCACCCTGAGCGACGGTAGCCAGATCAAAGCCCGCGCCGTCCTGGACACGCGCGGTGGCGGCGATCTGTCGGCGCTTGATTGCGGCTGGCAAAAATTCGTGGGCCAGGTCCTCCGCCTGCGCCACCCGCACGGCTTGGAACGCCCCGTCATCATGGATGCGACCGTCCCCCAGATCGACGGATATCGGTTCGTCTATCTGCTTCCCTTCGACGAGCACACGATATTCGTCGAAGACACCTATTACAGCAACGACGCCTCACTCGATGTTCCCGCGCTTACCAGCCGGATAGACAGCTATGTTCAGGAAAGAGGCTGGCAAGTCGAAGAAGTGGTCCATCAGGAAAGCGGCATCCTGCCAGTTGTCCATGGTGGTGACTTCGATCGTTTCTGGCCCGCGCAGGATCACAGCGCCCGCGCGGGCGCCCGCGCCGCGATGTTCCACCCGATGACGGGCTACTCACTCCCTGACGCGATTTCCACCGCCCTCTGGATCACCGATCAGCCGCTCGGAACGCTCGCTGCGGCTATGCGGGATCGCGCTAAAGCGCACTGGCGGGCGGGCCGCTATTACCGCCTGCTTGGCAAGATGCTTTTCCGCGCCGCCCAGCCGGAACAACGCTGGCGCATCTTCGAACGCTTTTACCGGCTCAATCCGCATCTGATCGGACGTTTCTATGCCGGGCGCTCCAGTTGGGCCGATCGCATCCGCATCTTGTGTGGACGCCCGCCCGTGCCCATAAGGAGCGCCATGCGCGCATTGTTGACCCCCTCCGCCTGATGAACCGCAAAGCGATAGTCATAGGAGCGGGCTTCGGCGGCCTGGCTCTGGCAATCCGCCTCCAGTCGGCAGGCATCGACACGACGCTCGTGGAAGCGCGAGACCGTCCCGGCGGCCGTGCGTATATGTGGGAACGGGATGGCTTCGTCTTCGATGCCGGTCCAACGGTCGTCACGGATCCTGACTGTCTGGCCGAACTATGGCGCCTGTCCGGTCATGACATGGCGGAGGATGTGACCCTTGTCCCAGTCACCCCGTTCTACCGGCTGAACTGGCGGGACGGCACGAACTTTGATTATTCGAATGATGAAAATTCCCTCCGCGCGCAGATCGCCAAGCTGAACCCGCAGGACGTCGCGGGCTATCAGCGCTTCCTCGACTATTCCGAGGGCGTCTATGAGGAGGGCTATCGCAAGCTAGGCTCCGTCGCGTTCCTCGATTTCGCTTCGATGATCCGCGCCGCTCCCGCGCTTGCCAAGCATCAGGCGTGGCGGTCAGTCTATTCGATCGTGTCCTCTTACGTGAAGGATGAGCGGCTGCGCCAGGCCTTGTCCTTCCACACGCTTTTGGTCGGTGGCAATCCGATGAAGACCAGCGCGATCTACGCGCTCATCCACAAGTTGGAAAAGGATGGCGGCGTCTGGTTCGCCAAGGGCGGCACCAACCGTCTGGTCCAAGGCATGGCGACGCATTTCGAACGGCTTGGCGGCACGCTGCGGCTGGCAGACCCGGTCGTGCGGATCGAAACGCACGGTGACCGCGCCGTCGGCGTGTCGACTGCTTCAGGCTGGCGCGGAGAGGCCGATGCGGTCGCCACAAACGGCGACCTGATGCACAGCTATCGCGATCTTCTCGGCCACCACCCCCGTGGCCAGAAACAGGCCGAAAAGCTCGGTAGAAAACGCTGGTCGCCGAGCCTCTTCGTCCTGCACTTCGGGATCAAGGGGAGTTGGCCGGGTATCCCGCACCACATGATCCTGTTCGGCCCCCGCTATGACGGGTTGCTGACCGACATCTACGATCATGGCGTCCTGCCAAAGGACTTCTCGCTATACCTCCATCATCCGACGGTGACAGACCCGTCGATGGCGCCCGATGGTCATTCGACCTTCTACGCACTGGCGCCGGTGCCGCACATGGGCAAGCTGCCGATCGACTGGAAGCAATTCGGCCCCGTCTATGCCGAGCGCATCCTGGACGAAATCGAACATCGCCTGATCCCCGACATCCGTTCGCGCATCGTCACGCAATTCCATTATGCGCCGCCGGATTTCCAGAGCGACCTGTCCGCCCATCTCGGCAGCGCTTTCAGCCTTGAGCCGCTGTTGACCCAAAGCGCATGGTTCCGCGCGCATAATCGGGATGACGTGATCCCGAACCTCTACCTTACCGGCGCGGGCACGCATCCGGGTGCTGGCATCCCCGGCGTCGTCGGCAGCGCCAAGGCGACCGCCGCACTGATGCTCCAAGACCTGCTGTGAAGCGCCTGGCCGTATATTGCGGCTCGGCTCTGCCTGCAGACCCGGTTTACGTTGAAGCGGCGCGCGAAGTCGGCTGCACGCTCGCGGGAAGAGGCATTGGCGTTGTCTATGGCGGCGGGCGGCTCGGCCTGATGGGCGCGCTGGCTGATGCGGCGCTCGAAGCTGGCGGCGAGGTGATCGGCGTGATCCCGGAAGCTCTCGTCAGGGCTGAAGTTGCACATGAGGGGTGCACTCAGCTTCATGTCGTCCAGACCATGCATCAGCGCAAGGCATGCTTCACCGATCTGTCCGATGGCTTCCTCACGCTACCGGGCGGTGTCGGAACGATGGACGAGCTATGGGAGGCTATCAGTTGGGCGCAGCTTGGTTATCATGCCAAGCCCGTGGGTTTGCTCAACATCTCGGGCTTCTATGACCAGCTCATAGCCTTCAACCAGCATATGATAGTCACCGGGTTTATCCGTCCCCAACATGCGGGCATCCTTTCCCACGCGGACACGATCGACGGCCTGCTCGAGAAAATGACGGCCTATCAGGCGCACGAGCCGATCTTCGCGATGAAAGCCGACAAGCTGTAACGTCCACCACCCTTGCGGCAATCACTGGCGCAAGGCATGTCGGCAGCGTGTCTCATCTCGATCGTCCCGCCCTCGTCGC
>JAEZCS010000242.1 GCA_023433445.1 Pseudomonadota bacterium | reverse complement strand
CCTCTATGTGGACGGCGTTTACATTGCTCGCGGTGGCGCATTGGGCCTTGGCGTAACGTACATCGAACGTGTGGAAGTTCTGCGCGGCCCGCAGGGGACGCTGTTCGGCCGCAACACGACTGGCGGCGCGATCCACTTCATCACTCGCGCACCCTCATCCTCCTTTCGGCTGAAGGCTGAGGCGGGCTATGGGAACTTCAACGCCTGGAACGGCAAGGTTTCGATCGATCCCGGCGAGATCGCCGGCATTTCGACCAGCTTCTCTTACAGCCACAGCGAACGCGACGGCGTCATCGACAACATCCTGCAGCCCCGCGACTCTCGCGATCCGGGCGCCAGGACGTCCGATGCGTTCCGCGGTGCTGCTCGCATCGACCTGGGCGGAACGGGCAGCATCCAGTATATTTTCGACTGGAACCGGATCAAGGGCACGCCCCTGCCCTTCGTCCTGACCAATGTTTCGGATGGCACGCCCAACGCGCCGATTGCGGTCGATGGCCGTCAAGCTCTGGTCACGCAGCAGGCCCCGGTCGCGCAATATCTGGCAGGCGCAACCTTCGCTGATCCCGAATGCGCAGCGCTCGCCGCGCCGGAGCGCAGATATCGGCACGAAGTCTGCAACAACATCCTTAGCCGGGCAGTGGACAAGACCTGGGGTCACAATCTGCAGGTTCAGAATGATTTTGGCGGCTTCAAGGTCAAAGCGACCACCGGCTATCGTTTCTGGAACAGTGACTATGTGACCGACCTGGACGGCTTGGGTGCGTTCAGCGGCCCCGCCTTCTCCAACGCCACCTTGTTCAACGGCATGCCCGCATCGCTGTTGCAGTTCATTCCGACCATTCCTGCAGCGGCCATCCCGTTCATTTCCGCCGCACCAGTGCCGACCATCACGCAAGATCTGTTCTCCGTCGACAATAGCCGGCGGCACAAGCAGTTGAGTCAGGAAATAGAGATCTCCGGTGACAGCGGTTCGCTGGACTGGGTCGTCGGCGGCTTCTATTTCTGGGAAAAGGGCTCAGAAAATGGCCGTCAGAACAGCGGCTTCATCCTGGACACCAACTCCGTCTTCCTCGCCAATTTCGGCCCGCTTGGCCCTGGCTTTGCTGCTGCAAATCCGGCGCGCTATCGCCTGGTCCAGACGCTCGCCCGGCTGAACTACACGGCATGGAGCGAGAGCACCGCAGTATACGGCCAATTCACCTTCTATCCGGGTGGCCGTGACAGCGGCATCCGCCTCACCGCAGGTGGTCGCTACACCTGGGACGAAAAGAAAATGCTTCGCCTCCAAAACGGCGCGGTCGCACCCGCGGTGCCGGAATATGGCAGAGCCAAGTTCAGCAAGTTCACCTGGAACCTGATGGCGGGCTATGATGTCGCTGACGGCATCAACCTGTATGCTCGCGCGGCCACCGGCTATCGTTCCGGTGGCTTCAATTCCCAGGATCCGGCCATCCCTGGCACCAGCCAGCTCGGCAGTTTCGAACCGGAAAAGGTAACCTCCTACGAAGTCGGCTTGAAGACCGAGCTTCTTGATCGTCGCCTGCGTCTCAACGTTGCAGCCTATCACAACATCTACGACAATCTTGCCGTCATCGGGCCGGTCACCAACGCGCCGGTCGGGACGTTCGCCACGCGCATCATCAACGCGGGCAAGGTGGTCTATAACGGCGTCGAGGCAGAGGCGCAGGCTGTCCTTTCAGACAACTTCTCACTCGACGGCAGCATTGGCTATATCGACATCAAATATAAGGAGTTCCTCGCAGGCCAGTCGCCTGTCGCTGGGGAGCCTCCAGTCAATATCGCGTCGATCGCAACGCCTGGCTACACGTCTCCGCTCACGGCCAATGTGGCGCTGAACGCCCAGTTCCCGCTGAACTGGCGTAACGCGACCCTGCGCGCACGGATCGGATACACGCATGAAGATGGCAAATATAACTTCAGCAGCCCGCTCGGATCGCCTTTCAACGAACAGATCAAGGGCGACAATATCGACCTGATCGATGCTCAGCTTGGCATTGACGGCTTCGCGCTTGGCTCGGGCGAAGGCGAGGTCCGCCTGTGGGTCAAGAACCTCACAAATGCGAAGGATTTCGTCCGGGGTATCGATTATGGCCAACTCGGCTTTGCGGGCGGCTATTATGCCGAACCGAGGACCTACGGCGTCACTGTAGGCGTCAAATTCTAACGCGCTCTAGGGGCATTCGTGCCTCTCTCCCATGCCCCATCTCCTTTCTGGAGGTGGGGCTTTTTTGCGGAAGCCCTTCATTTATTTCACTTCGCATCCAGCTTCACGCCGCGAGACATCACATCGGCTAGACTGCATGACAAGCGAGCAGGAGTTGCCGGAATCCTCGGCTTCCGAACTTCCCTTGTCGCCACGCCATGGTCGTGTTTCGAGGTTTCCAAAGACGACAGCGAAGCTCGCGTCGGAAGGCTGCCGTTTGCAAGCGAGTGGCAGCTGTCATCAAAAAGCGGACGTTTCGTCGGTCAATGCGGCAGGACCTACTTTGGTCGGGTGCCGCCGGAAGCGGAACGCCGCTTCGTGGCCGATTGCGAAAAGACCGATTAGCGGTAGGCGACTCGGGAAGGCTGCCCTTTCCCCTGCGGATGGAGCCGCCGGGCCGGAGTCACCCATTAGTTGCCGAATGAGATAAGCACTCGGACGCTTTAGACCTGTCATTCCTGCAATGGGCAGCTTGGCACTGTCGACATCATAGGTATATGAATTGCGTTTCGCGTGGCTGGCGAGGAAGGTGGAGCACCACCGTGAAGCATGAAACATAGATGCCGCTCGTGCCTGGGCACCCTTTGATTGGAGGTGCCTGTAGGCCCGGTTCTACTGATCTAAGCGGGCTCTGGGAACCAGAGCGCCGATGGCAGTCCCGCAGGGGCCGAACCAGCGCTGGAGCCTGGACTCCGACACGCTGGTCGATGGCCGGCGGTTCCGGATCCTGTGCGTCATTGATGACTACATCAGCGCTTACCGTCGAGGAAAAGCTCATCACCCCCTGGAATTTGCCGTAAACGATACAGCCGCCCTTTCGCCCAAGCGCAATAGAGGCAAGTGGCGCGCCCTCTGGCGCAACTGAGCTTCAACGGGCATATTCTTCCAGAGAAATTCTCTTATTTCAAAGGCGTTCTCTTTCCGCTCGACGTGCGCGGATGCGTCGAAGAGACGATTTAAAATAGTCGATGCTCGCGGTGCCAACGAACGAGATCTATCTGCTGCGCGAAAAGCGTAGGCCGACCGCAACAGATGCGGCCACAACTCAATCGAACTCCCTTTTATGTCCAAGTCGCTACCCTTGAGCTGTCGGTCAAATTCCTCAACTGAAAATCGCCGCCGGCGGCCGCAAGTTCAATCCTTGCCACATACCCTAGGATCGCGTTACCGCTGATAGCTCAAGGGGCAAACTTTGAATGGCCGCCGACAACGGCATCGTCGGCATCAATGATGCGGCTGAACGCCGTCGGAGATTTGGCGGCAGCCGCAGCCTTCAACTTGGAGATTGCAATCAGCAGCGGCCATTACGTCCGATTGCAAACTCCAGTCGCGGTTTCGCTGCTCCACTGCGGTGCCGGCGGCGGCTGTTTGCGATACGCAAGTCGATACCATCGAATGCCTCGGCAGCCTGATTGGAAAGCGGAGCGCCGACCCTTTGGCGATATTAACCGGAGCACCGATAGCGGCTCGCCGTCACCCCAGGCACTTTTTTCAGGCTGCGGCGCATGTACGGCCCGGCGCGCGCAGGTCGTAACCTTTGCAAGTGCAGCCTCAGGCAGCTCAGCTATCGCCCCGAAAGCGTACCTTGAATCTCATTGCGACGCCAGCCGCGCACCACCTAGGCCGTCGACGCCTCCTAACAACGCCGGTCATATCGCGCAGGTGGCGTCCAGGATCCAGCTGCCCGGCCGCCAGGACACTGACGTTGAAGAAGGCGGGTTAAGATTGGCCAGTCCCCGCCGGGGCGGATTTGCTTCAATATAACAACCAGGCTCATTGCCCGGCCTTTCATTCGCCCAGAACCAGCCGCCGCAAGCGGCTAGACGCGATGCGAGTATGTCTATGGCGTGGGATAATTTCTCATCGAGAAGCGCCAGCAGCTTCGTCCATCCGAGCATATGGTTGAGTTCACCAGGCCCATCAGAAATGCCGCGCAGCCCCATGAGCGGAACATCGAAACGCTGGCAGGCTCGCGCGATTGCGAAAGTTTCCATGTCGACCATTTCGGCATCTATCAGCGCATATTCCTCACCGCCTACTATATTCGCGCCGGTCGAGAGGCGCGCGGTGGGGAGGTCGAGAGGTGTGTGCAGCGGTAGATCGACTGGGTGATTTATGAACGGCGTCACTCCCTTGGCGAAACCGAGGCGGGAGGCGTCCATGTCGCGCCAGGAAACGCTGGCAACCTGATAGACCTCTCCCAGCTGGCAGGTGCGAGAGCCGGCTGATCCGAGGGAGACGGCGAGATCGGGGAGAGCATCATGGTGATGAAGGTGATGAAGCGCCGAACTGGTTGAAACGGCGGCTTCGATGGGGCCGACGCCGGTCATCAGCGGTGTGAAGCGGGAACGCAGATGCGGGCCATATTCATCCTCGATCGCCATTATGAAGAGGATGCGTTTTCCGGCGATTGTTTCGCAATTTGGGAGGTTGGGAGGAGAATGCATGGATAAAACCGTTAATTGCCGGGAAATTCGAGCAAGGCGGCGGTGGCGACCCCGTCGGCTTCGAGGGCGGCGCGGCCACCCAGGTCGGGGAGGGCGATGGCGAAAAGGGCGAGGAGAAGAGGGGCGCCCTGCTCGCGGAGGAGCTCCGCAGCGGCAAGAGCGGTGCCGCCTGTCGCGATGAGGTCGTCGACCAGGAGGACGCGGGCGCCCTGCCCGATCTGTCCTTCATGCAATTCCAGGCGGTCAGTCCCATATTCAAGCACATAGTCGATGCCGACCGTCTTGCCGGGAAGTTTGCCTGGCTTGCGGATCGGCACGAAGCCGAGACCGAGCGCATGGGCAAGCGCTGCACCCAGTAGGAAGCCGCGCGCCTCTATGCCCGCGACGATGTCAGCGTCGAGCGGACGGGCGATCGCCGCAAGCCCGCTGACGAGCGCGGACAAGCCTTGAGCATCGGCGAGCAGAGTCGTGATGTCGCGGAACAGGATACCCGGCTTCGGAAAGTCGGGGATGGTGCGAACCAGCGCGGCGAGTTCATCGATGTCCATGGCTACTCCCAATGAAAAAGGGGCGCGGTGTCATCCAGACGCCGCGCCCCTTCCCTTTTCATTCCCTTCCGCAACCGGCGGTCAGGCGGCCTTCTTCTTCTCGGCCCAGATATTCTGGTAGGACATATAGGCCAGCGCCGTTGCGATCAGCAGGAAAACGATGGTCGCCAGACCCGCGCGGCGGCGGTTCTCAAGCTTGGGCTCGGCGGTCCAGGCCAGGAAAGCCGAAACGTCCTTCGACATCTGATCAACGCTCGCCTTGGTGCCGTCACCATAGGTCACCTGGCCTTCAGCCGTGAGCGGCGGAGCCATGGCAAGGTTCAGGTTCGGGAAATAGGGATTGTAGTGAAGACCTTCAGGCGTCTTGGCATCCGGGAAGTGCTTGAGCAGTTCGGCCGGCTGATTCTGATAGCCCGTCAGCAGCGAGTAGACATAAGCCGTGCCATCGTGGCGCGCCTTGGTCATGAGCGAGAGATCCGGCGGGATCGCATTGTTGTTCGCCGCAGCCGCCGCGACATTGTTCGCGAAAGGCTTGGGGAAATAATCCGCCGGGACCGGATCACGGGTCGACATCTCACCCGTCTTGGGATCGACGTCAGGCGTCTTGATCGCCCACTGCTTGGCGATCGCCTTGATCTCGGCTTCGTTGTAGCCAAGGCCAGCCAAGTCGCGGAACGCCACGAACTTCAGGCTGTGGCAGGCCGAGCAGACTTCCTTGAACACCTGGAAGCCGCGCTGCAGCTGGGCCTGGTCAAACTTGCCGAGCGGGCCGTTGAAGGAGAAATCCACATGCTTGGGATGCTTGTGGAACTCATGCTCCACCGTCTTGGCAGGCGGTTCGGTGACATAAGCCACCGCGCCCACCAGGAAGGATATCAGCAGCCAGCCAGCAAAGAAGAGGCCGACGAGAAAAGCGCCGATGCGAACCATGTTACTCTTGTCCCCTCTTAGCCGGCGTTCGACGGCTGCGGATCTGCGCCCATGCCGGGAAGCGCGTCCTGTTCGCCCTTGATATTTTGGCGGTTAAGCACGGATTCGGTGATCGAGCCCGGCAACGGCAGCGGCCGTTCAAAGCGCGAGATCAGCGGCAGGATGATCAGGAAGTGGGCGAAATAATAAGCCGACGCGATCTGCGAGATCATCACATAGGGCTCTTCCGCCGGCGCACCGCCGCAATAACCCAGGACCAGAACGTCCGCGATCAGGATCCACCAGAACTTCTTGAAGGTCGGACGATAGTTGCCCGAACGCACGGGCGACGTGTCCAGCCACGGCAGGAAGAAGAGCAGCAGGATCGATGCGAACATCGCCAGCACGCCCAGCAGCTTCGCCGGAATGAAGAAGAAGTCCACGGTGAAGGCGCGCAGGATCGCGTAGAAGGGCCAGAAATACCATTCAGGAACGATGTGCGCGGGCGTCGAAAGCGGGTTTGCTTCGATATAGTTGTCCGGGTGACCGAGATAGTTCGGCGCGAAGAACAGCAGGATCGAGAAGAGGATCAGGAAAACGCCGACCCCGAACCCGTCCTTCGCCGTGTAGTAGGGATGGAAGGGAACAGTGTCCTGCGGACCTTTCACTTCCACGCCAGTCGGGTTCGACGAACCCGGAATGTGCAGCGCCCAGATGTGCAGGATGATGACACCCGCGATCACGAAGGGCAGCAGGAAGTGCAGCGAGAAGAAGCGGTTCAAGGAGGCGTTGCCAGGAGCAAAGCCGCCGAGCAGCCAGGTCTGGATCGGTTCGCCCACCACAGGGATCGCACCGAACAGGCCGGTGATCACCTTCGCGCCCCAATAGGACATCTGTCCCCAGGGAAGCACATAGCCCATGAACGCAGTCGCCATCATCAGGAGGAAGATGACGAGGCCAAGGAGCCAGACCATTTCACGGGGCGCCTTGTAGGAGCCGTAGAAAAGGCCGCGGAACATATGGAGATAGACGACGATGAAGAAGAAGCTGGCGCCGTTGGCATGCGCATAACGCATCAGCCAGCCCGCATTCACGTCGCGCATCGTCTGTTCGACGGTGCCGAACGCAACCAGCGTGTTCGAGCCATAATGCATGGCCATGATCACGCCAGTGACGATCTGGATCACCAGAGCGAGACCGGCGAGAACACCGAAGTTCCAGAAATAGTTGAGGTTGCGGGGAACCGGATAACCGGCGCCGATCGCGTTGTAGACGAGGCGCGGAAGCGGCAGCTTCTCGTCAATCCACTGCATCGCGGGATGCTTGGGAGTATAATGCTCAGCCCAGGGAAAGCTCATGGTTTCTTACCTCAGCCTACAAGAATGGCAGTGTCGGAAGTGAAGCTGAACTTCGGCACTTCCAGGTTCTTGGGCGCGGGGCCCTTACGGATGCGGGCAGCCGTGTCATAGTGCGAACCATGGCAGGGGCAGAAATAGCCGCCAAATTCACCCTTGTTCTCACCCTCGCCCGCGCCCAGCGGGACGCAGCCCAGATGGGTGCAGACGCCCATGGTGACGAGCCACTGCTTCTTGCCGTCAACGGTGCGCTCTTCCAGCGTCTGCGGGTCACGCAGGCCGCCAGCGTCGACCTTGTCAGCCTCGGCGATTTCCTTTTCCGTCAGGTAGCGCACGAAAAGCGGCTGCGAGCGGAAAGTCGTCTTGATCGCCTGACCCGGTTGGATCGAGGAAAGATCGACCTCGGTCGATGCCAGCGCCAGCACGTCCGCGCTGGGATTCATCTGATCGACGAGCGGAATGACGACGGCTACAGCCCCGACCCCCGCGAAGCTTACTGCGGCGATATTGATGAAGTCGCGACGACGCACTCCACCTTCGCCGGATAGACCTTGGCTGTCCGTATGTTCAACGCTCGCCATGCACCTCAACCCTTGCAAAGACGTCCCTGATACCCGCCGCATTGCCGTTTCCGGCCCTGATTATGGAAGAGAGCCACGGCGCCCACGGAATATGGGCCCCGCCTTTCCCCCTGGCGTGGTTCGGGGGCCTGATAGACCCACTGCAGCTTCTTTGCCAACAGCAATTTGGCCATGGCTATGACAATTTGCCCTGCTGCATTATGCGCAGGCCATGCGTATTGCCCTTTACCAACCCGAGATTGCAGGGAATGTCGGCGCCATATTGCGCCTGGCCGCCTGTTTTTCCGTGCCCGTGGACATCATTATGCCGATGGGATTCGCCTTTTCCGACGCCAAGCTGAAGCGCGCCGCCATGGACTATGGCGCGGCGGCGGACGTGACTCGCCATGCAAATTTCGAGGCGTTCGATGAAATCCGGCGCAGAGAAAGCCGCCGCCTGGTGCTGATGAGCAGCCATGCGTCGCAACCTCTCCCCGAAGTGCGTTTCAACGGCAACGACATATTGTTGATGGGGTCGGAGAGCGCGGGCGTGCCGGACGCCGTGCGGGACATGGCGGACCTGCGCGTGCGAATCCCCATGGCGGCAGGATTCCGGTCCTTGAACATCGCCGTTTCAACGGGCATCGCCGTCGCAGAAGCCCTTCGCCAGACTGGCCAGTTTCCATCATGATCGAGATTTCGCAATGACATTGCCCCTCAACCCCCAGCAGCAAGCCGCCCGTAACTGGTTCGAATCACTGAGGGACCGAATCTGCGCCGAGTTCGAGGCGATCGAGCGCGAGGCCGGCAGCGATGCCTCTTTCGTCTACACATCATGGGACCGCGAAGCGCCGGGCCTTGTTCCGGGCGAAGGCGGCGGCGGCGTGCGCGGCGTGATGAAGGGCAAGATATTCGAGAAGGTCGGGGTGAATGTGTCGACCGTTTCGGGCGAGTTCGCCCCCGATTTCGCCAAGACCATCCATGGCGCGGGAGAAAATCCGGCTTTCTTCGCAACGGGGATCAGCCTGGTCGCGCACATGGCCAATCCGCATGTTCCAGCGGTTCATATGAACACGCGCTATCTGATCACGTCCAAAAGCTGGTTCGGGGGCGGCGCAGACCTTAACCCCCCCCTGCCCCGGGACGAGGACACGGCAAGCTTCCACGCGGCGTTCAAGGAAGCGTGCGATGCGCATGATGCGGACTATTATCCGCGCTTCAAGGCGTGGGCCGACGATTATTTCTTCATTCCCCATCGCGGCGTCCATCGCGGCGTCGGCGGCATCTTCTACGACCATCTGGAGTGCGAGGGCGATGCAGGGTTCGAAGCCAATTTCGCCTTTACCCGATCAGTCGGCGACGCGTTCCTGAAAGCCTTTCCCCCGATCGTGCGGCGACGGATGGGTGAAAGCTGGAGCGAGGAAGATTACGCCAGGATGCTGGAATGGCGTGGCCGTTACGCGGAATTCAACCTGGTCCATGACAGGGGTACGCTGTTCGGGCTGAAGACCGGGGGCAATGTCGACGCGATCCTGATGAGCCTGCCGCCGATGGCGAGCTGGAGCTGAATTCCATGCCGCTGACACCAGTTGCGGATGATCAGATCGCCACGGTCGTGACCTATCTGGAGATGGTGGAGCGCCCCCGGCCAGCGCCGATCCCGCCTGCTCCATTGCGGCTGGTGCCTTGGAAGGCGCCCGCGCCCGACGCCTATCGTGCGCTGTTCCGGCGTGTGGGCGAGCCGTGGCTGTGGTTTTCGCGCCTTGTCATGAGCGATGCGGAGCTGACGGCGATCATCCATGATCCGGCGGTGCAGATCTTTGCGGTGACTGATCCGCGGGGCGTGGAGGTGGGCCTGCTGGAGCTTGATTTCCGGGCGCTGCCGGATTGCGAGTTGAGCTTCCTTGGCCTCATTCCGGGGCTGACCGGCAAGGGGCTTGGCGCCTGGGTGATGGCACAGGCCAAGTCGCTGGCTTGGCGAAAGGATGTGAGCCGCTTCTGGGTGCATAGCTGCACGTTGGATAGTCCGGGGGCGCTCAGCTTCTATCAGCGGGCGGGGTTCGTGCCCTATAAGCGGGAGGTCGAGACCTTTGCTGATCCTCGGCTGACAGGGCTATTGAGCGCCGACGCCGCCCCGCATGTGCCGATGCTGGGTCAGCCCGCCGCCGCCTGACGATAAAGGCGGGCGATCATGACGAGCATGTAGACCTGCACCACGGTCGAGACGACAGCCGCCGCGACGCCGCCGACGAGCCGCGCGCCTTCCGCTCCGGCGACCAGGCTGCCGATCAGACCGAAGATGATCTGCGCCGCCGACCCGGCAATGGCGGAAAGCAGCGTCAGCACCAGGAGGAAGCCGAGAAGCCGCCAGAAATGGCCGCGCGTCAAAGCCCAGCTGTGCCGCAGCGAGGGCATGACACCTTCATTGCCGTCGATCACCACCGGGTTTAGCAGCAGCAGGCGGACGCTGGCGAAAAGCATGACAGCGCCGCCTCCGGCCAACAGTAGTGCGACAAGGGCCGCGGCGAGAGGCTTTGCCACCACGGAGAAGGCGAGGACGACCATCATGCCCACGATGGCAACCGCGAGCAGCAGCCCGATCACGACAAGCGCCGTGCCGAGCAGCACGGGCAGGCGGGAGAAGCTGAGCCTCAGCGCTTCGCCAACGCTGATGCCCGGTCGTAGCGCCAGTGCGAACAGGGCGAGCGATCCGAACCAGATGATGATGACCCCGATCAGCGTGGACAGCATGAAGCTGGGCGGGATGTCAGGCATGGCGCCCTTGCCCATCCGCCATGTCGCGAGTTCTGGCGGGGTCATCTCCTGAAGGATAAGGCCGGGCAGCGCGACGAAGAGCAGGGCGACGGGGAAGAGCAGGCTGCGTTCGCGCGCAACGAAGGCGACCGCTTCTTCCCATGCCTTGCCGATCGACATCGCCGTCATATCTTCGCCTTTTCCCGTATCGAAATCGGGGAGGAGACTTGATCGCTCCCCTCGCCCAAGTCAAGGAAGCGTCATGTCATCTTCTCCCCCTTCGCCGGCCGGAGCCGAACAGATCGAATGGCGGGTCGATTCGGCGCTGGTGGACTATCCGCATGCTCTTGCGGACATGGAGGCTCGCGCGGCGGCGATATTCGAAGGGACGGCGGGCGAGCGGGTGTGGCTGCTCGAACATCCGCCGCTCTATACGGCAGGCACGAGCGCTGATCCGGCCGAACTGATCGACCCGCGCTTTCCGGTGCATGATGCGGGGCGCGGCGGGCGCTATACCTATCATGGGCCGGGACAGCGGATCGGCTACCTCAACATCGACCTCGGCGCGCGCGGCAAGGATGTGCGGAATTTCGTCCACCATCTGGAAGGATGGATGATCGACGCGCTGGCGGAGCTGGGCATCACAGCGCGGCGGGCAGAGGGACGGATCGGTATCTGGACCGACGACCTCCAAGGCCGCGAGGCGAAGATCGGCGCGCTCGGCATCCGGGTGCGGCGATGGGTGACGCTGCATGGCTTTTCGATCAACGTCGACCCCGACCTGTCGCATTTTGGCGGCATCGTGCCGTGCGGCCTTGCGGAATATCCCGTCACGAGCGTCGCTGCGTTGGGCAAAAAAGCCTCGATGGACGAGCTCGACGCGGCGTTAAGGGCGCATTTCCCCGCTTTTCTCGCCCGGTTGCGGCGCTGCGGCGCAGGGGTTGAGCAATGTGGGGCAGGCGGCTAGGGTCCGCGCCTTACGCCAGGTGGGGGGCCGCCGGGCATCATATGTTTGGGAGACCCGGATGCGCTGCGAAGCGAGGATGATCTTTACTGCCCTGCTGCTGACCGGATGCGCTGCGCTGGGGGCGTGCGGCAAGGATGACAAGACGACCAACATGGTCCAGATGAAGGATCTGGAGGTCGTGGACGGCACGACCACGGACGCCATGACGGACCTGGACGGCGTGCAGAGCGAAGCGCCGTCTGCCGCCCTGCCGTCTGCTGGAGGCAATAACAGCGCCGCTGCCGCGGCTCGGCCGGAACCCGCCGCTGCCGACGCCGAGCAAGGCGAGGCAGAGGTGCTGTCGGATCAATAAAAGGAGCAAGGCGTTCAGGCGCAATACAGGCGCCATGAGCAACGCATTAGATAAGCGAAGCCCTGCCCAGACGTCATTCACAAAGGCCGCCATTTACAAAGGGGAAGTCATGCGATCCAGTTCCACCCTGCGCCGGATCTGTTCCGGGTTGATGCT
>JAEZCS010000239.1 GCA_023433445.1 Pseudomonadota bacterium | reverse complement strand
TTGATCGGGCCAACTTGCGCGCCATATGATCGCCGCCGGGCAGTCCGCGCCATAGAGCGGCACGAGGTCCGCCACCACCCGCGCCAGATTGTGGATGGAAAGATGGATCGCCAGAGTCGCTCCGGTCGCGCCAAAGCCCGCAAGCGTCTCGCCGGGCGGCATGGCGCTCGCCCGGCCTGGCGTGCGGGTGAGCACCAGTGACTGGCCTAGTCCTGGCAGGGTCAGTTCTGCCTCAAGCGCAGCGGCAGCGGCGGCGAAGGAAGGGACACCGGGCGTGACGGTGTAATCGATGCCCAGGGCTTTCAGACGTCGGATCTGCTCGCCCATCGCCGACCAGACCGAAAGGTCGCCCGAATGCAAGCGCGCGACATCCTGGCCCGCGGCATCTGCCTCCGCGATAAGGGCGATGATCTCGTCGAGCGTCAGCGGCGCGCTGTTCACGATGCGCGCGCCGTCCGGGCAATGGTCGAGCAGCGCGCGGGGCACAAGCGAGCCCGCGTAGAGGCAAACGGGGGACGCCGCGATAAGGTCGCGGCCACGCAGCGTGAGGAGATCGGGCGCGCCGGGGCCTGCGCCGATGAAGTGAACGGTCATGATGATACTCCTCGGGCGAGCGCGCAGGTGGCTTCGCCATCGGGTGAAATGAGGCGGGACGCGACCAACTGCGCGCCGGGGCCAGCGGCGATGAGGGCGACGGCTTCGGCCACGCTGCCAGTGCTGTAGGCGGCAAGGCTGGCGGCCGATCGGGTTGGCGTGCTCACCCCCACGAGCGCGGCCGCGTCGACCAGGATCAGCGGCAAGTTCAGCGCGCGGGCGAGGGGGGCGAGCAGTGGCTCCTTATGCGTCAGCGTCGCCAGAGCAGCGACGCTTTTGCCGTGCGCGCTGAGCGCTGCTTGCAAGGATTCGTCGTCAGCGCCACTGCGGCAGCCAAAGCCTGCCACGATCATAGGATGACGCTCCACTGCACCAGTGGGTAAGCGGCCTTCCACCCGCGTCGCGCGCCGATGGGCGCAGCGCTTGCCATCTCGATCCGCAGCAACTCGCCGCCCAGCCTTTCATGCCAGCGCGCGAGCAGCGATTCCGATTCAAGCGTGACCGCATTGGCGACCAGTCTGGTGCGCTCGCCCGGCAAGGCGAGGATCGCTTCCATCAAGGCATCGCTCAGCCCCCCGCCGATGAAGATCGCGTCCGGCCGCACCCGTCCTGCCAGTACCGCCGGAGCGCGTCCTTCGACAAGCAGGAGCCGATCTACGCCTAGCCGCCGCGCGTTTGCCGTTGCCCGCTCGGCGCGGACCGGATCGGCCTCAAACGCCAGCGCCTGCGTGGTGGCATGGCTCAGCAGCCACTCGACCGCAATTGATCCCGATCCCGCCCCTATATCCCACAATGTCTCACCAGGGCGCGGAGCGAGCGCGGAAAGCGTCAGCGCACGGGCGGGACGTTTGCTGATCTGTCCGTCATGCGCGAACCAGCTGTCGGCAAGCCCGCTCGCGCAGGGCATCACCTCGCCGTCGCCCGACACGTCCACTCCCACCGCCACGGGATGGGTGATGTCGTTGAAGGCCAGTGCGTCGGCCGTGGCATGTCGGATGCGCTCGCGCGGCCCGCCGAGCGCTTCCATGATGTGCAGCGTCGATGGTCCGAAGCCCGCCCCCGCCAAGTAGGCGGCGAGCGACTGCACCGCTGCCCCGTCTCGCAGGAGGACCAGCACCCGCCTCCCCGGCGCCAGCATTGGCCTGAGCCGCTCAAGCGGCGCGGCATGAAGGCCATGGCAGCTCACATCCTGCAATGCCCAGCCCAGCCGCGAAGCCGCCAGCGAGAAAGTCGACGGCGCCGGATGCGAAACCCACTCGTTGGGAGACAGATGTCGAGTGACGCTCGCGCCCGCACCGAACCAGAAGGGGTCGCCCGACGCCAGCATCACCGTTGGTTCCCCGCGCCGGGCAAGCAGCGCCTCGATCCCATGCTCGAACGGCACTGGCCAGCCCAGTTGTTCCGCATTAAGGGGTGGCAGCAGCGCTAGCTGGCGCTGTGCGCCCATGATGACGTGCGCCTGTTCCAGCGCCGCGCGCGCGGTGTCCGACAAGCCCTGCGCCCCGTCTTCACCAATGCCGATGATCGTCAGCCAGGGAGCTTCAGCCGCCATGCGCAACATCCTGATCCTTGGCGGCACGACTGAGGCGAGCGCACTTGCGAGGGCCCTGGCCGAAAGGGGCGACCGGGCGATGCTGAGCTATGCGGGGCGCACCGGCAGTCCGCGTGCCCAACCGGTGCCGGTGCGGGTCGGCGGCTTTGGGGGCGCTGACGGGTTGGCGGCGTTCCTTACGGCGGGATCTTTCACCCACCTTGTCGATGCTACCCATCCCTTCGCTGCGACGATCAGCGCCAATGCCTCCTCCGCCGCGCGCCAAGTGGGGGTTGGACATTTGATGCTCACCCGTCCGGCCTGGCGGGCGGTGGAGGGCGACCGCTGGACGTGCGTCCCCGATATCGCCAGCGCCGTCCGTGCGCTTGATGGCCGGGCCCGACGCGTCATGCTCGCTTTGGGTCGGATGCATGTCGAAGCTTTCGCCGCGCAGCCGCAGCATCATTATCTGCTGCGCTTCGTCGATGCGCCCGATGTACCGCCTGCGTTGCCGCGCCACCACCTGCTTTTGGATCGCGGCCCCTTTACGCTGGCGGGCGATCGTGCCCTGATGCGGGATCACGGAATTGAGCTGGTCGTCGCCAAGAATGCCGGAGGGGAGGGGGCGCGGGCCAAGATCGACGCGGCGCGAGCGCTGGGCCTGCCCGTCATCATGATCGACCGGCCTGCGATGCCAAAGGCGCGCACCGTGCATGACATCGGCGACGTGCTGGCGTGGATCGATCATGCGGCCCATCGCGGCGTATAAAGGATTGGGCGGGATGCCCCGTCGATCAGGCGCGTGCGGCTGGACCCGACGATCACCATCGTGCGCATGTCCGCCATATCAGCGGTCGCCTCGCTCAGCGTGACGACGCGCATGTGCTCCTCCGGCGTGGTCACGGCGCGAGCAAAGAGTATCAGTCGATCACCGCCACACTCCTCCCGCAATATTTCGAGCGCGCGGGCAAAGCCTTCCGGCCGCGCTTTAGACCGGGGATTGTAGAATGCCATCGCGAAATCGGCCTGCGCGGCGAGGCGAAGGCGTCTTTCTATGAGCGCCCATGGTTTCAGATTGTCGGATAGATTGATCGCGCAAAAATCATGGCCGAGCGGCGCGCCCGCCCGCGCGGATGCGGCCAGCATCGCGGTGATGCCGGGCAGGACGCGGATGTCGATCCCGCGCCATGCGTCTGGTCCGGCCTCCAGCGCCTCGAACAAGGCGGACGCCATAGCGAACACGCCCGGATCGCCGGAAGACGCCACCACCACGCGCCGCCCCGCTGCCGCCATTTCCAGCGCATGCGCCGCTCGGTCCAGCTCCACCCGGTTGTCCGATGCATGGCGCACCAGATCCGCCCGATGAGCGACCCGCGCGACATAGGGCGCATAGCCGACAAGATCAGTCGCTTCCGCCAGTGCTTCAGTCACCTCCGGCGTCAGCAGAGCCTCATCGCCTGGGCCGAGGCCCGCAACCGCCACCCAGCCGTTCATGGCCGCCGTCCCTGCCCATGGATCAGCAGGATGGAAAAATAGCCGGTGACGGCCTGCGCTTCGCGCAGCGGCGTGGTCTTCTGGTCCGCCATGGTCGCATATTCGACCAGCCAGGCGCAGTCATCCTTGCCTGCCGCCTCCACCGCGCAGCGCAGCTTGGCGAGGTTGCGGCCGATCTTCATGACGACCAGCGCATTGCTGTCACGGATGCGACGAGCCAATTCCTCTTCCGGTAATGTCGCCATCAATACCGTAAGCACATCGTCACCCCAGCTGATCGGCGTGCCGCTCGCGGTCCAGGCGCCTGACATGCCAGTTATGCCGGGTACGATCCTGACCGGCGCCAGTGGCGACAGGCGGCTGTGCAGATGCATGAAGCTGCCGTAGAAAAACGGGTCGCCCTCGCAGAGTACGACCACATCCTCGCCCGCCTCTACCAGCCCATACAGATGCGCGGTACATTGGGCGTAAAAGGCCGACAGGCATTGATTGTAGCGCGGATCGCTCACCGGAATTTCGGTCGTTACCGGATATTCCATCGCATATTCGACCGCGTCCGGGCGCAGCAGGCCATCGACGATCTTTCGGGCATGGCCGTGACGGCCAGCTTTGCGGAAATAGGCGATGTGGCGGGCCTCGCGGATCAGACGGTCGGCGCGTACGCTCATCAGGTCCTGTGCACCGGGGCCAAGCCCGACGCCATGGATCGTCCCGCTCATTCCACTGCACTCGCCAGCGCGTTGACCGCGGCCACCGTTATTGCACTGCCGCCCAGCCGTCCTTCGACGATGCAGCAGGGCACAGGCCCGCTTTCCCAAAGCGCTTGCTTCGATTCTGCCGCGCCCACGAAGCCGACGGGACAGCCGATGATCGCCGCCGGACGGGGACAAGCCGGGTCCTCCAGCATGTTGAGCAGGTGGAACAGCGCGGTAGGAGCGTTACCGATGGCGACTACAGCTCCGGCCAGATGGGGCCTCCACAGCTCCAGCGCGGCGGCCGACCGTGTGTTTGCCATCGACCGGGCGAGATCGGGAACCTGAGGATCGTTCAAGGTGCAGATGACCGCATTGCCGGCGGGCAGGCGGGCGCGCGTGATCCCTTCCGACACCATTCGCGCATCGCACAGGACAGGGGCGCCTGCCTCCAGCGCGGCAATCGCATCTCCGGCAAATCTTGCCGAGAAGCGGATATATGGCGCCAGACCGACCATGCCCGCCGCATGGATCATCCGCACGGCCACCCGCTCTTCCTCGGCCGAAAAGCGGTCCAGCGCGGCTTCCGCGCGGATCATGCGGAAGGATTGGCGATAGATTTCCGCGCCGTCTGTTTCGTAAAGATGCGGCATCAATGGGCTCCGAAATGGGCAAATATCTGATCTGGGGACAGGCCTGCCTGCAGCGGCGGCGCTCCCGCGCGCGCATTGTGGGCAAGGTCGAAGAGTCCCTCTCGCCCGGTCAGGACGACAGGCGCCTGCGAAGGTCGGGCGCAGCCTTTGGCGCAACCGGACACATGCAATCCCGGCACATGGGGTGCGAGCTTCGCTGCAAAGTCACGGGTTGCGACGCTCGATTGAGGACAGGCGGGAGCGCCTGGGCAGGCATCGGCGGCAAGACGCGGATCGGTGGGATCATCGGCAGGTGCGTCGCTACCCTCCAACACCAGTCCGCGCCACGGCGTGACTCGCAGCGCCTGCACATCATCGGCGATGGCGGCAAGGAGCGCTGCGGCCTCGATCCGGCCGAATGGCGCGGCGCGGAATGGGCCGGGCGCAGCGGCCAAAGCGGCGTCACGCGGGCGTGGCGGGGCAGCGGCAACGGTCCCTGCTTCGGGCAACGGCGCGTCGTGTCGGGCCATCCTTCCTGCCTGAACGCCGCCACTCGCCACGAACCAGTGCGCCATACGGATCAGCGCATCCGTCGCGTAGGCTGCGTTGACCGGGAAACCATGGGCGCGCCCGTCGGCCCGCAGGATCAGCCCACCGCTCGCAGCCCGCTCCACCCTGAAATCGGCCGATGCGGCGCTCAGCACGGGGGCGGAACCCGCGTCGATCGCAAACCCTACCTTGGCGGGGAGGTCGGGCAGTTCGTTTAGCCGCGCCAACAATTCCGTCGCGATCAGCGCGCTGTCATCGCCGTCGCGCCAATCCGGGTTGATGAGCATGGGAAGCTGCGTGTCTCGCTCTGCATCGGCATGCGCGAGTCCAAGGCTTACCAGTCGGTCCATCAGCAGGCGATGGCCCGCTTGCGCAACGCCCCTGATCTGCAAGGCCGCGCGGTTGGTGACATCGATATGGCCGTTGCCATAGGCAAGCGCCGCTTCGCACAGCCCCATGGCTTGCGCGCGGTCCATCCGACCGAGCGCGGGACGCACCCGTACCAGCAACCCGTCGCCCGCCATCATGGGCCGCCATGCTGTCGGACACCAGCCTCGCACGCCATGACGTGGCCCTGCGCCGGCGGTGTTATGCCGCACAAACTCCTGCATTGCCCAGTCCTCCAGCACCTGCGCCACGACCCGCGGACGGCGCGCGCAGGGAGGCGGTCAGGCCGCTCGCCTGCACGGCCGCAGCCGCACGAAATTCGTCGCTCAAACGGAGAACCGAGCCGTGACCATCCCCTGGATCATGGCAAGAGCGACCTTTGCTCCGGCAGGTCTCCTGGCTTGCGGGTCATAGCTTGGCATGGGGCCTTCCCGGATTACTCCAGTGGCTGGCCGTCCTTTGTCGGGACTGGCCGGTCCATGCCTCGCTCGCCGCTCACAGTTGCAGGGACAGCTACGGATTAGGGAGGGATTCCTCCCGCACCGCATTCCCATTTAAGCCCCTAGGTGGGGCACCGGCGCGATCGATGAACCAAGCGAACCTGGTTCGACGCGCTTCATAATGGCGATGCACGCGAAAGGGAAGTGGCCACGGGCCCGCTTCCTTGCGTCGATCGCGCATCGCAGCTACGCCCACGCCAACAAATGCAAAGTTTGGAGAGGAAAAGATGAGCGATTTCAGCTTTGAAGCGACCAGCCGCTTTCTGGAAACGGGCCATGGCCGCCTCCATTATCATGAGGCGGGATCAGGCCCCGCCCTGCTGCTGCTCCATGGGTCCGGCCCCGGTGTCACCGGTTGGGCAAATTTCCGGGGCAATCTGCCCTTCTTCTCCCAACATTTCCGCACGATCATCCTGGATGCGCCGGGTTATGGGAAATCCGATCCCGTTGATGGCGATCCGGTAGCCGTAGCGCGCGACGCCGTCGTCGCGCTGATGGACGGCCTAGGCATCGATCGCGCCCATGTCGTCGGCAACAGCTATGGTGGGATCATTGGCGGTCATCTGGCGGCTTCTCATCCCGATCGCGTTCTGCGCTACATCACGATTGGCGGCATCGGATTCAACATCACCTCGACCTTCCCCAATGAAGGGCTGACCCGCCTTGTCGACTTCATCGAAGATCCGACGCGGGAGAACATCATCGCCTGGCTAGAGTCCATGGTGTACGACAAATCCATCATCACCGACGAACTGATCGACATGCGCTACAAGGCGGCGCTGGAACCGGTAACGATGGAAAGCAGCCGCAAGATGTATACGCGCGCCGCCCTCGGCTTCATCGCGCAGTCGATGAGCGGGCCGGGCGTTTCGCAGCGCATCGACTATCTCGGCAAGATCCAGGCGCCGACCCTCATCATGTGGGGCCGCGACGATAAAGTGAGCCCGCTGGATGGCGCGCTGCTGCCCATGCGCATCATCCCCAACGCTGAATTGCATGTTTTCCCGCGCTGCGGCCATTGGACCATGATCGAGCACAAGGACCGGTTCGAAGCGCTGGCGCTGGATTTCCTGCGGGGGTGATCGGGGGGCTCAGCGCCGTACGACCACCGAATGCCAATCGGTCCGCTGCTCCCAGCCCCGACGCTCCAGTTCCGGCACGTCTTCTTCGCTGACAGGCCGACCCAGGCATAGCAGGCCCAGGCACTCCCAGCCTGGCGGAATATCCAGCATCGCGTCCACGCCTTCGGGCTCCATGATCGATACCCACCCCATGCCGACCCGCCGGGTCTGCGCGGCCAGCCATAGGGTGTGCACAGCCATGACGCAGCTATAGCGTCGCGCTTCCGGCATGGTCACCGCGCCCAGATGGTGGCCGGTCTCCGTCCCATCGTCGCAGTAGACGGCGAACAGCACCGGCGCCTCTCGCAGACCGTGAAGCTTCAGACTGCGATAGAGCCTGTCCTGCTCGCCATCATATTCCTTGCCCGCTTCCCTGACCTGTCGGTCGACATGACAAGCCAGTTGTTCGCGTAGCGCCTCCGTTTCTATGCGCACGAAGCGCCATGGCTGCGACAAGCCCACTGAAGGCGCGCGATGGGCCATGCTCAGCAGCCATTCTACGTCCGCTTCGTCGATCGGATCGGTCCTGAAATGGCGAATATCCCGCCGCGCCCGCACCAGCGCTTCGAACTGCGCGCTGTCGATCGGCATGATGGCGGGCCCGCTCATATCAAAATTCGATCCCCGCCTGAGCCTTCACGCCGCTGCGGAAGGGGTGCTTCACCAGCGTCATCTCGGTCACGAGATCCGCTGCGTCGATCAAGGGTTCGGGCGCGTTGCGGCCGGTAATGAGAACATGCTTCATCTCGTCCCTGTTCGTCACCGCTTCCAGCACCTCCTCCACAGGCAGATAATCGTACCGCAGGACGATATTCAACTCGTCCGCAAGCACCATATCATAAGCAGGGTCGGCGATCATCCGCTTGACCTCGTCCCATGCTTCGCGGGCGAGTGCAATGTCGCGGGTCTTGTCCTGCGTGTTCCAGGTGAAGCCTTCGCCCATCGGCTTGAACGTGACATTATCGGGGAACGCATCGAACACCGCTTTTTCTCCGGTGGTCATCGCGCCCTTCACGAACTGGACGACGCCGACCCGCTTGCCATGCCCGATGGCGCGGACGACCATGCCCAGCGCGGCGGTCGTCTTGCCCTTGCCCTTGCCGGTGTGCACGATCAGCAGGCCCTTTTCCCGCGTCTTGGTAGCCATGATCTTGTCATGGGCGGCCTGCTTCTTCTTCATCTTTTCGGCATGCTGTTCGGGCGTACGTTCGATCATGGGCGATCTTCCTTCAGTTGGGCAAGGATCATGGCGGCGCTGTTCGAACGTGGGCGCCACAGCCCCCGGTCCAGCGCTTCGTGGAGGCGTGCGGCGGTTTCGCGCAGCGCGGCGGGGTTGGCTTCGGCCATGAAGGCGCGCACGGCTTCGTCCTCGATGAAGGCGGCGTGGACGGCGTCGAAATGATGGTCTTTGACGCCATGCGTCGTCGCGGCGAAGGCGAAGAGATAATCGACGGAGGCAGCAATTTCGAACGCGCCCTTGTAGCCATGGCGCATCATGCCCGCGATCCATTTGGGATTGGTGACGCGCGCACGCACCACCCGGCCGATCTCGTCCTCCAGCGTCCGGATGACCGGCCGTTCGGGCCTGCTATGGTCATTATGATAGCGGAGTGGCTGGCGGCCCGCCAGATGCTCGACCGCTGCTGCGATCCCGCCTTCGAACTGATAATAATCATCGCTGTCGAGCAGGTCATGCTCGCGATTATCCTGATTCTGGATGAGAGCATCAGCCTCGCCCAGCCGCCGGGCGAACAGGTCGCGTTCCGCATCGCCCTCGACGCCGCCGCCATAGGCGTGGCTTCCCCAATCGAGATAGATGTTCGCCAGGTCCGAACGATCATGCCACAGCCGCTCGTCGATCATCGCCTGCAATCCCGCGCCATAGGCGCCCGGTTTCGATCCGAAGACACGCGTCCCAGCGCGGCGTAGCGCTGCCTTTTCAGCCGCGCCCTCGGCCATGAGCGCCGCCGCTTCCGCCCGGTGACGCGCGGCGGCGGGATTGTCCTCTTCTGGCTCGTCCAGTCCCATGACGGCGCGGGCGGCGCTGTCGACCAGGTCGATCTGTTCGGGAAAAGCGTCGCGGAAGAATCCGGACACGCGCAACGTCACGTCCACGCGGGGCCGGTTGAGTTCGGCGATCGTCATCACCTCAAACCCGACCACCCGTCCCGAACCCCAATCCCACCGCGGCCGCACGCCCATCAACGCGAGCGCCTGCGCGATGTCGTCACCGCCGGTACGCATGTTCGCCGTGCCCCAGGCGGACAGGGCG
The DNA here is from genome assembly GCA_023433445.1 of Pseudomonadota bacterium. Lineage (GTDB taxonomy): Bacteria > Pseudomonadota > Alphaproteobacteria > Sphingomonadales > Sphingomonadaceae > Sphingobium. The sequence goes on along the minus strand of JAEZCS010000239.1, from coordinate 836 downwards.
ATGGAGCGCGGATATCCGCCTTCTCGCTGGAGATAGTCCTGCACGACCAGCTCTGCCGATTTCTGGCCCAGGTTCCACGCCGCGACGGTCGGCACCGCGCGCGTATCGACCGAATAGAAATTCCGTCCGGTCGGCAATACATCGGGCCGTCCCCGTGTCGGTGCCCCGGAGGGACCGGGCGCCACGAACCTTCCGTCGAGCGCCTGAAGCAGTGCCGTCTTCTCCGCCCCTCCGCAAGCGTCGACGCGGGGCGCGAGGTCATTGCGGATCGTGTCCAGAACCTGCGCACTTGCAGGCCCGGGACCGGCTTCTCCCGTATCGAGTAGCTGCATGGCATAGAGCTCGAGTCGCTCGACCGTATCGCCGGTGCTGCGCCAGACGTCAGGTGTCGTATCCGCCAGAATCTGCGGTCTCGGCCCCGTCCACGGCATGCCCATGCCGCAGTCGATCGGATCGAACCCAAGCGCCAGATCATCAGCCAACGCCCGCAGCAGCGATTGCTGCCCTCCGTCCAATCCCCTGGGGCAGCGAGCCAAGGCGATCAGCAAATCGCGGCGCAATGCCCGCTCGGGCGATAGGGTGAAGACATGCAGACCATCGCGGATCTGCATTTCTTTTAACTCACACAGATAATTGTCGATCGCCGCCAGCGCATCATCACCGCTGCCCTGAGCCCCTGCATCCTTGTCCAGCCCCTGCGCCGCAGCCAGCGCCAATATGTCCCGCCGCAGCGTCTCCAGCCTGCGCGGGTCCATGCCCGCCGCCAGATAATATTCATCGACCAGCGCCTCCAGTTCCTTGAGCGGGCCGTAGGTTTCTGCCCGCGTCAGTGGCGG
>JAEZCS010000219.1 GCA_023433445.1 Pseudomonadota bacterium | reverse complement strand
CCCGCGCGGCGCATGATTGCCCGGCAGCCATTCGGGCACCAGCAGCGTCATGGGGCCGCTCGTCGCGACGGGAATATGCTCCTTTACCCGAAAGATTCTCTGGGTTGTGTCGGGCGCATCGACTTCCAGCCGGATCGTACCGCCGGGGTAAGGTACGTCGCGGGGCGCCGTAGTGGCGTTGTTCACCGGCAGTGCGGCAGGCTTTGACCTTACGGCATCCTGGGCAGCAAGCGGGCTGATGATGGCGGTGGAAAGCAAGAGGGCGGCAGCGAGGCTGCGGATCATGTCTGTCTCCGAAAAAAGACGCGGCAGGAATGCCTTATGAAATCAGCATGACGAACCAAGATGACCGCGTCCACCCGGAAGAAGAGCGGCGACATTATGTGACAAAAAAGCGCGTTTCCTTGAGCCTTCTTTGCCGCTAAAGGCGCATCCCCATGGCGAAAATCGAAAATCCGCGCCCAAAGACGCCCAATGCGGTGCGCGGCACGCAGGACATGCTGGGGGGCACCGCTGACGCGTTCCAAGAACGCTTTGCCCATGTGATCGCGACCTTCGATCGCGTCCGCAGGCTCTATGGCTTTCATCGGGTCGAAGTCCCGGTGTTTGAAGCCACCGCCGTATTCGCCCGTTCGCTTGGCGAAAGCACCGATGTCGTTTCGAAAGAGATGTACACCTTTGAGGACCGCGGCGGCGATAGCATCACGCTTCGTCCCGAATTCACCGCGGGGATCGCGCGGGCCTATGTCACCGAAGGCTGGCAGCAATATGCGCCGCTCAAAGTGGCAACCCATGGTCCACTGTTCCGTTACGAGCGTCCGCAAAAGGGCCGCTTTCGCCAGTTCCACCAGCTGGACGCCGAAATCATCGGCGCTGGCGAAGCAGGGGCGGATATCGAGCTGCTGGTCTTCGCCGATCAGCTGCTGCGCGAGCTTGGCGTTTCCGAGGGCGTCACGCTGAACCTCAACACGCTGGGTGACGCGCAAAGCCGTGACGCCTGGCGCACCGCGCTAGTCGCCCATTTCGAAGCGCATCGCGATCAGCTTTCGGAAGAAAGTCTCGACCGGCTGAGCCGCAACCCGCTTCGCATCCTCGACAGCAAGGACCCGCGCGATCGGCCTGTGGCGGACAGCGCACCCGAGATCGATGCCTATTTGACTGACGAGGCCCGTGCTTTCTTCGATAAGGTGACGGCGGGCTTGGACGCGGCGGGCGTCGCTTGGCAGCGCAACGCCCGGCTGGTGCGCGGCCTTGATTATTACCGCCATACTGCGTTCGAGTTCATCACCGACCGGCTGGGCGCACAGGGCACCGTGCTTGGCGGCGGACGCTATGACGGACTGATCGAGAACCTCGGCGGCCCGGCGACTCCCGCCGTTGGCTGGGCTGCGGGCATTGAGCGGCTCGCCATGCTGGTAGATGCGCCGGAACCTTCCGCGCCCACAGTGGTCATGATCCCGCTGGGCGAGGCGGCGGAAGCGAGGGCGACGGGCCTTGTCGCTGATCTTCGCCGCGCCGGGATTATGTGCGACATGGGTTTTCGGGGGAATATGAAGAAGCGGATGCAGCGCGCCAATGCCTCGGGCGCCTCCTGGGCTGTCATCATTGGCGAGGATGAACTGACTCGTGGCGAAGTGGGTCTGCGCGATCTGCGGTCCGGGGAACAGCAAGCCGTGCCGTTGGCCGGACTGGTCGAGAAGCTGACGGCTCTTTGATGCATATTTCCGCCGAACGCATCGCGCAGATCGAGGCGCGCCGGGACGAGGTGCAGGCGTCGATGACGCGTGCCGACCTCGCGCCTGAGGAATTCGTGCGGCTGTCGAAGGAATATGCCGAGATCGAGCCAGTCGCACGTGCCGCACATGAAGTGCGACGGCTTCGGCAGGAGCTTAAGGCGCTTGAATATATGGCGGGCGGTGACGGGGCCGAGGCGGATGCCGCCATGCGCGAGATGGCGCAGGAGGAAATGCAGCTGATCAAGAGCCAGCTGCCGGGCGCCGAACGTGCACTTGCCCTGCAGTTGCTGCCACGCGACGCGGCCGACGCACGCCCCGCCATGCTGGAAATCCGGGCAGGAACTGGCGGTGACGAAGCTGCGCTGTTCGCGGGCGACCTTTTCCGCATGTATCAGCGCTATGCCGACGCGCAGGGCTGGAAAATGGAGATGATCTCCGCAAACGCGGCTGAAGTCGGCGGCTTCAAGGAAGTGGTGGCCAGCATCGCGGGCATAGGGGTGTTCGCCAAGCTCAAGTTCGAGAGCGGAGTCCATCGGGTACAGCGCGTACCCGTTACGGAAAGCGGCGGGCGCATCCATACCTCCGCCGCAACCGTCGCTGTCCTCCCGGAACCCGAAGAAGTCGATGTGCAGATCGCCGACAGCGACTTGAAGATCGACATATACCGGGCGTCTGGCGCTGGCGGGCAGCATGTGAACACCACCGACAGCGCCGTCCGAATCACACACCTGCCGAGCGGCATCGTTGTGACGCAGCAGGACGAAAGATCACAGCACAAGAACAAGGCGAAAGCCATGCAGGTGCTGCGTGCTCGGCTTTATGAAGCGGAACGGGAACGGACGCAGAGCGAGCAGGCGGGTGCGAGAAAGGCGATGGTCGGCTCAGGGGACCGGTCCGAACGCATCCGTACCTATAATTTCCCGCAAGGCCGCGTGACCGATCACCGTATCAACCTGACCCTGCATCGCCTGCCGGAAATCTTGGAAGGCGCTGGCCTCGCTGAAATCATCGATGCGCTGATTGCCGAGGATGAAGCCGCGCGCCTCGCCCAGTTGGATGGCATCGGGTGAGCATCGCCCAGGCGCTCCGCGATGCGGCTGCGCAACTCGACAAGATCAGCAGCACGCCGCGGCTCGACGCCGAACTGCTGCTCGCGCACGCGCTGGACATCAGCCGGAATGAGTTGCTGCTTCGCCAGCAGGATCTGTCCGTGCCCGATCGCTTCGGCGTACTTCTCGACCGGAGGCTTGGCGGTGAACCCATCGCCTATATAACTGGCATCCGGGATTTCTGGACGGTCAGCCTGCGGGTCACGCCCGACGTGCTGATCCCGCGCCCCGATACCGAGACGTTGATCGAGGCAGCGATCGAGCATTTCAAGGACCGTTCGCCGGAACGGATACTCGATCTTGGCACCGGATCGGGCGCACTGTTGCTTGCGGCGCTGGATCATTGGCCCCAAGCTAAAGGAATTGGAGTGGATCTGTCCGCCGCCGCGCTGGCTGTGGCGCAAAATAATGCGGAACGGCTCGGTCTTGCGGGTCGCGCGTCTTTTCGACTGGGAAACTGGGCGGAGGGAATCGCCGGTGAGTTCGATCTGATCCTCGCCAACCCGCCCTATATCGCGAGCGAAGAGAGACTGACCGGCGATGTGCTGCACGAACCTGCAAGCGCTCTCTTTGCTGGAATAGACGGTCTGGACGATTATCGGCGGATCGCACCGATGATCGCCAGACTTCTCACAAGCGACGGAGTGGCTGCCATCGAGATCGGCCATGATCAGAGGGAAAGCGTTTCAGCGTTGATGCGTGCAGAGGGGCTTGGAGTAGCGGTCCACAAGGATATGGCGGGACACGACCGCTGCTTGCTCGCTGAACGCCCTTCGGCAGTCCTGAAGGGCCACGACGGCCTCCGGTGCGAGTAAAGCTCTCGGAATTGAGGGTTTTTTGGCGCTATATCGTTCTGCCCCAACTGCTGCGAATGGCGGCTTACGGATTTATCCGCATAGGTCGCCGGAATTGCCCCGGCACAAGCGAAAATTGCTTGGTTTATCTCCACAAAGGCACTACATGGTGAGTAGGGACGGCATTATCCTGAGGATCTGCCCCGTGGGGCTTAGCTGAGAAGAGGCCGTTTTCCCGCTCCTTCAAAGTCACGATGGCGCTGCTGCGCAGGCGCCTCTGGCAGCGTAAGGGCAAGGGTTGTCGCACAGCCTTTGCCTGGCGGAGCCCTACCCGGCCTGATGATCTGGCGGTGATTTAGGATGCGACTGAACGATGTTTTCAGTGAATGGCAAAGTGAACGCAAGGACCAGCTCTTGATCAACAATAGGCAGGCCGGTCGCCGTAATCGCGGCCGGAACAATAACGGACGCCCTAGCGGCGGCAACCGGGGCGGTGGCGATAGCGGCAACCGGATCGACAGCCGCGCGCGCGGCAACGCGGTCCAGCTTCTCGAAAAGTACAAGAATATGGCTCGCGACGCCCAGATGGCGGGCGACCGTGTGAATGCAGAATATTATCTGCAGTTCGCCGACCATTATTTCCGTGTGCTGGCCGACAACCGTGCCCGGCAGGAGGAGCAGCAACAGCGCTTCCGCCGCCCCGAAGACAATGGCGATTATGAAGGCGATGATTTCGACGCTTCGGACTTCGCAGGCGACGACAATCGTGGCGAGACGCCGCAGCAGCAGCAGTTCGAGCGCGGCTATGAAGGCGATCGCCGCCGCGACCAGCAGCGCGACCAACAGGATAATCGGGATAACCGCACCCGCCGAGATCGTCCGCGCCGCGAGCGGCCGGCCTATGAGGCAGCCGAGCGGCAGGAGGCCGAAGCTCTCGAAGCGGCGACCCCGGTGGCGGAACCCGCGCCTGAACCTCAGGCTGAGACGGAAGCTGCGGCAGCGCCTGAAGCGCCCCGTGCCCGTCGCGGCCGCCCCCGCAAGGCGGATGTGGCAAAGTCTGAAGGCAGCGAAGGGCTCGATCTTTCCGTCCTGCCGCCGTCGATCGCCCGTGCCGACAATGACAGCGAGCCCGCTGCGGAGGAGGCGCCGCGCAAGCGTACCCGCCGCGCGCGTCCGGCTGCCGAAGCGGCGGAATGATCTGACGCCTCGCTCCGAACAGCAGCGAAATAGAATTTAGAGGGGGTGGCGTTCGCGCCGCCCCCTTTTTCTTTTCATTGGAGGCATTTCACCGTGTGGGCAGCGCGCGCGGCTTATGCTCGTCATCAAGAGCGACGAAGGTGAAGATGCCGCTCGTCAGGTCGATCTGTTGCTGATCCGGCCCTCGTGTCGCCACCACGTCGACGCGAATGCCAAGGGATGTACGCCCGCGGCGTTCCTCATGCGCATAGACGGTTACGATATCGCCGAGCAGCATCGGAGAAATGAACTTCATTCCGTCGATGGCCACGGTGGCCACCGCGCCCTCTGCCAATCGGCCCGCCACGATCCCTCCGGCGATGTCCATCTGGCTTAAGATCCATCCCCCGAAGATATGACCGTTGCTGTTGATCTCCGTCATGCGGGGGACGACGCGCAGGACGAGTTCGCCTTTCTTCTCAGTCATCGATGGATACCTCGTCCTTTAGTGGATCAATGACCTGATCATCATGGCCCGTCCCGCTGGACAGGAATAACAGCGCCATCAGTCCGGTCCCTAACATGAAGGTCAACCAGACCCCAATGATGGTGGCAAGGACCATGTGCAGCGGCATGGGGCCAGCCCATATCCGAAGGCAGACCAATGCGATCCCAACGCACAAGACGCCACCAAGCGCCATCCAAAGCATCATGCGGCGAAACCGCCCCCAGGCGGTCGCTGAAATCTGCGGATCGTCCAGGCCCTGTTTATCTCTCATCCCTTTTCTTTGGGGAACGAAAGTGGGATCATCAAGGGACGGACGCATAATGTCTGAACGCAAGGAGACGGGGTATGACGATCACCGCGATTCTGCAGAGCAAAGGACATGAGGTCACTCAGGTCCGATCGGAGGACAGTGTGCTGTCGGTAGTCCAGCTTTTGTCCGAGCGGCGGATCGGGTGCGTGCCCGTTGTCGATGACGGACAGGTGCTGGGCGTTTTCTCCGAACGCGACCTCGTCCACCAGCTTGCGCGAGAGGGCGCTGCGGTGCTGGAGCGCAGCGTAGGGGAGGTGATGACCACCCCTGCGATCACGACCGATGACAAGACACCGGTGATCCATTGCCTGTCACTGATGACCAAGAAGCGGGTGCGCCATCTGCCTGTCGTGGTCGATGGTCGGCTGGCAGGTCTGGTGTCAATCGGCGACCTCGTCAAATTCCGAATCGACAGCATCGAATCGGAAGCTGCATCGCTGCGCGATTACATACAGTCTGCGTAAATCACGCGGCGGCAGGCTGAGGCGCGGTCCGCCTTACCACCAGGCTGACGAGTTCCATCAATGTGCCGCGCGCGCAAAGCATCAGGGTGGCAAGGAAGGCCAGACCGCCTGCAGGCACCAGAACGCATAGGCGCACCAGTGCCGGCAGCGACGGCAGCAGCGAATCGATAATCAGCACAATCGCCGCCATCACGATGGCGCAGCCAAGTCCGGGGGCGCCCGCGCGAATCAGATCCGTCAGTCGCAGTCCCATCGGCCCCCCGGCCAAGCGCGCGGTAACGACAGTCAGCACCGGGAAGGCGCCCAGCCACGCCCAGGCCAGGCCGATCGCGCCGAACTGAATGCCGAGCAGGAAGGCGATCGGCATCAACACAGCCCCTACCGCCGCGATTCGCGCCGTAATCCCGGGACGCCCCAGGGCATTGCTGACCGGCGCGAACATGACCTGCAGCGTCATGAACGGCATGGCGAGCGCAAGGATTGAGACAAAGGGTGCCATCTCGAGCCACTTCGCGCCGAACAGGGTCTCCACCAACGGCTCGGCAGTGACCGCCATGCCAAGATAGACCGGGCAGGAAATGAGCAGGAGCAGCCGCACGGCCTTGCAGAAAGACCATGCGATTCGCGCCGGATCCTTCTGCATCCGGGCATAGGCGGGGAAGGCGACGTCGTTCAGCGGCGGGATGAATTTCGACACGAAGATCTGGGTCAGGAACAGGGCTTCGGCGTAGAGGCCAAGCTGATGCGGATCGAGCGCGCGCCCGCCGATGAAGATATCCGCCTGGCTTTGTATGATCCAGAAAAGCTGGCCGCCGAGCAGGGATGCACCATAAGTGACCATGGCGCCCGTGCCACGAAAATCGAAGCTGGGAATCGGCCGGAAACCGGTAGCGATGACATAGCCCACCGCCTTGACCCAGAAGCCCGCTATCGGCGCGAACACCAGCGTCCAGACACCCCATCCCGACAGAGCGCCTGTCAGGGCCACTGCGGCCGAAGCCGCTGCCGCGATCAGGTTGACAAGGGCCGGCCGCTTGAAATCCAGCGCCCGTCCCATGAGTGCTTCCGGTATGGAGATGAATGGAGTCGACAGGTAGAGCAGTGCTTGCACCCTGAGCAGGTCTGCCACCATGGGCTGCTCATAATAACCCGCTGCCCAAGGTGCGATCAGCAACTGCGCCAATGCGAGTCCGCCGTTCAGCAGCAACATGATGCCGAACGCCTGACGCAGCTTATGCGAATCGAGCGTTTCCGACTGAACCAGCGCGCTGACCAATCCATAGCCGTTGAGGAAAGTCGCGAAGTTCAAGATCACCTGCGTCATCGCGAACAGGCCGTAGTCGGCGGGATCAAGCAGCCGGATCACGGCCAGCGTGACGACCCAGCTGATCATTTGCGACAAGATCTGACTGCCCGATCGCCAAAAGAGCGCACTTCTTATGCGCGCGCCAAAGCCGGCATCATCTGCGTCGGCATCAAGCAAAGCCATTTGTGAACCCATTCCTCTGGCGCCCCATGCGCCAGATCGACCCTTAGAGGAGGAAGTCCAAAAATTTCTGAAACAAAAGTGCAAAAACTGTTTGACGGTTCGAGAACCCCTCCATATATGCCGCCTCACCGGACGGAACGACGCCAACACGGCGCTGAAACGGACGGTCGCCAACATAGACGGGACACACTCCCTCGGAAGTAAGTTTCGAGGAAGAATGGCTGTCCCTCTTAAGTTGTCGGCTCTTTGACATTGTTAGTATGATGAAGGGACATGTGGGCGGCGGCCCCGGGTTCTTACGGCTTCTAGGCGTAGGGTACTCGGTTAAATCAGCCATCCTCACAATGTCCTTACACACCATGTA
>JAEZCS010000208.1 GCA_023433445.1 Pseudomonadota bacterium | reverse complement strand
GCGCCAGAACCATCGATGCCCTCTGGCAGGCAATCGGCAACATTTGCGACCTCTACACACCAGACGAATGCTGGAACTTCCTCAAGGCAGCCGGATATGCGTCCGATTAAAGGCTCGATGCTCTAGAGCGACATCCTCAAGTGTCCGTTTGAAGGGCGCTCGTCAAAAAGCCACCTCAACCGACTGACGGCATAGGTGATCACTCGGGTTTCATAACTTCGGCCAACCCAAGCGCATCCTCATCGGCTGTCGCGGCGGCCAATTCGGTTTTCGCTGCGGCGATGCGAGCCTGCGCCTCTATCAGCTTGACCTCGGCGTTGGTCGCGCTTTCCTCGCGCTGGTTGACCAGGAAGAAGTCTCTTGAGCCAAGCTGGAAACGACGCCGCTCGGCCGCGGCCAGACGCTGCGCCAGCGCATGCTCCCTCTCTGTCGTTGCGACCAGCTGGTTCGCGGTTTCGACCTCCAGGTCGATCGCAGTGACTTCGGCTCGGATCTTCTCTGCCAGGAACTGCTGCTTGACCGACAGTTCGTCGATCTTCGCCTGTGTTTCAGCCAGCTTGCCTTTGGCTTGGCGGTTCTGCAGGGGGATTTTGAAGGTGACGCCGACGATCATCTCGAGTGGCGTCCGGCTTCGCCCGCCAAGACCTGGCGGGCCGACGTCCTTGGCCACTTCTCCTCCCAGGTCGATCCTTGGCAACAGGTCGTTGCGGGCAAGAGCCAACCTGATGTTCGCCTTGTCGATTTCCTCAAGCATGATCGCGAAATCTGGACGGCCTTCCAGATTGAAGGCGGGGTCGGTCCTGATCCCGTCCAGTGCCCTGGCATCGGCGGGCAGCCGCGCTTCGTCGACGACCACTGGCATGCCATCCGCATCGCGATAATAAAGGGACAGCTTGACGGCGGCGGCCCGAAAATCCTGCCTTGCCTCCAGGACGAACGCCTGCCGCCTCACAAGGTTCGCTTCGTTCTCGGTCAAAAGGATATCGGGCTGGGCGCCGAGCTGCACCTGACGTTCGATTCCGTGCGCACGCCCCTTGGCCAGCCCCAGCAGCGCCTCATATGCCTTGAGCTTGAGTCCGGCAGCGACCCATTTCTGATAAGCCTCTACTGCGCGTGCCTGGACGCCTATGCTCGTGGCTTTGGTTTCGAACCGCGCAATGTCGATGTCGTTGGCGGCCAGCCGGAACTGCGAACGCCGCGCGTCAATCAGCCGGTCGCGCATCAGCGAATAGAGCGTGCCCACCTTCAGCTCGCCCAGGCGGTTGGTATAGGATTTGTCCTCGTAGACAGGGAAATCGCCGCGCGACGTCCGGTATTGGCCATAAAGATAGCCGCCGTTGTCGCTAAGGGGTTGCTCGGCCTTGCCCGCGATTTCCGAGCCATCGTAATAGCCCGCCACGCGGCTGCGCGCCTCTACGGCGAAGATCGTGTCGAACGCGCCCTGGGCCGTCAACGCGCGTGCCTCCGCTTGCCGATTACGCGCTAGCGCCGCGACGATATCAGGCGCGGACCGAGCCGACGATTGCAGCACCTCCTGCAGCGTCAGTGGCACGGCGCTCCCGTTCGCCGATGGTGGGGGGCTATCCTGCGCCTGTGCCGCCGAGGACAGGCCAGCGGCCAGCAGCCGGGTCAGGCCAATCACGATCCGCATCGTCACTTTTTCTTCTTTTCGATCGAGCTCTTGCCGACTTTCTCCTGTGTTTTCTGACCGGCATCGCCCTCTTCGAAATTCAAGGGGAAGTCGTTGAGCTGTCGCCACAGTTCATAGCCGACCGTAACATTGTTGCCCTGTATCCAGCCCAGCGCCTTGCCGCCTTGGCGCACGAAACGCTGGTCGGGCCAGGCCGGTTTACCCCGCGCCGGTTCAACCAGCACACGAAACCGTCCATCCGCCCGAGGCGTAGGGTCCACAGAACGGACTTGCCCGTCGTAGATGCCGACCGCAAAAGCCGGCCATCCGCTGAACTGGAATGCGGGGAAACCCTCAAACTCGAGCCGCACGGGGCGCGCCCGGTCAACCAGGGGAATGTCGCGTCCGTCGATGAACAGTTCGACCGCACGTTCGATCTGTTCGGGCGCGACGGTCGCGAGCACGGTGCCTGCGGAGATCAGGGCACCGCCCGCTGCAGCGTTGAGGTTCTGGATCCGCCCCGCGCGCGGCGCGGTCACGACCTGCGCCGATTGCCGCCTCTGTTGCACCTCGATCTGCTGAAGCTTGGCCCGCGCTTCGGCAAGCTTCGCGTTTGCATCCGCGACCTTTATCTGGGTCAGTTCATAGTCACGGCGCGCGGCCAGCCCTTCACTGAAAAGCTGCGCGGTGCGCCCCACATCGATGGAGGCGACGGCACGGGCCTGCTCGATAGCGGCAATTTGCGCCAGCACTTCCGCCTTTTCGGCAGCCAGCCGATCAAGAAAGTTGGGGTCCACATCGATCACCTTGACGATTGGGTCGCCCGCTTTCACTTGCTGACCGTCCTGAACGAAAAACCGGTCCACCCGGCCGTCCACCAGTGACGAAACCTGCTGCGGCCGGTCGTCCGGGTCGAGCGAGATGACTTGGCCGCTACCTTGGGCAGTCTGCCGCCACGGCACGAAAAGGATCGCGACCGCAAGGCACAGCCCCACGAGGATCAGCCAGGCTATTACCACTGCGAGACGCGGCGGGGCGAGCGCGGCAAGGGACCGGAAATGCGTCAGCGGCGTCTCACTGATCGTCACGGCTGGCCTTCCTTCTCAGCAAGGAACTTGGACAGAGTGGCTTTGTCCGCAAATCGGTGCTGTGCTTGCGCTCCCAGCCAGAGACAGCTGTCCAGATCCAGCGCTTCCGGGCGTCCGGTAAATAGCAGAACCGTCGTGCCGTGCTCGCGGAATATCTTGAGCATCGCGTGCAGTGCGCTGGCGGGCATCATGTCGTAAAGCTGGGACAGGAGCGGAACCTTCGGGCGGCTTATCAGCGCGGCTGCGACCTTCAGCTGCATCACCTCGACAATTGAGAGCGGCGATCCCGAGCTTGCCAGTTGCGTATCCAACCCCCTCGGCAGGCTCGAAATGCGCGTCGCAAGGCCGACGATGTTCAGCATATCCATCGCTATCGCGTTGTTCGCATTGCCGCCAGCCGCCATGTTCAGATACTCGCGGATGGTGACGTCAACAATGGTAGGCCGGTTGAGCACCACCACGGCTGATCGCAGCAGATACATATCGAAGCTGCCAAGGTCGCTGCCACCGATCGTCAGCAGCCCTCTATCAGGGTTTACGTGGCGCTTGAGCAGTAGCGCGATCTGATTTTCAACGCCCGGCTCGGCCAGGATGACGGCCTGCTCCCCACTTTCGATCGCGAAGTCGAAGTGCGCGCCGGCTAGTTCCACGTTGCGGAAGCGAACGGAGCTGTCGGGAGGCGCCTGACCGCTCAATCCCAACGGTTCCTGCGGGATCGCAAAAATCTGCGATAACTCTTCTGAACTGGCGACGAGATCATAGAATGTATCGAGATACCAGCCCAGCTGGGCAATGCCGTAGAAAACGCCCGACAGGATCAGTTCGGCCGCGACCAGTTGTCCGATAGACAGTTCACCTGCCAGAATGAGGCTGCCGCCCAGCGCGAGCAAAGCTGATGCAGCAAAGGCATAGACGAGGAAATAGGCGACGGCCTGGGCGAAGCTATATCGGAAATAGCGCCGGTGCGCCTGGATGTAGTTCACCGTCACGGATTCGGAACGATCCATGGCGAAGTTGAAATGGCGTGCCGATTGGTAAAAACCGTTGGAGGCGCCAACACTCTCCAGCCAGTGTGCGGCCTCATGCTTGGCGTGCGATACGCCGACCGCACCGGTGATCGCGCCATGACGCCACAGCATCCAGATCAGAAAGCATGTGACCACGAGAACGATGTTGAAGGCCAGAAAGAAGGGATGGTAAAAACTCGTAACCACCAGTCCGACCGCAGCCTGGAGGATGATGGTGAATGCGCCGATGACCAGGCTCGGCACTGATTTCTGGACAACGACCATGTCGAAATAGCGGTTGAACAGGCTGCCCCGGCTCGCATCTGCGAAAAACGGGTTCTGCGCATGAACTGCCCTTACCGTAACTTCGGCGACCACCCGCGCGAACAGGCGACGCTCGAACATGGTGAGCAGATGGAGCCGCAAGGCGCTCAGGCACGCTACAAGGAGGAGCAGCACCAGCAACACACCGGACAATATCCAGAGCGGAGCGACAAGCGCCGTCCGCGCCACCGAATTTATGAGCAGCTGGACGGAAATCGGTGTCGCCAGCGAGAGAAGCGTGATGGCAAGCGTGTAAACGATGCCGACATTGACGTAGCCCTTGTCTGGGCCAACTATCTCGCCAACCCAGGCGGCAGCATGCCGCAGACCGAACCGCTCTTCAGCCAATTCCCGACCTCGATATCCGTTGCGAGCCGCATCTACGAAAAGAACCTTGCCATCGACAAGGCGCCAATGCTGCTCTGCAACATTTATTCACATGTGGGTAATCATTTATTTTATCGACCGACTAACGAAACGGCACCTGGTGATGCTGTCATCTCAACGGCGGCAGATGGTTCAGATGCTTGTCGAGCGTGATCGGATAGTCACGCACGCGGACACCCGTGGCGTTGTAGATGGCGTTGGCGATTGCCGCAGCGACACCGCACAGCCCGAGTTCGCCTACGCCCTTTGCTTTCATCGGATTGGCCTTGTCGTCCGCCTCGTCCAGGAAGATCACGTCCTGATGCGGGATATCGGCATGAACCGGCACTTCGTAGGAAGCGAGATCGTGGTTCACGAAAAGACCAAAACGCCTGTCGACGGCCAGTTCCTCCATCAATGCGCCGCCGACCCCCATGGTCATCGCGCCGATCACCTGGCTGCGCGCCGACTTGGGATTGATGATCCTGCCGGCTGCGCAGACGGCCAGCATTCGGCGAATGCGCGTGGCGCCGGTATAGGCATCGACGCCAACCTCCACGAAGTGAGCGCCGAAAGTGGAAAGCTGCCACTTTTCCGCCAGTTCGCCAAATTCGATACGGTCCTCGGCCGTCAATCTTCCCGCCGCAGCCGCCTTGCGAAGTTCCGTGGATCGGTTGCCGCTGCGCACATAACCGCCTTCGAACAGGGCGCCCGATGCTTCAAAGCCAAGGCTTTGGATGACCGCCTCCCGCAATTTCACG